>DJOB01000001.1 GCA_002437105.1 Caryophanales bacterium UBA6449
TCACCAATCGGTTTGCCATGCGAGCTTTGATACTATATATGCAAGAGTTCGCATCCACGGCTAAACTTCCTAGTAGGAAATAAGCCATATAGGCCTCGATAAAAGATATCGGGGTCTTTTTTAGTACATAAATCTTTTATAAGCTTGAAAAATATGTAAGTTAGTTACTTTTAAGTCGCATATTGTCGTTCATGAAGGCCATTGATATAATTTTTCCATGAATTGGTTTAATTACTACGGACTTGCCATAATGGCAGTCATCATGATTCCTAATATAATTTATGCAGTAAAGCACAAAGATCAAGGGACCTTTTACAATAACAGGACAGCTATTATTTTTGAGCAAATCGGCAGGTATGCCAGTTTTGCCCTGATGATATTCAATATTCCATACACATATATCGGCTTTTGGTTTTCTTTCGGGGAAATATTTTACATAATCCTCAATGCCGTTTTGCTTTTGGGATATTGCATATCTTGGATTGTGCTGTGGAATAAAAACGGTATCGTAAAATCTCTGTTGCTTTCTATAATACCGTCATTAATTTTTATTGGATCAAGCATACTTATTGCCAGTATTCCTCTATTTGTGTTTGCCGTTGTTTTCGCCGTAACGCATATTCTTATTTCTATAAAGAACGCAAGGGCGGAAAATACGGACGAACCGAAAATAAAAAAGAAAACGATTATTTCGGTTACATCGTTATTATTGAGTGTAGCTTTGATTTTTGTTGGCACCTGGGGTGGACTGCTTGTTTATCAACAAAGCAATTTCGGCAAGCTTAAAAATATGTCACCATTGGATATGATTGAAAATTGTTGTTCAGATAAAAACACTAAAATAAGTGCTGCACTCATTGAAAACGGTGAAATTACATACCATATCTATGGTAAAAGCGGCCAAGAAAAAAACATATACGATTATGAAATCGGTTCGATCAGTAAAACTTTTGTCGGGGCATTATGTGCAAAAGCCATAAGTGAAAATAGACTAAATTTGACCGACAGTATTGCGAAATATCTCCGTTTGGGAAATGATAAATACTATCCGACAATAGAGCGGCTTTTAACGCATACTTCTGGATACGCTGCTTATTATTTTGAAAGTTCTATGATCGGCAACAAATTTGCGCATATCACAAATGATTTTTATGGAATAAGCAAAGATAGAATTCTTCACACAGTACAGCAGGTTGTGCTTGAAAATAAAGATTATCCGTTTGTATATTCTAATTTCGGCATATCGGTTTTAGGGCTTGTTTTGGAGAGCATCTATAGCGATATTTTTACAAACATTATGGATGACTTTATCCGTAATGACTTACACTTGCCAAATACGCAGGCAGCAAAGCAAAACGGTAATCTCGATAAGTATTGGAAGTGGAAACAAAACGACGGTTATATTCCAGCAGGTTCAATTATTTCAAATATTGAAAGTATGGCAACTTATTTGCAGATATATATGAATAATACCATTTCATATTTGCCGATGACTTACTCCAGAATAAAAGATATAAATGTTAACCGAGCAGACTACGAAGCCATGAATATTCGTATGGACAGTGTAGGTATGACTTGGATGTTGGACAATAAGAACGATATCATTTGGCATAATGGTGCGATTACCGATTTCAACAGCTATATAGGGTTTACTCAAGATAGAAAACGTGGAGTGGTAATTTTAAGCAATTTGAACGCAAATGATAAAATTTCAATGACGGTAATCGGGGCAAGACTTTTAACGGAACAGTTTGATTTATAAAATTCGATTTACGTTACTAACACTCCGCCAATAATCCTTCTGAAATCTAGTATGTGTATTTTTGTAGATTAAACTCAGATTAAAAATAGCTCAAACCTTTTCCCTTGGCGTCCATGATTCTTTCATATTACTAGGCGGGCTTACGAGCATAATTGTTGAAATACCATGGAATCTAACGTTACTTGCCAATGCTGGCAAGCCTCTTGATATCAGCAAGGAATTGCAAATATTAAGACTAAATTTCATAAAGCCATAGGTAATCTTCCCTTAGAAAATGAGTCAAATATCGATAACGAGAAGAAAGATGATGATTTTAATAATCCGCTTTGAGCTCCTAACGATGTGATGATTACCGATCTAGGAGATGAATATAAGTCAAATAAGGTCGATTCTAACGAAGGTAACAGCCCATTAAGAAAGGCTTTTCAGGTCTATGCCGTTAATCAGGATAATAAAAAAGGATTAAATTAGGAAACTGGCGAGCATTATTTAAAATTTGTTTACCCTTTTATTTTATAAAAGAAGCCAAAATAAAAAGGTCAACCGCGTTCAGCTGTTGACCCTTTTAATCGAAATCATCCTCTACTTAAGAGATATTTTGAATAAACTTGGTATCTCACCTGAGATGAGTTTGATCTGTAGATTATCATTGCTGACCTCGATCGATGCTAATTTAAGATTCTCATTGGTCGTATCGACCTCACTCAGAGTAAATTGATGAGACTTAGGGTCGTAACTATACTTGAAATCGATGGTGATCACCGACTTATCGCTCCGCCTCTCCACAACTATCTTTCCCGTATTCTTCGTAAAATTGACGCTGATATCCGCCATTCCCGGGATGGTGAAAGAACTGATAAAGCCTTCCGTCTTAAATGACTTTCCATCCAAGTATTCAGGGAGTTTGCTATAGTCGATATCGTCAGAACTAGAAGACTCGACCAAGGAGAATTTCACTGCGACAAATTTACCATCATCAGTATATTGACCATCATCAGCCCGATAGAGGTAGGTTAAGAATAGCGTGATCGATGAAAGGTTCTCGTCGAACAGGATATCGCCCGCCTTGATCTTGCCAAACGTAAAGTCGGAATTTTGGCTCAATTCTATATCGGTCTTTCCATCGCCGATAGATATGCTTCCATCGGAGACTTTATATGGGACCTTTTTAATAGAATTAGTGGCGGAAGGATTGGTACCATAGAGCTTATAGTTCAGGGTTAAATTACCATCATCACCAAAAGTCAGATCGTAGGAAGCATTGTTGGGGTCACCATTCCTATATGTCTTACCCTTTAATCCCGCAGCGATTTCCGCAGCGGAGAGATTCTCCTTAACGGTTACAGTATAGGTATCTTCAGTGACGATATCAGTACCTACTGCTCTAAATTTAAACCGGTATTCACCAGCCTTCAGTGCCTTAGAGGGTTTGACAAAATACATGCTAGAAGCGTACCCCAACGGGTTATCGTCAGGGTAATTGTATATCTCCAAACCATCGATCTTAGCTGTCCCCTGCTCATTCACCACTTCAAATTGTATCGAGGAATCATCTAGATCCGCATTGAGGTAGATGTAATTGTCAGAGACCTTTCCCTGGAAGGCATCACCAAAACTATTGCCCGCATTGACCGCCGGTCCACTCGCCGTGATGGATTTGATCGACGGCTTATAGAATTCGATGATAATCGTCTTGCTGATATGGTTTTTATTGGTAGTAAAAGTCAGCTGAGCCTTAGAAGGAACCATAGTGTGAACTCCATCCACCACCCCGTCGTTAGCGGAGAACACATAGGTGCCAACGTCGGTGACAGCTGGCACTTTCAGCCCCGCCGGTTTGGTATCATTAGAATCGAGCGGCAGAGCTTTGGATGTCACGCTGATCTTATCGATCCTAGCATCGCCACTGACACCCTCCACCTCGAGCGGAAGAGATTTATTGTAGGGAAGTCGGAAGGTGGTAATCCCCTTCTCATCGGTGGTCTTAGTTTCCGCACCATACTTGGATAGGTTGGAATAATCCCATTTACCATTATCATCCTTGCTACCCGACAGATCGACTAGGTCAAGATTAGAGGCAGCGGTGAAATAGTATCCATCGAAAGACAGATAGCCTTCATCTGAAGGACTCTCCTCTTTCTTGTCCCCATATTCCGTAGTTAATGATTCCTTATAGGAGTTAGAACCATTAGTCTCTTCAAAAACATATCTGGTAATCTTCTCGCCCGCGAAATCCACGGTTAACGAAGCGTGGTATGTCGAATATGACGAACTCACCTTCACTTGACTATCGCCCGACTCCACTTGGATATTCGCATAGAGATTCGCATCTCCAAAGTTCAAGAAGCCATCCGCGAGGAAGAGGGAAGAATCAAAGTAGTTTAGGATGATGCTTCCCAAAGAATAGGTAGCCACACTATCGTTGATCATAAACATGCTAGCTGCCTTCGTCTCATAGTCGGAAATATCATCCAGACCACTCAGGGATGTATTAGCGTAGATGTTGTTTATTGAATTCTTTTCATCCTTATTGTAGGAGAAGAGGTAGAAGATCTCATCGCGTATTCCCGAATAGAGATAAGTGGATTGACCTCCGGAAGCGATCGACAGGTAAGTCCCGTTCTTATAGAGGTTAAAGCTCGCGAGAGATTCCGTCGATTCATTGTCAACTTTAACTTCCCTGTTGATAGCAGCCTTGATCAGCGAAGAAGACTCGCTCGCCTGCGAATTCTCGATCCGGGTCCGGAGCGCCTCCATGCTATCTTTATTCGAATCCTTCACATTGAAGTAAACCACGAGGGTCTTCGTATTGCCATTAGCGGTGACCTTTATGATCAAGCTGGCTGAGGAGACGGTTCCATGAGGGGTTAAGGTCGCTTGAGAGGAGGAATCCTTAACTAGATCGACCATGCCGGATTCATCATTATTATCAAAGGCTAGCGAGAAGGATGTTTCGGCACTGCTATCGACCCCGCTCAGGGTTACTGTGACCGCTTTGCCGTAAAGGAGGGTATAGACTCCTGAATCATCCTTCGTTATCCCCTCACCATCCAGCTCCACGCTGACCTGGTCGACATTCGCGTTGACCGAGATCTCATATTCAGCCCGGAGACTCGAATCCTTTTGGGCGACCGCGATGATCTTGGTCTTCCCGGTATTGACGCCAGTAACCATACCCGTTTGATCCACCCGAGCAATCTTCTCGTCCTGCGTGGACCAGCTGACTTCCATATTGGCCTGCAGCTTAATCGTCATTCCGACATCGACAAACTTGGGGCCGCTGATCGTGAGAGTCGTCACTTCGGAAGTGCTGCTGTCACTAGGGGTGGAACAGCTGGCCACCAGCGGAGAAGCCAGCAGCAGAATCGACAGCAATAGTGACTTAGTTTTCATTAGAAATACCTCCGATTTATGAGATCAATCGTTCTGCGCGATCCAGGCAGCGATCTTCTGCTCTAGCAGTTCATTCTTAGTCGTTCCAATATCATAGTAGGTTAATGGCGTATAACCATTGACCGAAGCATCGCTCGCCGAGCTCCCAAAGCTCAAGATCGATAGTTTGTTGAGATCCTCATCGACCGAGACCCCCAAGCCCTGGGGAACCAGCGTCGAGGTGGAACCATATAAGTAATTGAAGACCTTGACCGCAATCAGATTGGGTTGGGCAGTAACTAACCAGGTATCCTCGCCGTATAGCGTTCCCGCCTGATACTGATCGTAGTTGTAAAGATCAGCCGAAAGAGTGGAAACGTAAGGGGCAAAATTGATGTCATTATAGGTGGAACCTACGCCGGGCAAGGTCGTGCCTTCCTCCTTAGCATAGTCCTTATCCTTATTGACCTTCAGAGTCAGATCGTTGAGGTTGGGAGAATTATCCGAATTCACACCGTAGCTGACCGAGAAGGAATAGATCTTGTCGCCATCCTTTAAGAAACCAGTGTTGGTTCCCTTATATTCCGGAGAATAGGGTTCCTGATAGAAGTAGGAAGAGGTGAAATAGCTCTTGGCCATTCCCACATCCGTCATCGTGTCCTGGGAGTAATTATTCTGCTTGAACTTATCCAGCATGCGGATCAGCTCATCCTTGCTCTGGGTCGAGGCCTTCTTGCCTAGGGACAGATAGTCAGAAATAACCTGGACCTTAGTCGTGCCAGGATTGGAGAAACTCGCCGACAGAGTGCCGTACTGCTTCATCGTCTTCTTGTTGTACAGATTCATCGTCGCCTTGAATCTGGTCGCATCAGAGCCGTCGATTTCAATCCGTACGTAGTCGCTATTCAATTCGTCACTCAGCGTCAGATGCATGATGTTAGCAAAGGAATACATGAACTGTGAATCAGTGATGTAATAAGAGCCATCATCATCCTTGTATCCAGTTAGGAAAGTAAAGTCGAACATGTTCCAACTTGCACGATAGTCACCAAAAACGCTAGTATAGAAATTCGATTCATCCACTTGCGGAGTACGATTTAGAACGAGTTTCTCCCTCCCGTCCGCATCCTTTTGAACCGAGAAGAGGCTCATCGCGTTGCTTATGGTTAAAGCGCCATACTTCTCCCCGCTCGTCTCATCAAGATAGCCGTCGGTCACCGCATACTCGGTAGTCTTAAAGGGCGAAGCATAGGTCTGCTCTGTGCCATCGATGACGACCGTGTAGTTATCGTTGCAATTGAAATAGTAGTTCATCGTCTTGAAGAAGGGAGAGTCGAAAGTATCCTTGGCTCCTTTGCCTGCGTCCAAGTAAGCCTTGACTTCCGGGATCTCCGTGGTGCCGATGTTATAGACGCTAACATCCGCGGTGGAAGTCAAAATATTATTGGGATCCGCATCGTAATACATCAGGTCAGAATGCATGACGAGAGTATCGTTCACGACCTTGTAGATTAATTTTTCCGGATAGTAGGCACTCAGGGAAGACCACCTTAAAAACACCTCGTCCAGCACATCGTTGTTGGTCTTGTCCTGAGACTCGAAGTCGTAATTTATATAGCCATCCGCACCCGCTTGCGAGGGGATCAGACTAGCATCCAGGTCCTGCACGCCGTGTACGTAGTCATAGACCTCATCGTATCTAGTTCCCGTATTAGAATTGAGCACCGGTGAAGATGAGACCACCTGATCATTCTTCAAGGTGTACTTAAAGATCGCATCATCTCCCTGGGCGACGCCTACCGCGGTGTCCCCATCACCCTCCTGGAAGGCATAGGAGGTGAAGTAGTACCTCTGATTGGTCTGTTTCCCGCTGTAGTCGGTCATGACGACATCCATGGTGAAGTTATTCTTCTTCAGTTCCTCAAAGACCTTTTGGACAGCGGTTAGCTGGGTCTCGCCGCCCGCCTGGCTGCAGCCAGCTAGGCCGAGTAAAGTGATTAAAGCGATTGGAAATACTCTTTTGGTTCGCATCAGAAATTTACCCCCTCTTGAGTTAGCCAATCTTCCACTCGGCTGAAGCTCCCCTGGCCGATGTTGTCCAACCGATAGAAGATATCCTGCTTCCTATAGCCATCACCGGCATCAGCATTCACCAGAAGACCGATATCCGCGCTCTCGATCGTCTCTCCGTTCTTATATAGCTTTAGATAGGACGAGACGATATTGCTGACCCAGGTTCCAGTAGACTGGAAGCCGTAGGCAAAGAGTCCATTTCCCAAGGTGCTCAAAACGGAAGAATCGGTGGAAACATATCTATCCTTGACCCCATCTCGATCCTTCTCAAAATAGTTCTTGCCAAAGATCGAAAGACCGGAAGATTTCAGATAATAGGAAGCGGACTCAGAATAACCTCCCAACCCAAAATCACCAGCGGAGGTATACCAGTCGGAATAGACTTCCCAGGCGTAGGAGGTTCCCCCATCCTGAGCGGTCCAGCGATAGATCTTCTTGACCCCGCTCTCGTCCTTAGCGATATACAGCTTATCCTTGTCAGGATCGGTCACCGAAGACAACCCATCCTTCGAGACATCGATATAGGTGGTACTGGAATTCTCCAGCGGTCCCACGAGATTGACGAAATAGAACTTCCCGTCCTGCTCCCTATATTCATAACAGGCATCGTAGCGCAGCTGCGAAGTGGTATGTGCGGACGTATTGACGGATCCATCCTGATTGAAACTATATAACTCGATCGAAGTACCATAGGGAACGAAGACGTAGCCAAAATTATGGTAGCTGGAGTAATTCTCCTTATATTTGACGAAGAAGTAATTCTGATTCACATAGATGTCAGAAGTACCTTCGTTGATGCTGCCGGTCGTCGCTACGTACTGCACCCCGTGCAACTGGTAGTTATTATCATTGGTGCGATCGAGGAAATCCTTGACATCAGGATAGTACTCGACTCCCTTCATCGTGCCATCCTTCACTTCCTTCTCCGCCTTATCGAGAAAGAAGGTATCCTCCTGATTCGGACTAAAGGTAGCAGTGATATCTCCATATTCTCCTAGATCCAGAGTCACCTTAAACTGCAGGGTGTCGGGGATGATCTCGATATAGGTGGCAGTCATATAGTTAGTGATGCTGCTTCCATAGGTGGACATATACTGAAACACCGAGGTGACCGAGCCATCCTTGATCAGATATCGATTGCTGGACACCTTCGAGACATCCATCTTATCGATCACATCTTCCGTCAGGAGATTGATATGGGCGATATTCAACGGCCCGTACAGCGTATCGTCGATCCCCGGCTCACCATCTGCGCTGTTGTATTTCGTGTATCTGAACAGCGAGGGGGTCGGATTGCCTTCCTTATCCAGGTAGAACTTAAACAGCTTCTGATCCGAGCCCAGCGCGAGACCAAAACTCGCCTCGTCATCATCTTCGAGGTTGTACCAGCAATCACGATCGAAATATTGAATGAAGTGCGATTCGCTGCCGGTCACCGAACTCGTGACATCGTAGGTGAACTGCTCGCACTTGATCGCATCCTTTAAAACCTTCTTTAATCCTTCGATCGATTGAGCAGTGACCTGGTCCTGATCCTGGTTGGCTTCCAGTCCCCCTCCCCAGCTCGACGAATCGGCATCTTGACCGCATCCGGCGAGGGCCAAGAGAACTATCGATAGCAGGCTAATCTTTCTCATGCTCTTCCGCATACTACTTCACCTCCTCGATCGTGACTCTCTCCGAGAGAGACTCGCCGCTATTGAGCTTGCCCGACACGAAGAAATTTCCAAACTCGCTCAACGAGAAAGTCTTTCCGCTCTTGAAGAGCGTCTTCGAACTCTGCTTGCCGCCATAGGAGAAAGTATCCTTACCCTTGGGCTCGATAAGCCGGATCTCATCGAAAAGATTGATGCTTGTATCGACGCCGAGACTTGTATTGTTCGTATTCGAGCTCCGGCTATTCGTGATCGGGAAGATCAACCGGTGTTCAGCATCGACGACATCCCCCGCCTGATAGAAGGTCGCCTTCTTTTGACTCTTGTCATAGATCATGGGACGGTTATCGATATGGTAGATCCTGACCCCCTTATCGTTCATGGCCAGCGGCCGGTCCTTGATCTGCTGCTGGGAATCCTGATAGTTCAATCCCTCGTTGGTATAGAGCTCAATCAGGATATACTCACTGAAGGGATTAAAGGAATTGCTTCTCTCAGCAGAATCAGAAGGAATAACGATAAAGCTATTTTCGTCTTCCATCGTGTTTATCTTAATTTCCGCCTGACCATAAGCGATATAGGGCTTGGTCCAGCCAAGCAGCATCTTCGAGTACGAATTGTGATCGATGATATTCCCATCCTGCATGTCGACCTTTCCGATCGGCGAATACCGGGAATCTTCGGAATAGTAGTCGTTGAGACCGAGGAAGTGACCCGTCTCGTGAATGTAGGTGTGCGTATCAACCTTCTTCAGAGCATAGTTCTCATACATGAAATCGTAGCTAGCCCAACCGAACAGGTTATACACGGGATCCTCCACATCGGGAGATTCGCCGCCGTTGACGCTGGTCGAACCCGGAGTCTGATTTCCCCAGGAGGTATAGGCCCAGAAATTATTTCCGCTATCGCTGGAATTAGGTCCACCGTTCTGATAATCAGGGGCGGTATAGATGCACCAGACACCATCGATGTATCCATCCTTATCGTTATCGTACTCAGTCAGGTCGATCCCCTCAGAATCCTTAGCCCACTGAACAGCAGCCTTTACGACTGAGTAGGTCTCATTGAGACCGATGTTGGCCGCGGTATCAAACTTCAGATCCGAATCGTTCTCGATCGAGAAGTAATCCGTCACAGTTCCACCCAGTCGCAGTTTTCCATAGCTGGACCGATAATAGAAATCGCTGACGGATTCGAAGACGCCATCATCGTTGTGGGAGAAGAAAGCCTTCTGCAGATCTTCTCTCACCCGAGTCGAATCATCTTTTCCATCCTGATCTATATCGATGGTTTCATAGCCGGGGATCACCACCGGAATCACCAGGATATTGACATCGCCGGTAGATGGTAGGGTCTGGAGGTTGTAGAGGCTCTTGCTCTCCATGGAGTTTAGGGTATCGGTTATCGTGACATCCTCGGGTTTCACCACTCCCCCATCTCCGCCTTCGATCTTGATCTGAGCGGAGGAAGAATACTTCTCGATCTTCGGCCAAGGGCTGGAAGAGCAGCTCGCTGCTAATAGGGAGATGACGCCCAGAGATACTAGACAGTACTTTTTCATGCTATTTAACCTCGTTTATCTCTTCGACCTTCACCTTAAAAGGCATATCCGCTCCATCGTTATAAGCATACCGCCCATTGAAGAATTGGTATCCGAAGGTCAAAACATCGAAGGGATCGGACTCGGTGGTGAATAGGCTATTGTTGGTGGCATATTCACCCTTATCGAAAGTGTTGGTCTTATTCGCCTCGATCATCCTTATCTGTTCGAAGAAATCGTAGTTCTGCGGCAGCTGGAAGGAGGAGGATTCAACATAGGAATTGGAGATTGGCATCAGGATGGCCTCATCACTCTCCAGCTGCTCACCATTCCAAGCCATATTCGTATAGGAGAATTTCTGAGTGGAGTATCCAGTATCGGGGTCGATATACGATACGATCTTCGCAGCGAAGATCCTCGAATCGATGTGATATATCCTGGCTCCGATCGCATTCATAGCCGGCTCCCTATCATTGAGATAGGGACCATAAGCATCCTGCTTATAGTTGCCGATCGGGGCGTAGAGGTCGATCATCAGATATTCGCTGAAGGGATTGAACTTATATCTGAACTTATCCAGGCTATTGGACTTGGACGCCTTCTCCACCTGCTCCGAAATCTCCTCAAAATCCGAAGGGATAACTATGACCGAGTTCTTACTAGCCGAGATATCGTTAATCGTAATCTCGCTGGTTCCATAGACGACATAGGGAGTTATCCAACCCAGGAGCATCTTCGAATAGGAATCTAGATCACCCACATTCTGGTCCATCATCGTCATTCCACCCGCCGGATGCGAAGTGGTCGAATCCGACCGGTAGTAATCATCCAGCCCCATCAGATGGCCGAATTCATGGATGAAGGTGTGCGAGTCTAGCTTGATCGAAGCCAAGTCATCCAGAATCACATTACCATCGGCATCCTCTTCCGCATACGGGGTATACATCATGTCAAAACTGCTCCAGCTGAAAGCGGAGGTAGTGGGCTTATCGAGATCGGCCTTCGTATTCCAGTCCCAGGAGGTGAAATTCCAGAAAGCCTGATTGACCGTCGGCTGCTGTCCCTCCGGATGGCGATTCCACATCGCCTGTTCCGCCGTCCAATCCAGATGGTCATAGACGAGATAGATCCCGTCTATCGAGCCATCGTGGTTATAGTCATAATCCTTGGGATCGACCCCTTGAGTATCGATGGCCCACGCGATCGCGTTAGTCAGGATCTTCGAGATTATGGTTCCATCCTGCCCAGTGGTGATCTGACTCGGATCGCTGATATAGGGAGTGGAATCAAACCAGTCGGTGACGGTCCCCTGGATATCGAGCTGTCCAAAGGAGGAGTCGCGATAGAATTCCTTGAGCGATTTAAACCCTAACTTCTCATCATTTTCGCCGAAGAAAACCGACCTGATCGCTTCCTTGACCTCCGCAGTCTGGTACTGTTCTCCTCCAGCCACATGCACGGGAATCACCAATAGCTTAGGACTGCCTTTCGAGGGAAAGACATTCTCATTATTCGAAAGAGTACCGCTGAGATCATTGTAACTGAGCGAGAGATCGACACGATCGCTCGGGATATACCTTCCATTAGAAGGGTAGCTATTATCCTTATATATCTTAATTTTAGCGGTATTGAATTGCTCTGTCTCCGTCCCTTGGCCACAGGCTGCCAGCGCGAGAGATACAGAAACCAGGAATAGAATATTTAAAACTCTTTTCATCCTCTTCCTTCCTTTCACTTAAACGGAGGTTATTATAGCATTAGAAAAGAGCTTTTTCTTTGCCTAACAGATTCCTATAAAATGACAAAATTATACAATCGTTCCCACAAGAAAAATAAACATATAGACAAGTTTCCAACTTATTTAATAATTACGTACATTAGGGACGAAGAAATCCTTTTGTGCCAACCGGATTGATTTGTGCCATAATAACAAAGGTAAGCGAGGGAATAGTTTATGAAAAATAAGAGATTTTTGGTGTTGGCTTCAATTTTGTCGCTATCTATCGGATTAGCCGCCTGCGGAGAAAGTGGGACTTCTACCGGTGCGAATCCTAGCAGTCCCGATTCCAGTGTAGGTGCGGTAAGTACCCCCACCACGGTTCCAGCTTCTACCCCCACCAGCGCATCTAGCTCATCCAGCTCTTCTAGCTCTTCCAGTTCCGCGAGTTCTTCCGTTGAACCTGAGCCGCAAAAATACCATGTCACCTTCGAAATACTGGGCAATTCCGCCAACAGTATAGCTTTGGTCGATAACCTAGCCGATAAGACTTTTAAAGAGGGCGAAACAGTAACTTTCTCGATCAAGTCCAACTATGAGGGAACGACTCTAGAAGCCGATCGGTTCTTTGGTGAGGTGAATGGTAATTACTTCGACTTTAAGAAGGATGACACCACCGGTTACCTTACCGCCTCTTTCGAAATGCCCGCCGCGAACGCCCAGGTCTGGATATTGGACTCGCTAAACAATACCGAATCCTCTGATGATACTGGCTTTTCCGTCTCTACCGAGTCGGTGGAGGGAGCTAGATTCATCGGTATAAAAAAGGATGTCAAATATAAGAATAACTTCTCCGTCTACATATTGAAGGAACGAAACTTTAAGCTGGACGGCGTGGAATTCAAGCTGGATGATGGCGAATGGAATTCGATCGCTCTCAACGCCTACGACCAAGCCAATCAAGTTTCATTGAATCTCGCCAGTCAGGATAACCGCTTATTCACCTTTAGGATCAACGGAAGCGATACATTAAAGGCACTGTCCCTCCGGATAAAAGGTGAGATTGCTCAGACCAAGAAGATCACCTATGTCAACTCTGATCAGATAGTCAATCCCGATTCGCTGCCGGCGGAAGCTCTACCCGGTGACCTGGTCTCAGTCAACAATATCACAGCGATAGCAGGCAAATACATCAGTGGCGTCACAGCTACAGGGGTGACTAACTTCAATTACTACAGCGGCTCCTTCAGCTTCACCATGCCCGATGCGGATGTTTCCATAACCTTCGATGTCAAGGACCTCATCACCTTATCCTTCGTGAAGGATGAAAACATCGAAGAAGCGTTTGCGGTCGATAATGTCTTCACCACCGAGGAACCGAAACAGGTCACTCAGGTAAAACCCGGACAGATGTTCTATGTCCTCGTGAAAGCCAAGGATGGCTATTCCGTCGATAAGCTGAATTATGCTGGCCAAGATCTTTCCAGCCCGTCGCAAGTCTCCTATGGTTTCTATGCGGAAAAGAATTACCTCTATTTCTCCCTCTCGGTCGATTCGACTCTGGACAGCAGCAAGGACTACTCCAAGATATCGATCACCTCGGCTAAGACCTATACCGTTACTGTAGATTCCAATCTCCAGAACGGCTCGGTCAATCTGAATGGAACTAACACCTACCGGGCGGGGGAGCAGGTTACCTTCAACGTATCACCCGCTACGGACTATCTGGTCGATCAGGTCAAGATAACGACCGCCAGCAATAAGAGCGTCGAGTACACCACCCAGTACGGGAGTTATACCTTCACGATGCCTAAGGAGAACGTCACGATAAGCGCCACCTTCAAGAAAGCTCAAAAACAGACGCTGACCCTAAATACCGATGGCCTCACTCAGGATCTCATCTCATCGGCCTCCATCAATGGCCAGTCCTCGCATGCGAATCTCTCCTACAATTCCAATTCGGACTATAGCCAGTACAATAAGCTTTCAGATGATTTCTGGGTCGGTGAACAGCTCTCCATCAACCTGGTTCTGACCGATAAGTTTGCTTCCGTAAAGCTCTATGTCACCAATGGCGAAACCAAGAAAGAGATCCCCTTAAGCATCGATTCCACCTACGCCCGTGCTACTTATGAATTGGTTGCGGGCGACTCAGCTTTGAGCATCGTCATCACGGCCAAGACCTCGACTAATAAATAGTGAAACTTTAACTGATGGTCTCACCTTCGACTAGAATGGTTGAATTCCCAAGATTTGCAGCATTATCACCATTAGTCTACCGATAGTGCCCAACTTTCATCGGACCCAACTTTCATCGAAGAAGATCCCTGGAAGTAAACCTGTTTAATGTAATCGGGTTCTCCTCTTTAAAGTAGGCTTTTAAAGCAAGTATTTCTTCATTTGGCTCATCAAAGATTTCTAAAACCTTCAGCGCCTAAAACAAACAGGCCAAAAAGTAGCTTAAATTTTATCCATGGTATGGACACGAGGTAGAGAATTAGACTTATCCAGATAGATAAAGAGAAGAAAACAAAGCTTTTAGACACCTCGATAATTCGAGTTTTCCCATTCCGATAAAGTGCTTCTAACACTGGGAATAATTCAGAAAATCTGTGCCTAGAACCATATCTAGGCTTATTGCCCCAGGCTAGAGCTAAGCTAAGCAGTCCGGGTAGGAAGCTTTTAAATTGAGAAAGATTACTAGCCGCGCAAGGTTTAAAACTGCCCTTTAATATCTAAAACAATTCTGATTCCAATCAGCTTCAATCAGCGGGAACTTTGTTAAACGAATCTAACCTGTAATCAATTCTAGCGTCCTAAGGACAGACCGTATTATCAAAAATACTTACCAAATATCCTAAAGGAGCCTTCCGTAAAGCTTCACATAGATCTTCTTGGCACCGACCGTGAGTATCTCATAAAGAAGAACGACGCCTAACAGGATAAGGATCATCTCCCAAGGGAGCATTACCAGGTCTAGAGCCGTATTCAGACCGGGTAGATAGACACACATTATTCCCAACAAGCAGGAGACCAAAATACCGATTGCGAGAGGTTTAGAGGGATTGGATTGGATGAAGGGAATCTTGTCGGTTCGAAGCGAGGTATAGACCACATTCTGCGTTATCAGTGATTCGAGGAAAAAGCCGGTCTGAAAGGTAGACATGAATATCAGATAGTTCGCATTCGAAGTGTCGTTTAGCCAGCCCCAATCGAACTGCATCAATCCAGCCTGATTGGCACTTCCCACGCTCAGAGGCGCGATGTAATACATCAGGATGGCAAAGGTGACCATATCCATGATCGAGGATAGCGGACCAAAGATAAACATGAAGGATCTGATCTGTTTGATGGAGAAATCCAAAGGCTTCTGAATATCCTTCTCGTCGACCTTATCGAACGGAATCATCGCGCAGGAGATATCGGTGATGATATCCAAAGCGATGATATGAAGAGCCTTCATGGGCAGGAAGGGGATCCAGATCGCCCCGATCATCTGTGAAAACATGTTTCCAAAGTTCGACGAGGTCTGACCCTTGAGGTACTTCATCATGTTCACATAAGATTTCCTGCCTTCGATGATTCCATCCTCGAGAACCTGAAGATCGTTCTCCATCATGATGATGTCGGCCGAATCCTTCGCGATATCCGTCGCATCCTTAAATGAGATACCTATATCGGCCTTGTGGAGCGCGATAGCATCGTTTATACCATCACCCATGAACCCCACCACATGACCATTCTTCTGCAGGGCCTTTACGATCCGCTCCTTATTGTCTGGGGTCAACTTGGCGAACAGTTGAATCGTCTCCACCTTTTTAGCGAATGCCTCATCATCCAGAGAGTCAATCTCATCACCCGTCATATATCGGATATTCTGGAAACCGGTCTTCTCGCAGATAGCCAGGGCCGACTCGAGGCTATCACCGGTCAGAACTTTGATATTTACACCAAACTTTCTTAGGGAATCCAAAGTTGCTCGAGCGGATTCCTTAGGCTTATCCTCGAAGACCGCATAGCCTTCAAAGACCATATTAGTCTCATCCGCCAAAGTTATATCGCCTCGGTCCATACTCCGGTAGCAGAGCAGGAGCACTCGCCTCCCCTTCTTGCTTTCCGCGAGGCAATCGTCCTCGATCTTCTGCTTGTCCGCTTCCGTCACCGGCCTGATCTTCCCCGCCGACTCGATATACCCGATCGTCTTCAGCATGGAACTGACGCTCCCCTTGGAGATCAGGAATCGCTCCGTTCCCCGGCTCAGCAGAACCGAGAGCCGCTTCCTCTCAAAATCGAAGGGAATCTCATCCAGCTTTTGAAAACTCGCGATATCGAAATCGATGCGGTTCTCCCGGCAGTAGGAGAGGATCGACTTATCGATGGTGGATTTGATTCCCGTCTGGAAGAAGGAGTTCAAGAATAGATCCTCCAGGATCCTCTCGCTCTTGAGGTGATCGAAGGAATAGTAGTTGCACAGAGCGGAACTGTTCTCTGTTAAAGTACCCGTCTTATCGGTGCAGAGAACATCCATAGCCCCGAAGTTTTGAATGGTGTTGATGTCCTTGACGATCACCTTCTTCTTCGCCATCCGGAGGGCTCCCTTCGACAGATTAGCCGCCACCTGCATAGGCAGCAGAGCCGGGGTCAATCCGACCGCCACCGTCAGAGCGAAAACGAAGGCTTCAATCCACTGGGGCCACCTCTGGTAGCCAGAGATCTGGATCCCGTTCGGTCCGAAACGGAGACCGATTCCATCGATGATAAAGATGAGAGGGACCATGACCGCCATGAAGGAGAAGAGCAGCTTAGCGATGGAGTCGATACCTCTTTCAAAGGCGGTCTTGCCGGCCTTCTCGTTAACCTTTTTCGACAGCTCGCCAAAGATCGTCCTCGATCCGGTACTGACCACGCAGCCGACACCCTGTCCGGAAACCACATTCGAGCCTTGAAAGGCCAGGGAGGTGATATCGAAAATATTGCCCCGATCCGATCTCGGCTGATAGGGCGCACCCTTCTTTTCCACCGGGTTGCTCTCGCCTGTCAGCGAGGACTGGGAGACGAACAGATCCTTGCTTTCGATGATCCGCAGATCCGCCGGCAACATATCGCCCGCAGAGAGCCGGACGATATCTCCGACCACCAGTTCTCCGTTGGGAATCTCCTGGAACTGAGAGTCTCTAATCACCGTCGAGGTACTCTGGGTCATGGACTGCAGAGCCTTAGCGGATCGCATGGATTTCGTATTATTGATGAAGCTCACCATCCCGGAGAAGACGACCATGATAAGGATGATCAGCGGGGTCAGAAACCAGGTTTTCCGCTCCTGGTTGGATTCCGGGAAATAGTAGGAGATGAATCCAGAGATGATGGCTACCGAGAGGAGAATGAGAGTAAAAGGGGTAGCAAAACTCTTGGCGAGCCGCGTCAGCGCGGAATCCTTCTTGGTCTTCTTCACCACATTCAGGCCATCTCTTTCCTGCCGTCTCTGAACCTCATCGTGGCTCAAACCGGTCGCGCTAGAAGTGTTGAGCTTATGAAGAATATCGTCAACATTAAAAGAAGCTAGCTCAAAGAGTTCCTGCCGCGCTGAATTCTTTTGAATTTGGCTAAGATCCTTAACCTTCTTCATAGATACCCCCTTTTCTCCTTAAGAAAGGTCAAGAGGAGCATCCCTTATGACGCTTGAGCTTACGCTTCCAGAGGCATTTGAGCTTTGTTATCCTCGACCTTGGCTTCGATCGCGGATGCTGACCTACTAGATCGAAGTCTCCTTCAATCCAGGGCAAAAGCACGTGTCCTCTAGTTAGCTTGGCCTTGCTTAAGGTGCCGTTATGATATCACTTTAAAGCGAGTAATCACCCGGGAGATACAAAAATTCATCCGAAGAAAATAAAGAACGAATTTCCTTCTATTTAGTTATTTCTAAAGATTATTTCTCAGCTGATGAAAATAGAGCAGAAGCAGATCCTGCTCTAAACAGACTTTGAAAGCAGGGAAAACATTAAAGCGATTCCTCGCCGGCAGCTATTAGTCCGAATACTTTCTAGGCGCTATCACAACTAAGCCACGCGTTTAAGAATTCTATTCACGGAGCAGAAGAAATAAAAGCGAAGGCACCTATAGGATCCCTTTACCAAAAATAAGGTCCGGATTGAGCGAATCATTATGCGCTATTATTTTTTATCCTAAAAAATATTTTTGAATCCATAAATAACCCGACTCACAAATTTATCTATTTTTTAAAAGTGAGTATATGAATATTCACCAGGAAATATAACTTATCTCTTCTATTAGGATTTCCCCTCATTTAAAATAGGAATCGGAGGTTGATAAAATGAAATATCAAACTATCGTGTTGGGATACAATCCCGTGGCCAAGAAGATGGCCAAAGCCGTCGAGGATGCAGCGAATGAATATGCCCAGAAGGGATGGAAGCTCCTCTCATTCTCCGTCACCCTATCTGGAAAAGGCATCCTGGTCTTCGAAGTTCCCGACGCGAGATCCGGAGACTGATCATGAAGAAAAAAGAGAGATTCATTGAAACTTTCCGCGGACATGCCGGATCTTGGGGAGATGAAGTGAAGATTATCGTCGACAGCGAAACCGGAGTGAACTACCTGGTCACCTGCAATTCCTATGGCTCCGGAATCACTCCACTCCTAGATAAAAACGGACTTCCCGTCCTCACCCCGGTCGACAGCACCGACTCCTCAACCAAATAGCAGCACCGAACTTCCCAAAGTTCACTTTCAGCCTCAATCGCTTATAGCTATTCTCTTTAAACACATATTTTGTTCGTGCTCCCCGGCGCAGGTGTAGTACGGTAAAGAGAAATAAAGGAGGAAAATAAAAAATATGTGTACAGCGATAACCCTTAAGACTGAAGATTTCTATTTCGGTCGAAACTTGGACTATGAATTCTCCTACGGAGAACAGATCGTTTTGACTCCTAGAAACTTTTCTTTCGCTTTCAGACACGAGGGCGAAAGAAAGAATCACCTGGCCATCCTCGGCGTTGCCCATGTAGATAGCCGCTATCCTCTCTACTACGATGCCATCAATGAAGCTGGGGTGGGTATGGCTGGTCTCAACTTTGTCGGAAACGCTGTATACGCGGAGAAGATGGACCCGAACAAGGACAATATCGCTCAGTTTGAACTGATTCCCTGGATCCTATCTCAGGCGAGATCCGCCGCTGAAGCGAAGCTTCTCCTGCAGCGAATCAATGTGATGAATACACCGTTCTCAGACCGGTTTCCCGCGTCCCAACTCCACTACTTGATCGCAGATCAGCATTCCTGCCTCGTTCTAGAGTGTGTCAAGGAGGGTATCAGAGTATTCGACAATCCTCTTGGCGTCCTAACCAATAATCCGCCTTTCCAAGAGCAGCTGTTCTGGCTGAATCGCTACATGAGCCTCTCCCGAAAAGATCCCGAGAACAATTTCGGTAAGGATTTAAACCTCACCATCTACAGTCGCGGGATGGGAGCGCTAGGTCTACCCGGAGACCTATCCAGCCCTTCCCGGTTTGTCAAAGCTGCCTTCACCAAACTGAATAGTCGCTCCCCAACCGAGGAAGCACCAAGCGTCTCCCAGTTCTTCCACATCCTCCAAAGCGTAGAGCAACAGCGAGGTGTCACCCAGATCGGCGAAGATGAATTCGAGATAACTATCTACTCCACCTGCTATAACACCGCCAAGAGGATCTGCTACTACACCAGCTATAACAATAGGAGAATCAATGCCATCCGGATGGATGGGGAGAATCTCGATGGTCACGACCTGATCACCTTCCCGATGAGAGTCGCCGAGGATATCGCCTACCAAAATTGACCGGTTTAATTGAAATAGGACATTTGAACGATAGGGTACTATTCCTATCAACCCTTCCACCATCATTCGATCTAATCGAATACGCAGACCAACCGCCGGAGCAATTCCTCCGGCTTTTTTAAATCTTTTCGTGGGTCAATTCTTCAAATCAAATAAATAAGCAGAAATAGCGCAGTTTCCCACAGCATCTTTACAATTCTTTACATCTTCATGACATTTCTAAACTCTTAGGTTAAATAGAATTTCCTGCTGCGAGGTTCATTTATGAAACTTAATAGATTTAGAATGCTTTCGTTGGTTCTCGTCTCCTGCGCCGGTCTGCTGGCTTCCTGCAGCACCCCTGCAGACAGCTCTTCTAGCGCTTCCGAAAGCACGGGAGCGGCCGATTCCACCGGATCTGCCAGCTCCAGCCAGTCCAATAGCGGTGTCGTGAATGTCTATATGCCCTCTCCCGCCGGACTGCAGACCAAGATCGAGAAGGGTTTTGAAGCGGCCTACCAGGGAATCGATATGAAGGTCACCAGCGGAACCACTGGTGAGCTGCTGGCTAAGATCGAAGCGGAAAAGAACAATCCCGTCTGCGATGTTCTCATTCTCGCTTCCTGGTCCGATGGTCTCGCCTGCCTCAACAAGTACAATCTGACCGCCTATGAACCCAAGGATTCCGACAAGCTCGATGCTAGATTCAAGGAAGACTCTCACAAGATCTACGGCACTTCCGCTTCTTCCGTCGGTGTCATGTACAACACCGATTTCATCGACAAGGATAAGATCACTAAGCTCAACTGGTCCGATTTTGGCAATGCTGATAAGCTTAAGGAGATCACCAAGGGATCCCAGGCTGGCAAGATGGCCCGCGCCATCATCCCCGATCCCACCAAATCCGGTGCGGCGAAGGACTTCTTCGCTGGTATGCTGACCACCGAGTATCCCGATTCCGACTTCACCAAGGCCGACGATAAGGCCTATGACCTGATCCAGGCCTGGGCTACCACCGGCGACGTGAAGAATGCGGGTGGAAACAAGACCGCGATCGCGATGGTCGAGAACGGAACCAAGGATATCCTGCTGGCTGGTGTCGACTACAATGCCTACACCGACCGGTCCAAGAAGCATGTCGACATCTACTTCCCCGAGGGTGGTACTGTCGCTAATGCGAGACCTGCCATGATCATGGCCTCGGGAAAGAATCAGGATAACGCCAAGAAGGTCATGGATTATCTCTGCTCTACCGAAGCTCAGCAGTTGGTCGCCGATGCCTACCTGCTGCCCGGCCGTACCGATGTAGCGGCCAAGTCTGATCGGGTCAGCCTCGCCGATACCAAGGAATTCGCTAATCTGGACTGGAATAAGATGGCCCAGAACGGATCCAACATCGCCAAGACTATCGTCAGCATCATCAAATCTGAGTCCAAGTAACCCTAGATAAGATGGACGGTCGAACTAGAAATCTCCACCTGGACAAGAGCAAACTCGGATACCTGCTGATAGGTATCCCTGTTTGTTTTTTACTCCTGTGGCTCATCGCCGTTCCCCTCCTCATGGTCTTTGTCACCTCCTTCCAAGTCGCCGATCCGGCGACCGGCGCCACCTCGTTCGGATTGCAGAGCTGGGTAACCCTCGGTTCGAAAGAGGCGCTCGAGGCTATCGGAAATTCGCTCCTCCTAGCCCTTCTGGTCTCCCTCTTTTCCGTCGTCATCGCCCTTCCGGTCGCCTTCATCCTCGCGAAGACTAAACTCCGAAAGCTGTGGTGGCTCGATATCGTCTTCATGATTCCCTTTATGATTCCGCCCTACATCAATTCCATGGGTTGGATAAACTTCATGGGAGAGAACGGGATCCTCTGGCGCCTCAGCGACTTCTTCCACCCGCTCTGCGAATCCTTCTTCTCCATCTGGGGCATGGCGTTCGTCATGTCCCTCCACACCGCCCCCTTCCTCATGACGCTCATGAAGAATGCGCTCCTCGCTCTCCCCGCATCCCTGGACGATTCCTCGTATATATTCTCGAAGAGCCGAATCCGGCGCGTTCTCTCAATCTATGGGCCGATCCTGCTACCGAATTTCGCAATCGGAGCCTTCCTGGTCTTCGTAAAAGCCCTAGCGGAGTACGGAACACCTTCCACCTTCCAGGTTTTCACCAACCTAGAGGTGTTCTCCACCCTGATCACCAACAGGATCCAAGTCATGCCCATCTCCTTCGGCGAGGCCAGCGCGCTGGCCACTCTGCTCCTCTCCATCTGCATGGTTCTCTACGCCTTGGAGCTGACGATCACCAGTCGCCGAGCCTACGCGCTCAACGGCACACCCGCGAAGAAAGCGAAGGGGGGCACGCTCTCGCTCATCATCGGTTCGCTCGTCCTCCTCGTGCTGTTCTTCTTCTCGGTCTTCATCCCCTTCTACTCCATCTTCACCTATTCGATCACCGAGATCCCCTACCTGGGTCTGACCAGAGACAACATCTCCTTCGAGAATTATCGTCTGGCCTTCTCCGACGAGACCGGCTTTGGAAACGGGTGGCAGGCTATAGCCAACACGTTCGAAGTCGGACTGCTCAGCGGAGTGATAATCCTGGTGTGCGGACTATGTTTCGGTGTCTATGTGAGAAGGTATAGGAAAAAAAGAATCGGCCGAGTGGTCGAGTTCTTGGATATGCTGCCCCAGATGATTCCGAATATCGTGACCGGCATCGGCTTCATCATGCTCTATAACTCCATCTCGAAGGCCATTCCGATCTACGGGACCGAATGGGTACTGATCATCGCCTACATCATCATCTTCCTTCCCAATATGTTCTCCTACATCAAGAATTCGCTCATGCAGATGCCGGAGAGCCTGTTGGAAGCGGGTGACATATACTCGCACAGCCGGGCGAATGTGGATCTGGAGATCGTCATGCCCTACGCTTACAAGGGAGCGTTCTATGGTTTCATCATGGTCCTGATCATCTCCATGCGGGAGCTGGTCACAGCAAAACTGCTCCTCCCGGGTTACTTCTACACGATCTCCGTCTTCATCGACAAGCAGTATTCCCAGGGCAATCAGGGCGCGGCGATGGCGCTGGCGGTCGTCTCGATAATGATTACGCTAGTGATCCTGATACCCCTAGAATTCATCTCATACCGAGCCAAGAAAGGAGATAATAGATGAAGATACAGCTCATCGATATCAGCAAGACCTTCGACCGGAAGGACCAGGTGCTAAGCCACCTGAATCTGGTCATCGAGAGTGGCAGCCTAACCACCCTGCTCGGTTCCTCCGGCTGCGGCAAGACGACCCTGCTGAGGATCATCTCCGGACTTGAGACTCCCGATACGGGCAAGATCATCATCGGCGACCAGGTGGTCTTCGATAAGGAAAAGGGAATAAATATTCCTCCCTACCAGCGGGGTATCGGTTTCGTCTTTCAGGATTTTGCCCTCTGGCCCAATATGACCGTACTAAACAATGTCGAGTTCGGCTTGAGAGACCGCACCCCCCTCTTTCAAAAGAAGGATCGATCGACTCTGACCCAAGCTTGGAAGGACCGGCAGATAAAAGAGGGAGCTGGTGCCACGGATCAGCGAAAAGCCAAAGGTGCGCGCCTCTTCTTCGCGAAGCTGGGTTTCTTCTTCCAATATGTTTTCTACCTCAAACCTCGCGAGCTAATAAACAGATTGTTTTTTAGGAATAAGTCCATAAAAGCTCGTGCTTTGGAATGTCTGAAGATGGTCAAGATGGATGCCTATCAGGACAAGCTACCCTCCCAGCTCTCCGGAGGTCAAAAGCAGCGCGTAGCAATCGCCCGCGCGATTGCCATCAACCCGGATATCCTCCTCTTCGATGAGCCGCTCTCCGCCCTCGACGCTCTGCTGCGCGAGAGCATGCGCACCGAGATCCGCTCGCTCGTGAAATCCCTGCACATAACGGCAGTCTTCGTCACGCACGATCAGGAAGAGGCGATGTCCATCGCAGATCAGATCATTCTGATGTCGAAAGGAAAGATCGTGGAAGCCGGTCAACCGGAGGAGATCTACTGGAACCCCAAGACGAGATTCACCGCCTCCTTCATCGGAAAGTCCTCCTGGCTCGATGAGACCAGATTCCTCCGTCCCGAGAGCCTCAGATTAACCTCTGTGACCGGCGATGTCGGCGTGGAAGCGACGGTGGATGACTCCCAGTACAAGGGCGGAAGATATATCGATTACGCCCACAGCGGCGATCAGTCCTTCATCTTCTACTCCACGACACAATTAGACCGTGATTCCTCCGTCACGATCTATTACAACCCGCAGGACATCAAAGTTATTACTACTAAATAGTTTCCGCCGACCAGCTGCTCCACCGCTCCCCTTCTGATTCTGACTGATAAAAGCGACGTGGGATTTTCTCATTAAAAACTCCCAGCCCATCTAGATCTAGGGATATTCACGACAGAATAGCCTAGATCTTTTTTGATATATCTCGTAAACTTACCTGTTATCATTTTCTTTTCCCTAGTTCATCTTCCATCTATTTTTTATTGAATCCTGGATTCCAATCTATCCAGATCCCTCCTTCTTCCGACGCAACTAAAAAAGGGCTGCACAAGCCCCAGTAATGCTTGCGCAGTCCTTCCGTCTGATCAACTAATGAGTGACAACTCTACTCCCCGTAGACGGTGGTGATCGCGTCGCTGAGCGCGACCAGGTCCGCAGTCAGACCCTCGGGCAGAGCAGCGGTGGAACCAGCGACGAAGGTGTAGGCGTCGCTGATCTCCTTGACCTTATCATCGATCTCAGTCTTAAGCTTCTTAGCCTCATCAGCGCTCTTCAGCGCCTTGGACTTATTAGAGAAGTCGGTATAGGCCTTCTTATCCTCTTCCTGGACCAGCTTCGTGACCTGGTTGACGCTGGAAGCGAGACCGGCAGCCAGCAGAGAATCGGCGCTGATGTCGCCATACTCGAAGTCGAACTTCTCGAGACCCGACGCATCCATATCCTGCAGCTTCTTCTCCGCCGCCAGCAGATCAGCATAGGAAGTGACCTTAGTGAGAGCCGTACCCAGCGAGGCATAGATCTTCTCCAGAGTGCTGGTCACCTGGCTGTAGGCCTTCTCGAATCTAGTCAGGTACTCGCCGTAGAACTGATTCTTGGACAGTCCATTATCGGTCTTGGCCACGGCATTAGCGTACTTGGTCAGCAGGGCGATCGCCTTATCCAGAGTATCGGAGGCACCGCTCTTTCCCGCCTCGTCAGCGAACGCCTTGACCTCTTTCTCATAATCGGTCACGACCGCGTTCTCAATCTCGTCAGCCACCTTTCTCGCCGCAGTGCTGAGAGAATCCTGCCAATCCTTGTATTCAGCGAGGTTCTTCACCGCGGAGGTATCCACTCCGGCATCCAGCTTCGCCGTGGTGACGAAGGGATTCGTCTGACCGAAGAACTTCCGGCTCTTTCCATCGGTGATGGTAGCGAGCACCTTCTCCGCATCCGCGAGCGTCTGCTTACCGCTCTCGTAGAAATAGCCGATGTAGTTGGAGTTGAGCTCCGCAGTCTCAGAACCCTCAGCCTTGACGGTCTTCTCGGTGGAGACCGCATCGCCGAGCAGTCCCTTCTCATAGGTGGAAAGCGCTCCGATCTTGGTGACCTGATCCGCGATCACCGTACCGGTCGCATCGTTCAGCGCGACGTTCTCCTTGGAACCGCCAAAGGGCTCATAGATATCCTTCAGCGGGGTGTAGATCTCGTTGAACTTAGCGTAGGCGGCCACCGCTTTCGCGGTCGCTGCATCCGCCGCGGCGAAAGGATCGTCAGTCACGACCTTATTGTTGTTGTCGAGGCTGATTGCCGCCGTGAGCGCGATGGGCGACTTAGTTCCGGTGCCGAAGGGGTCCAGATAGGCGTTCGCATCCAGGGAGACCTGACTTAAGACCGATCCCGCCTTATCGGCCGGATTGATGAACTCTAGACTCAGCGTGATACCCTTCTCAGGATCGATTCCGGCATCCATAGAGCCCATGCCAGCCCCGGCGAGAAGGTTCTTGATATAGCCGTTGGAAGTCGCGATACCATTCGCATTCAGTCCGATGGTGAAGGTAGTCGTCTTGATTCCATCCTCGGTAGTCTTGACCGTGGCTCCACCCTTCAGTCCAGTGGCGAGCACCGCGATGGCCTGTCCGATCGCATTGTTAGTCAGATCGAAGGATCCGAGCAGACTAGCGATCAGCGAGACATCGAAACCACCGTTAGCGAGGCTGGGCAGGAGCGCCTGCACCATATCGATAACCGTGTTGATCGTATCCAGAGAGGGAAGGCTGTACTTGACATCAGCGTAGCTGCGCAGGGACTCGTCAGCCTCGCCTTCCTTGTTCAGCACGTAGTAGGTCAATCCCGCATTGGTACCATCGACATAGGCGTCGACCGCCCCGACACCATCATTGATGTTGCTATCGCTATCGACGAAGTGATCCTTATTCAGCATGATCTGATTAAGGTAACTATTCGAAGTAGTAGGGGTGCCAGTGGCTCCAGCTAAGACAGAGATGAGGTTGACGACGCTGAGACCGGCATAGATACCCGCGATAGGGGCCTGAGCCGCCACCGCCTGATCGCCGATCCTCTTCTTATAGGTCTTCTCCGCATCGTTCACGTGCAGGCGATAGCGAAGATTGTCGCCCGTGGCGAAATTGCCATCGGAGGTGCGATACTGCAGCTCGAAGGGAATCGCGGTATCGACCTGGTTGGTGCCGAGCAGATTGAAGGTAGCATCGACCTGTCCAGTCATGCTCTGGACTCCGAGAACCGCTTCCGCAGAACTGGACGAAGAACCAGTGCTGCTGGAACTGCTCGAATCGGGAGTAGTAACGCTATTTCCAGTGGCGGGCTGAGAGGAAGAAGCCGAATCGCCCGTGCCGGCAGGATTGCAACCAGCCAGAGCGAAAGCCGCCGCGACCACTGCCAAACTAAGTCTCTTGATCTTTCTTTCCATATCCATTACCTCAGAGCTTATTTTAAAAAAAACCTAGCGAATGTAAACCTTATTAACATATAGATAACGAATTACCCAAAATACTGCATTTTATTGAGTGTAAATAAAAAAACGGCCCGAAACGAGCCGCAGAGAAATATCCTAAAAACCGCTTTTTCGGTAATGGATTAGCTATCTAAAGACGATCAGCGCATCCTCAGCTGCACTGGAATCAGCGGCGGAGGAGGACGGAGCCGCCGCACGACTATCATCGGCGACCGGAGAAGCGAAAGCGACGGTGAAGATGACGCTGCCGCCCAAGGCCACGCCGAGCGCTAGCGCGCCGGCAGCCAGCCAGAGCTTCCTTCGATTCACAATCCTCTTCATCACTTAGACCTCCTCTGGATGATCCGCATCCGCGCCGGTTCGGAGCGCGGATTGATCGCCCGCTCGTTCGCATCGGCCACGAGTGCCTTGTGCGTCAGAATCTCATACTCGCTAGCTACCGCGGGGAGGGGAGGGAAGAAGCGCGAGATCTCGCGTCTGGGGCAGAAGCTCTCGAAGATCCGCTTGACCTGCTGATCATCGTCAGAGTTGAAGGTGATCACGCAGCACCGACCCCCTGCATTGAGGAAGCGGACCGCATCCGTGATCGCCCGCTCCATCTCTTCCCGCTCGTTGTTGACCTCGAACCTTATCGCCATGAAGGTCTGCTTGGCCGGATGCCCCTCCTTGCGGAGGATCCGCTCCGGCAGAGCCGCCTTGACCGCGTTGACCAGATCGAAGGTGGTCTCCAGCGGCCGCACCTCCCGGAACCGGACGATCGACCGAGCGATGGGGCGATAGAATCTCTCGCCGCCATAGTTCTTCAGTATCCGCTCCAGCTCCTCCTGCGAGTACTCGTTGACGACCGTCTTGGCGGTCAGCGCCTGGGACTGATCCATCCGCATATCGAGGGGGGCGTCGAAGCGATAGGAGAAGCCGCGCGAGGGATCGTCGAACTGGGGCGAGGACACGCCCGTATCGAAGAGGATGAAATCCGCTCCGCTGAGCCCCTCGTTCTTCAAAGTCGGCACCGCATTGGCAAAATCGGTCCTGAACAGCTTGAACCGATCGGGAAACTCCGCCTGCAGCTTCTCGCTCGACTGGGAGATCGCCTCCGCATCCCGATCGAAACCGTAGAGGAACAGATCGGGAAAGCTGGAGAGCAGGAGAGAGGAGTGACCCGCCCGACCGAGAGTCATATCGACAAGCACCCGCGGGTCCGCGAGGCCTTTAGCCGCATCGAGAACCTGCATCCCCATCACCGGGATATGAGTCCAGGTCTGAGTAGCGCCCACCGTCTGTCTCATTGAGCCATTTTCTGTGCTAGACATTGGTAGTTCTCCTCTCCCTGGGCATCTTCGGAAGCATAGGCGGAAGCATCCCAGATCTCCATGTGATCGCCGGTACCGACCAGCACGACCTGGCGGCCGATCTCCATCTTCTCCATCAGACTCTTGGGCAGGGTCACCCGACCGATCGAGTCGACCTTCAGCGCACAGGAGTTGGAAAAGAAGACGCGCTTCATGCTCTGGGCCTCACGGTCGAAGGGACTCTTCTGGTAGAGGCTGGCCGACAGGGAGGTAAAGACCTCCTCAGTGTAGAGGCTCAAATACCCCTTCCCAAATCCCCGGGTGACATAGACAGACGTGCCAAATACCTCCCTATAGATCTTAGGGAGCACGAGTCTGAGCTTATCGTCTAGCGCATGCTCGCTGGTACCTAAAAACACTCTGCCTACACCCTCCCGCACCAAATCATACCACTTCATACCATCTTTTTTATGTACACTTATTTTTCCTTGAAAAGTAAGGTTGTAAAAAAACCTAAATAATTAAATATTTGCGAATATATCTACAAAAAAATAATCAATATCCACTTTTAAAAAAATAAAATTTAAGTGAAATAAAATAGCGACTTACCACCTCAGATGGATCAGTCGCATCCTTAAGCAAGAAAAAAGCAGGCCGAAGCCTGCTATTTCTACATCTTCAACTTCTTGAAGGGGTTATCGCTGTAGTCGCCACGTTGGACCCGCTTCTGGTACTCATCCTCGGAGATCACATCGTCGTGCTCTCGATACATCTCTTCCCTCTCCGCCGCCGTGGAGATACGCGTAGGCACGGAGGAATAGAAGAGGGCGAGAGCCGTAGGTTCCAGATCGTACCGGCCGCGCTGGTCGGGTAGTACCTCACCGACCTCGGGATCCTTGGACAGGGTAACATCGTCAGAATCGGAGCAGTCGAGTTCCACCGGATTTCCGTTGGCATCATCCACCATCTGCACGGTGCTATCGACCTCCATATTGCAGACGATACAATCATCAAGAACCTTCAGGCGGCAGATGACCTGGGCCGCACCCCCGACCACGCCGACCACCCCGGTAACCGGAGTCAGCTGGTCGCGCCCGAGAGGCAGAGTGAAGATGTGCACCTCATCCCTTCCGGAGCGCAGTATGCGCGGATCGAGGATGAGACCATCCGCTGCGCTGTGGATGATGCGTCCCTCCTCGTCCTTCACAAAACCCGTCAACGATCCATGATTAGTATTCATATTTCGATACCTAACTCCTTTATATCCTCAGCGAACAGCGGTGAGGCACTGACCAGATCGGATCCGACCAGCCGCAGGACGCGGCGGCACTCCGGGTGGGCCACCGGGCGCAACCGCAGATCGAAGATGTGCTCCCACTCATCGAGATAGGCGCTAATCACCAGGTCGGCCTTCAGAGCGTTGGGCAGCACCGCCCGCGCCTCCTGCGCTCGAGCCCCGATCTGCAACAGCGCCAGATAGCTCTCGCCTGCCAGCTGAAACGCCCGATCGTAGATCGCCTGACGCCCTGGCTCATCGTAGTCCAGCGGTCGGATCAACACCAGGCGGTTACCGAAGCGATCCTTGGAATAGTTGCAGTAACGGGTCGACTCCTGGGCGAAGGAGCAGAGGCGATGCCGCACCAGCTCGTGAGTCACCCCGCGATCCGTGGTCAGCCGATAGCTGAACCAGAGATGCCGGCGGGCGATCGGCTTAGGGAGCGTCGCGATAAAGGCGCTGTCAACCGCCTGCGGCTCGTAGGGAGAGGCGAGAGAGATAGCCCCAGGGATCAGCTCCTGCACCTCGGGAGGGAGAGGATCGCACATGGTCGCGATCACCCGCCGCACCCCGGGTACCGAAGTGTCGACATTCTCGATCAGGGTCCGCAGCGTATATGAGATGAGAAGGTGGTCGCCTAGATTGTCATACCGGATAAAGGGAGAGTTGAAGAGGCGCAGATCGTCGAGCGCAAACGAGGAGCAGAGGACGTGGAAACTGTAGTGCTCGAGCATGGCCAGGTGCTTATCTGCGATCAAGCGCCCCACGAACTGCCGATTCTCGGCGTGCGTCTTGGGTTCGACCCGATAGCAGGAGTGCGCGATATCCGCGATCCGATCGATCGGGTCCGGCGTCATCACCCGCACGGCAGCCGGCTGGGTGAAGGTGAAGCTCGGCTCCACTAGTCTCCCTCCTTGCCCGACCGCAGCTTGAGCGGAAGCTTAGTCGAGATGGCGAGCGCCACCGCATTGAGCGCCTGATCGATCTCCTCATCCTTGAGTGTGTGATCATCGGCCGAGAAGGTGAGCGCGACACCGATGGAGCGGTGACCCGCCTTGTCGGTGTACGAATCGAAGAGCTCGATCTTGGTCAGCAGCTTGCTGCCCGTCCGCGCCCGCTTCACGAGATCGGCAAACGACACCTCGCCCAGCAGATCGAAAGACAGATCGCGCCGGACGGAAGGATGCGAACCGAAGGGGACCTGATGGACCCTTCCGGTCCGGATCCCGAGCAGAGCCGACAGATCGGCTTCCAGAATCAGGTACGGACGCGCGAAGCTTCCAGGATTGAGCTCGCCGAAAGTCGCGACCACCTGCTTGCCCAGCAGGACATCGGCACTCATACCGGGATGGAAGGCCGGATTGACGGAGCGCACCAGCCGGACGCGATTCTCGCTGATGCCCAGAGTGGTGAGCAGAGCCTCAAACATCCCTTTCAGGTCAAAGAAATCCCAAGGACGAGAACCCTTCAGATCCTGGTCGTGCCGCTGACCGAGCAGACCGATGCAGAGGAGCTGACGCCGACCGAGCGGCGAATCGGTAGCGCTGATCTCGTAGAAGGAGAGATCGTTGTGACGGCGAGCCGCGTTCCGCTCGAGGATGGAGACCATCGAGGGTACCAGGTCGATCCGCACCATCTCGTGATCCTTGGTCAACGGGTTCAGGACGCGATAGGCCGGCGACCGATCGAAGACCCGGACGCTCTGAGACATACTCTCGCTCTCCAGCGTGAAGGAGATGATCTCCGAGAGGGAGAAGCCTTCGAGGGTCTGCCGGATCTGCGCCACCTGCCGCTGGCTCTCGGTGAGACCGCCGACGGTCTGAGGCATCCCCGCATAGGAGAGCGGGACCCGAGAAGCCGGATAGAAGCGGAAGACCTCCTCATCCACATCAGCCTGCTGGTTCAGATCGGTGCGATAGGCCGGACCGACCACCTGACCGTGGCCGCAGTCCGTGATCTCATAGGCCTGGAGGACACGATTCACCTCCTCGGCCGAATAGGAAGTTCCCAGACGGTGATTCAGCCGCTCGATCGAGAAGGGGAAAGGCTTATTCTGGGGAACAGCCTTACCATCCTCGGCGAAGGAAAGCAGCTTAGCCGCGGGGAACAGACGGCGGAGGAAGTGCGCGAAGATGGACTGAGCCGCGAGCACCTCACGGGGATTGACCCCTTTACCGAAGAGGAGCGACGAGGCGGAAGAGAGTCCCAGCCGCGCCGAGGTCCTCCGGATCGAAGCGTGATAGAAGGAGGCCGCCTCCACCGCGATCCGCGCGGTATTAGCGGTGCAGGCGGTCGACTCGCCCGCCGCGATACCCGCAAGACACAGGGGGGTCCCCTGCTCGTCCAGAACGACCAGATCGCCAGGCTGCAGCTGGAGCTTCCGGCCATCGAAGGTCACAAAGTCGCCCCGGTAGGTGTCAGTTACCGTAAAGGAATGGCCCTGAACCCGGTCCAGGTCGTAGATCTGGAAGGGTTGACCCGTCACCAGCATGACGAAGTTGCCGAGATCCACCAGGGGCGAGACGCTCCTGACCCCAGAGACCTGCAGATCGCGAGCCAGGCTGGCAGCGAATCCGCGATCGACCGGACCCAGCTCCGCAGTCAAAATCGAAAACTTCGCAGCCGCCTCCGTCTTGTTGATAGCCGAGACCGAAGCGGGAAGCGCGGAGAGATCATCGCGGTTCACCGGCAGGAACTTTCGTCCGCAGAGAGCCGCAATCTCCCGAGCGATTCCGAGGTAGGAGAGGCAATCGGGGCGGTTCGGCAGCACGTTGATATCGAGTGCTTCGCCCCCGTAACCGATGTGCGTCAGCACCTCGCGATCACCGACGGGATAGTCGGGACCGAGATCGTGGATGCCCTTCACCTCGGACTCGGGAAGAACCGCAGCGGGGATACCGAGCTCGTCCAGCGCGCAGCACATGCCATCGGATTCGATACCGCGGACCTTGCCCGCCTCGATGACCTTGCCCAGCGCCTTCAGCTCGCAGCCGGGCAGAGCCACGATGACATTCATCCCCTCCTTGGCGTTAGGAGCGCCGCAGACGATCTGCCTGATCCCTTCCTCAGGTCCCAGATCGACCTTGAGCACGTGCAGGTGATCGGAATCGGGGTGCGGGACGCACTCCAGGATGCGTCCGGAGATGACCGCGCTCGCCTGGCTGATCGGGTGGTGATCCTCGACCTCGAAACCCGCGAAGGTCAACCGCTGAATGAGCTCTGCGGGGGTGATGCCCTCCAGATCGACGAACCGTTTCAGAATCTCGATTGAAAAGATCATGATCCTACCCTCCTATCTCTTCGAGAACTGCTCGAGGAACTGCACATCGTCCTGATAGAAACGATGGATATCGTCGACTCCGAACAGCAGCATCGCCATCCGGTCCACGCCGATTCCGAAAGCGAATCCCGAATACTTGTCCGGATCGATACCGTTGAGGCGGAAGACAGTCGGATTGACCATCCCTGCGCCCAAAACCTCGATCCAGCCCGAACCCTTGCAGAGGCTGCAACCCTTGCCATGGCACTCGAAGCAGCTCACATCGCACTCCAGAGAGGGCTCGGTGAACGGGAAGAAGGAGGGGCGAAAACGAGTCTGGGACTTGGCGCCGAAGAGGAACTTGAACATGTCGTCCAGCGTCTTCTCCAGGTTGGCGAGCGTCACGTCCTCACCGATGCAGAGACCCTCGATCTGACCGAACTGATGGGAGTGAGTCGCATCGTTATCGCAGCGGTAGACCTTGCCCGGGCAGACGATCTTGAAGGGCAGCTTGTCCTTCTCCGCCTGCATGGTGCGGGCCTGGACCGGCGAGGTGTGCGACCGCAGCAGCAGTCCATCCTTCAGGAAGAAGGAATCCTGCATGTCGCGAGCCGGATGATCCTTAGGGATATTGAGGCACTCGAAATTGAAGTAGTCGCTCTCCACCTCGGGTCCGTCCTTGACGGTGTATCCCTGTCCGACGAAGAACTCGGTCAGCATATCGATGATCCGCGTGCAGGGGTGCACGGTTCCGCGGCGGGGACCGTGCCCGGGCAGCGTGATATCGACCTTCTCGCTGGCGAGCTTAGCCTTGAGCTCGCTCTCCTCGATGCTCTTCAGAGCGGCGGTCAAGAGCTGATCGATCTGGACCTTCACCGCATTGATCGCCTGACCGAAAGCCTTCTTCTCGGACGCCGGCACCTCCTTCATCCGCGCGAAGAAGCTGGTCAGCAGTCCCTTCTTGCCGAGGTATCTAGCCTTGATAACCGCGAGTTCCTGCTTGTCCTGACAGTGGGGGATATCTCGCTCCGCCCCTTCCAAAACCGCCTTTAATTCGTTATCCATATCCAATCCTCACTTTCCCAGCTTCGCTAAGAGACTGTGGGCAAACTTATCCGATTCTTCACTCTTGACCGAATTGACGGCCGGGATCGCCTCGACCACCTGAGCGGCCGGATTCGCGATCGGCTGCGGTGCGGGCGCCGCCTGGACGCTCCCACGCTTGGGCGCTTCCGCCTCGAGGTTGGCGCTGGTCTCATCCTTCTGGGCCAGGCTCGCCTTCAGATCGTCAGCTTCCTTCTGGAGCGAGGCGAAACGAGCGGCCTCAGCCTCCCTGGCGGCCGATGTCGCCGCAAGCTCAGCCTGGAGGTGCTCAGCCCGGTGGAACTCAGCCCGCAGGCGATTCGCTAGATCCTGCGCCTGCCTGACGCTCGCACCGCGCTGTCCCTGCAGCTGTCGGACACCCTGGGCAGTGACGGCGGCCAGCTGTTCGCGCTGGTTGTTCTGCTGCTGAGCGATCTGGCCCGTGAGCTGGGCGACCGTACCCTTCAGCTGCTCCAGCTGCGCCCCCTGCTCCTCGTCGAGCGAGGTGAAACGAGCGACTTCAGCTTCCTTAGCGGCCGACGCCGCCGCAAGCTCAACCTGAAGGTGCTCAGCTCGATGGAGCTCAGCCCGCAGGCGATTGGCTAGATCCTGAGCTTCCCTGACACCCGCACCGTACTGGCGCTGCCGCTGGCGAGCGCCCTGAGCCACTGCGTCCTCCAGCTGCTGGCCCAGCGTAGAGATCTGAGCTTGAAGCGCCGGAACCGCCCGCGCGGAATCAGCCTGTTCAACTCGGATAGTAGCCAGCTCGGACGCCAGCGCTTTCTCATGCCGCGCCGCCGCCCTCAACTCGGTAGCCAAGTAGGCCGATTCCCGAGTCGCCTGACCGCGCACCTGTCGGAGCTGCTTGGCAACCGCAGCCGACTCCGCTTCCAGCTTGGCCGCGCGCTCCTGCATCTTCAGAGCGTCCTGACCCGCGGAGGATTCCAGCTCCTCATTGACGCGGGAGAGAGAGGCGATCCGCGCCTCGTAATCGCTCCGCAGAGTCTCGACCTGGGTCTCCCCGGAAGCGAGCGCCTCCGCGAGCTTATCCGAGAGCTCGGTGACCTGCGCCTGCAGATCCGCCCGCGCAGCCTGGAGCGACTCCAGATCCTGCGCCTGGGCGGCCGCGGCGAGCGACTGGCGCTTGAGCGCTGCGATCTCGTCCTGGAGGCGAGCGCTATCCGCCTGGTGCGCCGCCTTCTCAGCTGCCAGCTGATCGGACAGCTGGGTCAGCGCCTCTGCGCCCTCAGCCTGAGCGGCCTGGCCCTGATCCTGCGCCTGGTTCAGGTTCGCCGTGAGCTTCTCCACCTCCGCTTCCAGGCGGGACTTGTCCTGCCTGAGCGCCGAGTTCTGCGCGGTCAGCTCAGCCAGTTCCTGCTGGCTGGCGGCCAGCTGGCTCTCCGCCGCGGCCTGGGCCTGCTTCGCCTCCTGGACGACCGTCTCATTCTCGGTCGAGATCAGAGCCTGCTTCTCGGTGAGCTTCGCCTGCAGCGCCACCAGATCCGACTGCGACTGGCGCAGCGTATCGTTCAGTGCGGCGATATCGCTCTGGTTCCGGTTGAGCTTGACCTTCAGGTCGTTGTTCTCCTCGAGAGCCGCCTGCCAGCGCTGCTCGGATTCGCTGGCCTTGGTCTGAGCCGCCGACTTCGCCTTGGTGCTCTCCAGGTACTTTGCTTGGAGATCGTTGATCTGGTTCTGCGCCAGCTTGAGCTTAGCGGGGAAGCCCTCCAGCTCCGCGGCCCGCTGCTTGAGGACCTTGTTCTCTCCCGCCAGCTGCGCATTGCGCTTCTTCACCTGGTCGATCGCATCGGGCGAGATGAAGCGGGAGCCTAAGGATCCCGAATTGAGGGGTACCGTGCCGTTGCCGGCCATCAGGTCGGCGAGAAACTTGGGGAGCACATCGGCGGGAGTCGGAGAATCGTCCTCCTTCTCCTCGACCTTCTGACCCAGGACCTTGGATTCGTTCTCCGGCGTCAGACAGGCGCAGATGGCGCTCACCTTGATCTCATCGGTCAGCGTCGGATCCCTCACATCGCCAAACTTGAGGACCGGACGCGAGACCTGCGCGACATTCCGGATGGTCATGACCACCTTCCCGAGCTCTTCCAGGGTCACGTCGGGCGAGTGCGTGATATTGACCAGCATCCGGGAGCAACCCTTGGCGGAAGCATCGATGAGAGGAGAGGAGATGGCGGCGATCGCCGCCTCCTCGGCCCGGTTGGGACCCTTGGCATCGCCAAAGCCGATGATGGCTAGATGCGCATCGGTCAGCGTGGATTTGATATCGGCAAAATCCATGTTGATCTTGCCGGTCTTCACGATCAGATCCACGATGGTCTGAACCGCGCGGGACAGGATGTGGTCGGAAGCGGAGAAGGCCTCGTTGGTGGGGCGCTTCCGATAGGTAGCCATCAGGCGATCGTTGGAGACGACGATATAGGAATCGACCGCCTTCTTGAGCTCGGCGAGACCGCGGATGGCCCGGTCGCTCTTATCCTCGCCCTCGAAGAGGAAGGGCTTGGTCACGACCGCGATGGTCAGCGCGCCCAGCGACTTCGCGATCCTCGCGATCACCGGCGAAGCACCAGTACCGGTACCACCGCCCATGCCCGCTGCCACGAAGACCAGATTGGCCCCCTTCAGCGCGGACTCGATCACGCGCGAGGTGAACTCGGCCTGCTCGCGGCCCTGATCGGGATCGCCACCGGCGCCGAGACCGGTCTTGCCCAGGATGATCCGGACCTCTGCCCGCGAAGTGCTGAGAGCCTGCGAATCGGTGTTGATAGCGATGAATTTGATGTCGGTGATGCCATCGTCGATCATCCGGTTGACGGCGTTGCAACCCGCGCCGCCCACGCCGCAGACCACGATCTTGGGGCGGCCGAACCGCCGCTGCAGCTGCTCGTCAGTCAGCGGCTGGTCGATGCCGGCCGCAAGGATCTCGTTCCTCTGAACCTCATGCTGATTATCGCTCATCTCCCGTTCCTCCTTCCGCCGTCGTCGTGGGGATCTCACCCGTCCTTCCGATCCGAGGATTCCACTCATCCCGCGGGAAGTTCCAGATCATATCGTCATTCATCATGAGCCCGCCCACCAGGGCCTCCATGCCGGCATCGCGCGCGCCTAGCGCCTGCGAGCGGACGCGGTCGACCGGGCGCTTCAACCTCTCGCCCAACAGCTGCGCGAATCCGTGTATGCGATCCGCTTCACCGTCCAGGAAGATCGGGTAGTCGCCCGAGAGCGGCAGCGACGCGAGGCCCTTCCCGATCTCGTCCACCCATCCGTTCAGCTCGGCCGCTAGAGCCTGGCGGAACGCCGCGGGATCAACCCCCGCGAACAGCTCCCCGGTGCAGTGCTCCACCGATCCGATCCCGAACAGGTGCGCCAGGGTCGCCACCCGCTCCGAGCTCAGGCCTGTCTTTTCCGCTACCCGCTGGTACAAGCTCTCCAAGCCGGTGAGCCGGAGGCACCGATCGTACGGATTGAACAGCTTGACATCCACCAGCATGCTCTGATCCCGCTCCGCCTCCAGGATGAAGAAGTTCTTGCCGGTGACTCCGCTGCTGCGGATGAGCCGCGCCACGCCGGCGACCGCCGGGTAGATCCGGAATTTTGTCCCGATCTCTCCCACCTTCGGGAGCTCATCGTCCACACCCCGGGACAGCAGGGCGACCAGCACCGCCCGGTTGCAGCGCCGGTTCTCAGGGAAGCGGGCCGTGTAATCCTTGACGCGCCCACTCTCGTCGAGGGACGCATACCCCATGGCGTAGGTGGAGAGATTGAATCCCTCCTTCGCTCCGAATTCAGTCGCCGCACTGAGGAGCCTCCGCGCCTTCGCCTTGGTATAGCCGTTCTCATCGATCAGCGAGGGGACGGACTTCTGCATGAACACCCCATTCGGCGTAGCAGCCATGAGCGACAGGCAGAACAGGTTGGAACCCACCGCCTTATTCATCGCCTTGACCGCCTGGTCCAGCGCCGCGGTCAGACCCGATTCCGCCGTCGGAAAAGTTCCGCGGTAGACGATCTTCACGTCCCCGGAAGCCAGATAGCCAGCGAGAACGACCACCTGGTCGCCCACCAGCTGACACGAAGCACTGTATTTCAGGATCATCGCCCTCACCTCCCCGCACTGGTATAGATTCCAAACCGCCCATTGTCATCCCGACGGAACCAGAGGTGATAGAGCGTCGCCCCCTCGCCGAGCCAGCTATCCCAGCTCGCGGTCACGGGGCTGAGATCGCCCGCCTGGCTGGCGGAGATCACCGCCTGCGTCAGTTCAGCGATCATCGTATCGGCACGGAACGAGGAGAGGTAAGCACTCTCGATCCCCATCCGGACCCGCTGGTCGACGCCGGGCAGGTTCAGATAGAGATATATCCCACCCTCTTGCTCTGGATCCACCGTAGCCCCGAGGAGAAACCCACCGGCCAGAAGCGAAGGATCCAGATCGGCCAGCTCGATCGACAGGTCCCCGATCTCCGTTCCGTAATCGTTCTCCCCCACCTGACCAGCCGGTATGGTGACCAGCCAGTCGAGCGCCGCTTCCGGATAGGCCGCCTTCACCTCGGGAGACGCCGCGGCATAGGAAGTTCCGTCGGAGAGGTAGATCGCCCCATCCATCCCCTTCGACAGGGGAAAGAGATCGTGGAAGGTAACCTGGCAGGAGAAGGGGGTCAAGGCTACCTCGACGGGATAGGCGTGCGAGACGAACCAGGCCGAGGCGAGACCGGACTCCGCCTTCTGGACCGAGGCGAACATGTTCAGATCGTTGGACTTCAGACCCATAGCCCGGATGATCCGTTCCTTCGTGATGACCAGACCGTCGCCGTGCCCGCCGCTCATCCCGAAGAGGCGAGCAGTCACCCGGAGGGAAGAGACCCGGGACTGCGGGACGAAAAAGCAGGCGGTAACACCCGCCAGCACCAGCGCTGACGAGATGGTCAGCAGGCTGTTCTTTACCCGCTTCCACCTCCCCAGGTTAACCGCGATCTCACGAGGTCTGTAGTACGATTCACCTTCCATCGGGGAGCCCTCTTTTCAGCTTATTGATTATATTATCTACACCTGTAATTCAAACAAGGAAAAGAAGGAATTAACCTCCCTCACCGGCCCCGGATATCCGAGAGCTTGTCCCGGTCCCGCTCGATCGAGACGATGGACTTCATGTTGCGCGCGATCGTGGAGAAGACCTTGAGGAAGGTCTTGCGCTCAGCCGGTGGCACCCGGCGGAGCATGAAGACCATGGAGACCATGCGGGCGAGGCTGATATCCAGAGACGCATTCCTCATATCCCCCCGCTCCACCCGAATCGCTCCGAACAGGGCATCGATGCAGCGCTCGAGTTGAGGGATATCCATGGTCTCGAAGAACTCCTTGCTCATCCGTTTGACCGCGTAGGGCAGCGACTGGAACCGGCCCCGCACGAGACTCTTCCCCTGCACGCACCAGTTGTATATATCGTGCTGCAGCAGCAGGAAGTTCCGCGAGACGATCGGGGTATAGATCACCCCGCTGTAGAGGATCATCCCCACCACCGATTGAGTGGGGGCAAAGCCGAAGATCCGATCGCTCAGGGTCTCGCGATCGAGCTTAGTGAAGACATCGCGCCGAAAGCCCGGCGCATCGAAGATATAGACGCCGGCGATCCGCTCCTTCAGTCTCTTCGAGAGCTTGAAGGCGGCGTACTGAGCGAGATTTCCACCCTTGGAGTGACCACCGATATAGAAGCCCTTCATGTTGGGGAGCGCCTCCATGGTCTCTCTAGCGTAACGGAGAGCATCGAGATCGGAGGGGATGACACCGAGGAAGCCGATGTCGAAATCCTCGCGCCAGCCCGAGAGGCTCCCATCGGTCCCGCGAAAAGCGATGTAGGCCATCCGGTTCGGCAGGATGAAAGTCATGGCCGCGAACTGCTTCACCTCCTTCTCCGAAAAGAAGGTGCGGTACCCGCAGACCTTGATCCTCGAGAAGCGAGCCCGGTTCTGAATCGCGGTGACCAGATGAAAATCCTCTTCGAGAAGAAAAGAGATGGCATCTGTCTTAGAGAGGCTTAAATACGTACCGGCGATATCTCCGATTTTGACCTTCGCCGTATAGCTAGGACCGACGAGACCCTCGAAGTAGAGATAGGCGAGCCGCGAGATGATCAGGGCATCCACCTCGTTCAGAGGGGCACGCGCTCCGATGGGTTCATCCCCGTGCGCTTCCAGGTAGCCGAAGATATCGGTGAAATCGTTATTCCGAGGCAGCTTCAAAGGGAGATCGGATGGGTTTCTTCTATCGGCTGGGCCATACATGATCCGCATCTTGCTCTCCTTCCCGCCACACGGCTGACTATTCTAGGGTATCACATGTCACAGATCATCTCTACGGTCGTACGGCCACGGAAGGTATTTCTGGTCAGCTCACCGAAGAGCTCGACCTCTCCCGCCGCCCGCGCCACCTGGTCGGCGCAGCGGAAGATCAGCAGGCGTCCACCACCATTCAGGTTCACAAAACAGTTGCCGTTGCGCATCGACTGCTTCAGCCGCTGGGCATCGATCACGATAGAGAGCTTGGGCAGCTCGAACCCCTGCCCGAAAGGCTCGAGCGATTCGATCGCCCGCACGCTCTCCTCCGACACCAGATCCTCGGTGATCCGGATGGTCGCCCAGCTCTGAGCCACCGCATACTTGCTGACCTCGGCATTCAGCGAATGCAAAAAGTCATCCTTCAGCGCGCGCGGCAGGGTGAGACCGCAGGCGGACTCATGACCGCCATGGTCCTTCAGGAAGGGCTTGATGAAGGGCGACTCGAGCACCTTATCCAGCGAGATGCCCTCCGGACCCCGGAGGCTACCGATACAGTCCCGGCTATCGATAGTGGAAGGGCAGAGCACCAGGACCGGACGCGGATTCTTCATTGTGCGCAGGACGCGATTGGCGATGAGTCCGGTCAGCCCCGAGGGCACGGGGACAGCGGCACTGGCGAGATCGATACAGAGGACCGGGTCGGACGAGGCGAGATCGACCAATCCCGCCGCCTGTTCGACGATCTCCTTCTTCTGCCGATTAAACCCATCGATCTCGACCGCCAGCCGGCGAACCTTATCCGGATCGGTGGAGGTGAGGAAGAACACACCCTTGTTCGGAATCGTTCCCCCGGCGACGCGGGCCACGCTGTTCAACTTGGAATTTATCGAGAAGTTGATATCGCGAAACTTCAATTCCTGCCCGGGCTGATAACCGTCGACGAGATAGGCTAACCGGGAAGCGAGACGGTCGTCGGGATCCTTCAGCGCCCGATTGAGGAGATTCAAGCCCCGCTTAGCCAGCGAGAGGTTGAAGATGTTCCGCAGATCCATGCAGTCGGAGAAGACCGCCAAACCCGCTAGTACCTGGAAGTAGTCCAGGTATCGACCGATAGTAGCGTCGTCGGCCACCTTCCTCCCGGTGGCGCGAAGGCGCGCGAGAAAGCTCTGATCCTTCAGGACCCTGGACGAGAAGAGGAGGGCGAGGAAGGCGGCTGAGCAATCGTTGCGGTGATACATCAGATCCCCCGCGCCGAACTTCGGCAGGTTTCCCACCTGCTCCTCGTGGTGATCGAGAATCAGGTAGTGCACGCCGTGCGAGGCGAGATACTCACACTCTCGCCGCTTCGTGATTCCATTATCGGTGGCGATCACCAGCTGATATCCCTTAGCCACCATCTTCTCGAGAATCGGTAGCGCCAACCCGTATCCCGTATCGTACCGGGAGGGAATATAGAAGCCGGATCGGGAGACCCCTAGAAGCTTCATGGTCAGAAAGACGATCGAGGCCGAGGTCAAGCCATCGACATCGTAATCCCCGAATTCGACCATGGGAAGATCCTTGATCACCGCGTCCTCGAAGCTCTGCACCACCGCGTCCAGATCGGAGGGAGCGGAGAAGCACGCCCCATCTTCCGCCTTCAGCGAGATACCCTCCCAATCGCCGGCGCTCAAACCCGCGCGCTGGCGCATCAGGAGATCGACCGGAGTCAGATGGAAGTGAGCCAGCAGCAATTCATACAGTGTCGCCATATTTTCCTCCTAATGAAAACTGGGCGATGGCGCCCAGCTTTCATCTGAACATATCCGTCAACTACCAGTTCCGGTAATCGTTGAGACCGGGAATGATGGTCTCATGGCTCTCGTTGGGATCAGCCACGATGACCTTCCGCTTCTTGCGATTCGCGCGCTGCTCTCTCATCTTCGCCAACGCCGCACTCCACCTCTTGAACGAGAGCTTAGAGCGCAGCACGGGGAACAGCACGGGAACCAGCGAAGCGCCGCACAGGACGCTGCCGACCACGGTCACCGCGAATCCCACTCCCATACCGAAGGCGACCGCGGATCCATAGACACCGAGGCCGACCAGACCGAAGACGGCCGCCGCGCCAGCGGTCACGACGATCGCGGGCCGGGTGAGGCGCATCGCCTCGCGGCTGGCTTCAACCCTCTTCTCGTAGGAGGCGGTGCGATAGATGTGCTGCTCGCGCAGCAGGTCGCGATTCTTGGAATAGAAGGGATACAGGCTGAGTCCGGACAGGATCGCTCCACCCAGCAGACCATAGCCACAGACGATGGTGAAGGGGAGACGGAACAGGGCAAAGACCGCCAAGCCTAAGCAGAGACCGAAGACGGAGACGACCAGCTGGGTGATACCCGCCGCCACTCCGAAGCGAACGAAGGCGTAGAAGCTGATGAAGAGAGCCAGCGCCGCCAGACCGATGAGCAGATAGACATCGGCATGATCGCGATAGGTAGGTTCCGCATTGCCCGTCTGGATCTGAGAGGCGTAGCGCTCCTTGAGCTTGGTGTTAGTGAAGTTCTGCGAGTTGGAGATGTTGCTGGCCGCCGAAACGTTGACCGTCGCATCGCTGAGTCTCTCGATGCCGGCCTCGATGATGGCAAGACCGTTGTCGCGAGTAACCGCCTTAGCGCCGGAGACATCCTCCATGCTGATGATGCCGTAGATCACGGTGAAGTCCGAATTATCGGTTCCGGAATCGTTCTGCGCATCGACCATATTGAACTGGAGATTATCGACGGTGATACCCGTACCATCGATAAACTGATCAACGGTCTTATAGGTACCCTGAGGCTCGTTGTCCGAAGGAGCGAAGGAGGGAAGCGCCGGCTGGATAACCTCCTCCTTCAGATACTCAGAGAAGCTCTCCGCATCGGTGAAATCGACCACTTCACCTGCCGAATTAGTGTAGGAATTACCGACGGTATTGAACGACAGGACATAGGTCTGCGAGTAGGAAGCAGCGAAGTTGAACATGCCATCGGTGCCCTGAGTCGCATAGGTGATACCCAAGGTTAGACAGCAGGCCGCCAGCAGCGCACAGGAGATAGCGGACCAGGAGCCGATGTTCGCCTTAGCCTTCTTGGTGAGGACGATCTTGGAAGTAACCGCCTCCTCAGCCGCAGGCTGAGCAGTCGCGTCGCCCGCCACGTACAGGGGCTCAGCTACCTTCGCATCGCGAGCGGTGAAACCGAAGACCGTGCGCGCCGAAGCCTTAGTCCAGCCGGTGGTGAGCCAGTACATGAGCCACTTGGTGAGGTAGTTGGAGATCAGGAAGGCGAGGACGGAGCCGATCAGGATGAAGCCGAAGGTGACCTTGACCAGATCCCGTCCGATCAGGAAGCTGAACAGCGAGATGATCAGCGTGGAGAGGCAGATATCGACGGTAGCCAGATAGCTCTTGTGATAGCCTTCCTTATCCGCCTTATCGACCGAGCGTCCCTTCCTCAGTTCGGAGTAGACACGCGTGAAGTAGTTCACGCTCACCAGCGCGCCGAGGATCGCGGTCACGGCCAGACCCACAAAAGCAGCCGTCGAGATCTCGAAGCCGAGCAGGGTGCCGATGAACAGGGTGAGCAGGACAGTCACCGCATCGGTGACGCTCGCCAGTACTCCCGCCACGCCAAACTTGAGGGAAATACCCAGCGCCAGCACGAGGAAAGCGACGAGGAAGCCGACCCACAGGTAGGTGAGGACATCGGCGCCCAGCGTCGCCACCGCCGTCGAGGTGAACTGATAGGTCAGATCGAAATCGTAGTTAGAGGCGTTCAGCGAAGAGACCATCGCACGCGCCGAAGTGATATCCCAGGACTTAGAATCGCCCTTGCCGTTCCAAGGCACCCGGGAATCGGTCACATCCCAGGTAGAATCCTGGGACAGTTTGATCGTCAGCGAATCCGCATCCCAATTGCTATCCGAGACCTGGAAGAGCAGCTTGTCGGCGACCGTGGCATCATAGACGTTCTTGTCGTCGGAGAAAGCCTTATCGTAGGTATCGGTATCAAAGTCGAACCCTCTCCAGATGTAGAGCTTGGAAGTGGAGCTGCTGGATGAATCGCTGTCGCTGGAAGAGGAGGAATCCGAATCGGAGGAACCGCTATCCGCCTTGGCGCGATCCCACATGGTATTCCAGACATCGGCGGATTTGACGTGCAGCGCGACGTAGGGAGCGTTGCTTTCGTCGTACTCGACCGAAGCGACCGTCTGGTCGAAGAAATCGGTACCGACCATGGAGGTCTCCTTGGTCGCACTCTTGGTCGTGACGGTCAGATCGCCACTGCCCTCGAGAATCCTCCGGAGAGAAGCGACCTCATCCTCGCTCTGAGAAGGGAAAGAGATGCGGATGGTCGCATCGTCGGTCGCCTCCTCGGCATCGGGCCAGATGACCTGCACATCGGCGCCGCGGATACCAGCCGTATCGAGCCTCTCGTTGACCTCGCCCGAAACATCGACATCGGAGAGGCGTACCTCCCCGCTGTCCTCCCGCAGCTCAGCGCCGTACTGGATCACCGATCCGCTCGAGAACTCATTGGAGACATCGGCAGACTCTAGCACGGGTTGACCGATGAGGCCAACAGCTAGGACGACAGAAAATAGCAGTGTGAAGAAAGCCCAGATTCGCCTCATGACTACCTCCTGAAAGCAGGGTGAACACCCCCCTACTTAAAAGCCATAATAATATAAGAGAAAAAGACTATTCTTTCAACCTCACAGCGCATTCTGACCGAACCGGTCCCGAGCGGAAAATCAGTCCTTATCCGGATAGGGAATACCCAGGTGGGCGTAAGCCTTGCGGGTGCAGACGCGCCCGCGCAGCGTACGGTCGATCAGTCCCGCCCGGATCATGTACGGCTCGTAGATATCCACTATATTCTCCGGCTGCTCGCCCACCGCCGCGGCGATGGCGCTGACCCCGACCGGCCGGCCGCCAAACCTCTTGATCATGGTCGTGAGGATCCGCCTATCGCTCTCATCCAGACCCAGCGAATCGATTCCCAGCGACTTGAGAGCCTGGATGGTGACGGATTCATCGATCGAAGTCTTGCCGAGCACGCAGGCGTGGTCGCGGACGCGACGATAGATGCGGTTGGCGATCCGGGGCGTCCCGCGCGAGCGGACCGCGATGTCCAGCGCCGCCTTGCCATCGATGGGGAAGTCGAAGACCTTCGCCGTCCTCTCCACGATCCGCACCAGCTCATCCAGCTCGTAGAACTTCATGGTGACGATGATGCCGAACCGATCGCGCAGCGGCTGGGACAGATTGCCGGCCTGGGTAGTCGCACCGATCAAGGTGAAGGGACGCAGGGGAATCTCGATGGTGCGCGCCTGTTCGTCCCGCCCCACTACCACGGTGAGGATATAGTCCTCCATCGCCGAGTACAGGACCTCCTCCACCGGCTTAGGAAGTCGATGGATCTCGTCGATAAACAAGATGTCACCCGCATTGAGACCGGACAGGATGGAGGCTAGGTCACCCGGGCGGACGAGCGCAGGTCCCGAAGTGGTTCGGATCTGCGCGCCCAGCTCGTTGGCGATGACATGCGCCATCGTAGTCTTGCCCAATCCGGGAGGACCATAGAGCAGGACATGATCCATACTCTCGTTCCGCGCCTTAGCCGCATCGATATAGATCTTGAGCGATTGTTTAGCTTGAGTCTGACCGATGTAGTCGTTTAAAGTGAGTGGACGCAGCGAAAGATCAGCATCCTCGCTGGTCGCTCTCAGATCGCGAACTACGCTCTGATCCATAGTCCCTCCACCTCGCTACCTATCTTCTCGAGCCCAGAAGCGCCAGCGCCCGGCGCAGATACTCCTCAGTCGAGAGCTTCCGCTCCGGTATCTTCGCTATCACCTCGTCGATCTCACTGCTGTTGAAGCCCATGTTCTTCAGACCGATGATGGCATCGTCCAGCTCCCTCTCGCCCGTCTGTGAGCTCACCGGGAGCTTCAGTTTCCCCTTGAGGTCCAGCACGATCTGGGAAGCGGTCTTCGGACCGACATTGGGCAGTCTCTTGAGGAAGGTGACATCGGACTCGTCGATCGCCTGCCGGAGCCGTTCGACCGACGCTCCACCCAACATGCTCATCGCCGACTTCGGACCTACGCCCTTGACCGTGATGAGCCGCTCGTAGACCGCTTTCTCCGCAAAGGAGGAGAAACCTACCAGGTACTGCTCCTCCTGCGTCTGGCAGAGGGAGACGTAGACGCGCATCGTATCGCCCAGCGTAAAGTCGTCCGGATGCGAGACGAGCACCCGATAACCTATACCGTTGCACTCGACGACGATGGAATCCTTCAGGTGCATAGTGATCGTACCGTGAAGATAGTAGTACAAGCTCTGAACCTCCCCGAGAACCTCTCTACTTAGAATTATCCCACCAGAATAGAATTACTTAGAATAATTGAATTCCACATCGCCAACGCGGATGGTCGCTCCATCCTCGACCCCGATCTCGTGCAGCCGGCGATCGACACCGACTTCCTCCAACAGGGCGAGAATCCTCTCGAGATGCTCTTCTCCATCCATGTTGATCTGACGGATCCGGTTGACGAGCAGCGTTCCGCTGACCTCGTAGAATCCAGGCTCGAGCTTCCGGACGGTGAAGGGCAGAGCGGACAGATCGTCCTCGCTCTTGAGGGTATAGACCTTCTGGCCGCCCGCCTTGAGCACCTCGGACATGGGGAAGGCCGGCGTCGTCTTGAGCAGTTCGAAGACCGCCCTCATCATAGGCTTGAGGTTGGTGCCGAGAAGATCGGAGACGGCAAAGATCTGGTGCTGACCACCGTCCTTCTTCTTAAACTCCTCGACCTTGGTCAGATCACCCCCGAGCAGATCGACCTTGTTGAGGGCGACGATCATCGGGCGCTGGAGCAGACCTAACGAGTAGTCGCCGAGCTCAGCGTTGATCCGTTGAAACTCGCCGAAGGGATCATCCTGGGTGATATCGACGACGTGGATCAAGACGCGGCACCTCTCGATGTGGCGAAGGAAGGAGATCCCCAATCCCTTACCGGAATGCGCCCCCTCGATAAGACCCGGGAGATCAGCCATCACGAAGGTCTCATCGGGCGAGAGCTGCACGACGCCGAGCTGCGGCTCGAGGGTCGTGAAGGAATAATCCGCGATCTTGGGAACCGCGTGCGTCACCTTGCCCAGCAGGGTGGACTTACCCGCGTTGGGCAGGCCGACCAAGCCGCAATCCGCGAGCAGCCTGAGCTCGAAATAGAAGGGCTTAGTCTCGCCCGGCAGCCCGGTCTCAGCGAATTTGGGAGCTTTTCGAACCGAGTTAGCGAAGCAGTGATTGCCTTTACCGCCCCGCCCGCCTCGACAGGCGAGATACTGCTTACCATCCTCGGAGAGATCAGAGAGGAGGGCACCCGTCTCAAAATCTTTAACCACCGTTCCTACCGGCACGTGAAGGATTACATCAGGAGCATCCTTGCCGTACATGTTCTTCTCGTGTCCCGGCTCGCCATCGGGAGCTTTGACCATCTTGCCGAAACGGAACTCCGCAAGCGTATTGACGCGCCGATCAGCTTGAACATAGATGCTTCCGCCGCGCCCGCCATTGCCGCCAGCCGGTCCACCGAGCGCCTGTCCCTTTGTGTGGAGAAAAGCCACCTTGCCATCTCCACCCTTACCTGACTTCAGAATAACTTTAACCCTATCGATCACAGTCCGAACCTCCATAAACAAATAGAGGGGGCCACCCGGTCCCCTCAAAGCAACTCTTCAGGCTTAGGCCTGAGCAGCGTGATCAGCAGCCTCGGGATAGACCGAAACCTGCTTGCGGCCACCGCGGAGATCCTCATACTTGACGACTCCGCCGACCATCGCGAACAGGGTGTCATCCTTCGCGCGCTTGACGTTGAGTCCAGCGTGAACCTTAGTTCCGCGCTGACGATAGATGATCTGCCCGGGGTTGGCGTGCTGACCATCGCACAGCTTGGCTCCGAGTCTGCGACCCGCAGAATCGCGGCCATTCTTAGTCGAGCTCACTCCCTTTTTAGAAGCGAACAGCTGGATGTCCATCACAAACTTCATAATCTACTTTTCCTCCCTATACTGGATAAACTCTGGATACGTCTCCGACAGATACCCAAGCTCCCTGATCATCACCTCGAGGACGATGCGATCGTGCTGGGAGATATCCTTCAGCACAGCGACCTCACCCTCCCCAGGACTGACGCAGATGCGGTAGCAGTCCTGAGGATCGTCCAAGCAATTCATCGCACCCGTGAACGCTGTAGATACAGCGGCACAGACGATATCCTGCCCTCTCTCGGCGTAACCGGAATGCCCGCTGATGGAACAGCGGACCAGACCTTTCGCATCTAGCTTGGCGAGTATCCTGATCATCGACTACTTGGCGATGGACTCGATGGTGACAGCGGTGAAGGGCTGTCTGTGACCGATCTTACGACGATAGGTAGCCTTGGCACGGAACTTCATCACGATCACCTTGGGGCTCTTGCCCTGCTTGACCACCTTGCCGGTGACCTTAGCATTCTCGACATAAGGAGTTCCGAACACGGTGTTCTCGCCATCGACGAGAGCTAGCACCTTGTCGAAAACCACCTCACCACCCACCTCAGCGGGCAGCTTCTCAACGTAGACAGTCTCACCTTCGGAGACCCTGACCTGCTTTCCGCCGGTCTCAATCACTGCGTACATCCTGTACGTTCCTCCTTGCGGTTCACTAATACTCGTTTCCTTCGGCCTAGGTTTCCCTAGTTTAGCCACGAAAAACGGTTGTAGCCAGTGAGGGCATGCAACGCAAAGAATATATACCTATATGCTTTTTTTATCAATGATGAACATGAAAATTTCCCTGGGCTTGCTCCCTCCATCGCCTCTAGATTACGCCACCACCCCGGCTTTATCCATCCGCCCGAATCTCCGGAGAACCCCGATCTCTGCCCGCGCGAATTCCGCGCGTTTCAGCCTAATGAAGGAGCCTCGATCCAAAAGAAGAAGAACACCATATCTGGCCAGGTATAACCCGACTCCCTTCTCCTGATACCCGGTACCATCGAGGGTCTTAAAAGCCTGCCCGAGAACCAGCAGCGTCGCCACCCTATCCATGTATCGAGATAGATTTTGCAGATTCTGAACGCAGACCGTATCTATCAGATAACCATCGTGCAGAATATCCGCCGAAGCCCCGCCCATCCCTTCGGATAGAGGACCGAAACAAGGGGAAAATAGCGGAGCGGGGACTCCCGAGAGATACCGCTGCTCGAGGAATCGCTCCCAGAGATCCGCCATGAGAGCGAGTTCGAACCTCGTCCGCGAACTGAAGCCCCGCACGAGTTCCCTAGCGTCCATGTCGCAGAAGCCCGAAGAGGAAATCAGCGAGAGCTTGGCCATCAGACAGACGCTATCGAGGCACTCGCCCAGCGTGGCCTCCTGGGCGAGATACTTCCGATAGTGAGTGCGAGCCGCGAGAAAATCACCATGGATCGTCTGGCGGAGAGAGGGACTCACTACGGCCAGCGTCTCCAGACCTCTCGCCCCCTCCAGCCGCCGCAGCAAGGAAGCACCGAATCCGCTCCGCCTGGCGAGGACCAGCCGGAAGATCTCGGAGAAAGCGCGTCCTATCAATCCAGCTTCCCCGCGGGAGCAGAGGGAAGGCACCTTCAGATCCCAGCCGAAAGGTGATATCGCCAAGAAGTCCTCACGCCAAGGTTTAAACGGTCGGATCAGCCGCTTCAGATATTGAGAATCCCTCTCGTAACCACCTAGAATAGATATGAGCGACATGAGCGAGCCTCCCATCTCTAGATAGACGTCCCGGATCAAGCACATTCAATAATCTTTAATAAACATATATAATTCATAGAAGGAGGTCATAAACATGGCTGATTTAAAGAAAGGAAGCGTTCTCGCTTCATACTATGGAAAGACCCTTCTCATCTCCGATAACAACTACTTCATCCTGAAAGGTCAAAATCCTATCGGGGCAGTGATCGAGTTCGACCCCGCTAAAGCCCTGCCGATGCCCAGCTATATGTTCGCTCTCGCCGCGATGAATGAGCAGGATCTGGACTCCGCTCTCGATTACATCCACAGCAAGTGGTTCAAATAAGGCACAACTGAAGCGATCATCGCCGCTGGAAATAATAAAAAGGTGTCCCACCCGGGGACACCTTTTATCTATTCAGTTAGCCATTCAGGATATCAGACGATACAATCGACCTTCGAGAAACCCTTCTCATCCTTAGTGACTTCGATCTTATTCGAGATGAGATCATCGATCGTATCCACATGGCTGATCAGTCCCACCAGCGCGCGGCCATTCTGCATCTCGTTGCTGGAGAGGACCCTCATCAGAGCATCCAGTCTCTCCTGATCCAAACTGCCGAAGCCCTCATCGATAAAGGTGCACTCGATGCGAGAAGCTCCTTTGGCGTTAGACAGCATATCAGCGAGTCCGAAAGCCAGGGACAGGGAAGCCATAAACTTCTCACCGCCGGATAGAGTTGAGGACTTGCGCGCTTTACCCACCTTAGTATCGATGACGTTAATCTCCAGACCGCTCTTGCTCTTATTGTTATAGGCCTCTTCCGCGCGCACCAGAGAGTACATGCCATCAGTCATCGGGTGAAGTAGCTTATTCGCATAGCCGAGAACGATATCCAGATATCGCTTCTGAACGTAGATCTCGATATCGGTTCTATCGCCACCATCATTCACTCGACCGTTAATCGTCGAAAAGAGATCATTTAGCATATCGAAATTCTTGACTAGAGCATCATAACCAGTCGCCAATTTTTCTATGCTACCCTTGACGCGCTTCGTCTCATCGATCATCTGCTGGGACAGAGTACAGACCCTATTCGCCTCATCGCGCTTAGCCTTCGCCTTACCGATCTCGGTATTGAGGTCGCTCAGAGAAGGAATGTTCTGCGCCTTCAGATTATCGATGCTCTTGGTCTCAGTATCGATCTTTCCCTGAAGCGTATTGCAGGAACCAGCGTATTTTCTCACCAGATCAGTAGCGTTGGCAACGAGACGAGCGTGCTCATCGATCTCTTTCGTAAGCGTGCTTATCACGCGATTAGCCTCAGCTCTCGTAGGATACTTCAAGCCACTGATGTTCTGGTTTAAAGCGTTCTTATCGTTCAAAATCTGCGTTTCAAGCTTTCCGCTTTCCACGGTGAACTGGTTGAGGTCATTGATCACCGCATTGATGCTCTTCTGAAGCGCATCGTGCTCCTTCACTTCAGCCTTCTGAGCTTTATCGATGCGGTCAATCTTCTTCTGTTCCTGTGAATTATTGAAATCCAATTCCCCAATTTTTGTCTGTAGATTCTTGCGTGCCTTCTTTCTGAGGGTGTCATAATCGACCGCGCCGAATTCCTTGAGTCGCTCCACCGCCTCATCTATAGCTCGCTTCTTTTGGTTTATGGTCGTCTGCAGATCAACTTCCGCCGCATTTAAAGCCTTCTGCGCCCGATCCAGGGCCGCTTTAGCAGCATCGTAGACATTCCGATTAACACCATTCAGCTTTTCGACCGCGGGATGAGGATGATCTTTAGAACCACAGACAGGGCAGGGCTGATCCGCAGTGAGCTTACTGGCTAACAGAGTAGCAATATCCGATAGATACTGACCCTCGATGCGATTGAAATCACCATTCGCCCTATTGAAATCTACCTGGGCCTCGTCTCTCTTGCGCTGCGCATCGCCTAGATTCTCTTCTATCTCATCGATCTTTCCGATGTCAGCCGTATTCTTTGTCAGAAGATCGCGCAGGCGCTGAAGTTCGATCTGATCGGGCACTAACTTCTGGCGCTCCGCGGCCACATCGATATGCTTTGCGATCGCGACATCCAGATCATTCAGTCTCTGGGTATCAGTATTCCGCTGGTCGGAAAGTCGAGCAATATTCTTATTGGTCTGATCCAGCTGACCCGTCCGCAATTGAATCACTTTTTGCAGAGAATCGATGATGTTATATTTAGGCAGATCATTCTGGATATCGTGCAGCTCGATCGTTTTTTTAGCGATCGTGCCTTGGCTCGCATTCAAGCGATCAAGCGAATCCTGAGCTGACTTGAGACGGTTCTGGGCATCAGCCAATTGAATTTGATCATTCTTTACCGTTCGATCGAGATCATCCAGCTGCTGGCGCGACTGCAGGAGAGCATTGACCTTTTGATAATCGCTATCACAGGTGTTATAGAGATCTGTACTATCGCTGTGCATCTTGCTATACCACTCCAGGGTTTTCACGAGGAGTTCTAATCTCTTTTGACAATCGCTTTTAGGAGCGGTGAGAGACTGAAAATCTGGAAGATACGTATACTGAGGATCCAGATTGACATTGAAACTATTGAAAGCTGAATCTATCTCGTCTCCTAGCTGTTCAATCTTAGCTTTGGCATCTTGGAATCGTTTTCCCAATTCTCCGATAAATAGGTTATAGATCTCCGTCCCAAACATCTTGCGAAAGATTTCAGTTCGGTCTTTCGTGCTGTCGACGAGCACCGACTCAAAAGCTCCCTGGGGAATGAGGATAACCTTCTCGAACTCCTCCTTAGTCAGATGCAGGAGTCGATCTACGATAAACGTTTGAACCGCGGTCTTCTTATTGCAACCGGGGATCTGCTCGGTCTTACCATCCGCATTCAGATAGGTAAAATCCGTTGTAAAAGGCCGGGTAGTAATACTGCCGTCCTTGCTTTTCTTCAGTTCTATCGTCCGGACGATCCGATAGGTTCTTCCCTGGCACTCAAAATCCAAGGTCACCTGAGTTGGAGTCTCATCAGGAGCATTGATCGTTCTCAGATCGTAGACCTGCTTCTGCTTAGACGGATCATTCTCGATGACATCGCCATAGAGAGCGAAGACCAGCGCCGCGAAGATCGTAGTTTTTCCGGCACCCGTCTTTCCACAGATCAGGAATGGACCCTTGCCATCGAACTGGGTGAAGTCGATGGTCGTCTTATTCAGATAGGATCCAAACGCCTGCATCGTCAGCTTTAATGGTTTCATAACTACTTTCCCTCCTCAGTCTGCTTTCCAATATCCGCGAGAATATCCTTCAGGACTTCCAGCTGCTCAGGGCTCAGATCCTTAGTATTGCCGTGGCGCGAACGGTAGAAATCCTGGATCATCTCCAGCGGTGAGATACCAGCCACCTCTGTAGGTGCATCGGGATTAGCGAAAGTTAGATTCACATAGTTGAGGCTAACCAAGTGAGGAAAAACCGAATCGAGCCGAGACGCCGCATTGGAGATCATCTGCTGATCAGTGAGGTGAACAAACACGAATGAATCCTTATCGGGAGCCCCCTTGATCAGATTATCAAAGCTATCCGTGACCTCCCGCAGAGGATGAAGGGGTTTGATGGGCACCGTCTCCACCTTCACGTCACCCTTGGGCCCCAGATCGACGACACAGACGGATTTCTCCTGCCGCTTCACCTCGCTGATCTTGTACTTGAGCAGAGATCCGGAGTAGCGGAGGGTAGGCCGCGACACCTGCTGGGGCTGATGGATGTGTCCGAGAGCAACGTAGTCGAAATCCTTAAACCGATCGATCGCGATATTACCCACCCCAGCCACATCGCTGAGGCCGAACTCAGAGCCGGAGGGAGTAAACCCAGCCGCAAAGAGATGAGCGACCAGCACATTCCGCTGGGAGGTATCGATCTCCTGATGGGCCATCAGATCCCTGAAAGCCGAATCATCGGTGTACTTAGAAACCTCCGGATTAAAGAACTTTTTGATATCGTTAGGAGTAAAGAAGGGAAGAAGATAGAAGTTCACTGGACCGTACTCGTCTTTAAGCGTGACCTTCTTGATGGTCTCCGTCGGACGACCGACGACATAGTAGAGTCCAGAGAGCTCCAGAAGAAGATTATTGGCAGCCAACCGTTCGCCCGAATCGTGATTGCCCGCGATAGCGAGAACCTTGATCCCGTGATCGATGCAGAGACGCTTGAGGAGCAGGTCATACTTCACCAGACAATCTTCGGACGCTACGCTCCGATCGAAAACATCGCCCGCGATCACTACGCAGTCCGCTTTCTCCTTCACAGCGATATCGACGAGTTGATCGAGAACATAATCAGTATCTTCGCTCAGGTCCCAGCCTTCCAAAAGCTTACCGATATGCAGATCAGATGTATGGATAAACCTCATTGCCACCTCCAAAGCCGAGAATATTCTACAAAGACCACCGAGAGATTTTTTGGACAATAATTTTTAACGAGCAATGAAGGCTATCGTTCCAATATTTTCATACACAAAAAAAGGCGGCGGTTAGC
>DJOB01000004.1:0-131272 GCA_002437105.1 Caryophanales bacterium UBA6449
GCTAACCGCCGCCTTTTTTTGTATATGAAAATATTGGAACGACCGCCAAAAAGTTTTTTTACTTTGGCTCTTTTTTATATTTTTTGTTTCTGGTTTGTTTGATGTCTATCGGGTTCAGTCAGGAAAGTTCTGGTCGCGATAGTCTTTCCACGCGGGTTGGTCTTCACCTTTTTCGATGGCTTTTTCAGTATCGGTGTAGAAGTGGATCTTCCTCAGGAGGTGCTGATAATCCTGCTCGAGGGTCGCGATGGTCTCGGCGATCTCCTTTCGGCTCTTCTCCAGGAGGGCGATGATCTCCGGACAGTGGTGTTCCAGGTCCTTCTCGTAGGCGAAGAACTCCTGGAGCTGTCTGATCGTCATGCCCGCTCGCTTGAAGCAGCAGATGGTTCGGAGGCGCTTTATGTGCTTATCCTCGTATATCCGCTGTTGGTTGGAGGTCTTCTTTATCTCGGTTAGCAATCCCTGAGCCTCGTAGTACCGTAGTGTGCTCGGCTGGAGATGGAACATTCTGGCGACCTGGCTGATGGTGTATGTCATTAGGGTACCCTCTTGACTTAAAGTATACTTTAACCGTTAAACTTTCTTCGAGAGGTGAAATCGATATGCATCAAGCTGATCCTAAACGCTATGCGAATATGGAATATCCCCACTGTGGGGAGAGCGGACTCAAACTTCCGCGCGTCGCTCTCGGTCTCTGGCACAACTTCGGTGATATCTCCGAATACGCCAACATGAAGGAGCTGATCTTTACCGCCTTCGATCACGGAATAACCTACTTCGATCTGGCTAATAATTACGGGCCGGAACCTGGGGCTGCGGAGCGGAACTTCGGGCGGATCATCCGCGAGGAGCTCTCCGCCTATCGAGATGAGATGATCATCGCGACCAAGGCGGGCTATACCATGTGGGATGGCCCCTATGGTGACTGGGGCTCGCGGAAGTATCTGATCGCCTCCTGCGACCAGTCGCTCAAGCGGTTGGGTCTGCCCTATGTCGACATCTTCTACCATCACCGGATGGATCCGGAGACGCCGCTGATGGAGACGATGTTGGCGCTGAAGCAGATCGTCGAGTCGGGACGCGCGCTCTACGTGGGACTGAGCAACTACGATGGTCCGACTCTCGCGAAGGCCAGCGCTATACTCACCGACCTTCATGTCCCCTTCATCGTCAATCAGAACCGGTATTCGATCTTCGATCGCACGATCGAGAAGAATGGTCTGAAGAAGATGAGTGCCGAGCTGAAAAAGGGTATCGTCGCCTTCTCGCCCCTGGCCCAGGGACTGCTGACTGATAGGTATCTCAATGGCATCCCCGAGGATTCGCGCATCGCCAGGGATCCGCGCTTCCTCAAGAGTTCCGCGCTGACGCCCGCGAGGCTCGCGCAGATCCGAGCCCTCAACGAGGTCGCCAAATCTCGTGGACAGGATCTGGCGGAGATGGCTCTAGCCTGGGATCTCAAGGATGCGGATGTCACCTCGGTTATCATCGGCGCCTCCAAGCCGTCGCAGATTCTGGATAACATCAAGGCTATTCAGAATGTCAATTTCACGCCGGAGCAGCTGGCGGAGATCGATCGTATCACCCTTTAGGTGCGGTACCACGAAAGGATAGGAATATGAAAATAAAGAATCTCGATGTTTTCGATAAGCACTACGATCTGTTCATCGGTGGTGAGTGGACACCCGGGCACGGTCAGGAGACGATCGTCGCGACCAATCCGGCCGATGGGACCGTGCTGTCCACCTTCGTCGATGCGACTGACGCCGATGTCGATGACGCGGTCGCAGCGGCCCAGCGGGCGTTCGCGGCCTTCCGTCATACCTCTGTTCAGGAGAGATCGGATCTGCTGTTGAAGATAGCTGACGTGATCGAGAAGAATACCGATCTGTTAGCCCTTCAGGAGACGCTGGATAACGGTAAGCCCATTCGGGAGACGAAGGGTATCGATATTCCTCTCTCCGCCGATCACTTCCGCTACTTCGCTGGTGTTCTGCGGGCGTCGGAGGGGACGGCGACCAAGCTCGATGATGACACTCTCTCCATCACCCTGCGCGAGCCCCTCGGGGTGGTGGGACAGATCATCCCCTGGAACTTTCCCTTCCTGATGGCGGCTTGGAAGATCGCTCCCGCCCTGGCGATGGGCAACACCATCGTCATCCATCCTTCTTCCTCTACGTCCCTGTCTCTCCTCTCGCTGATGAAGCTCATCGCGCCGATCCTTCCCAAGGGTGTGGTCAATGTCGTCACTGGCAAGGGATCGAAGTCCGGCGAGTATCTGCAGCATCATAAGGGGCTGCGGAAGCTGGCGTTTACCGGCTCGACCAGCGTCGGCCGTGAGATCGCGCTCTCCGCCGCTCAGAATCTGATCCCGGCCACGCTGGAGCTGGGTGGTAAATCCGCGGATATCTTCTTCGACGATATGCCGTATCAGCGCGCGCTCGAGGGAGCTGCCAAGGGCATCCTCTTCAACCAGGGACAGGTCTGCTGCGCCGGTTCGCGCATCTTCGTGCAGGAGGGGATCTACGATAGGTTTGTCGGTGATCTGATCAAGATCTTCAAGTCCATCAAAGTCGGTTGCCCCTGGGATACCGATACTCAGATGGGAGCGCAGGTCAACAAGCATCAGGTCGAGGTGATCGACCGACTGGTCAAGATCGGGGCGCAGGAGGGGAAGATCCTCGTCGGTGGTCATCCGCTCGAAGGCGCTGGTGCCTTCTATGCGCCGACGCTGATTGCGGCGGATAACAAGTCCATCGTCGCACAGGAGGAGATCTTCGGCCCCGTGGCCGTCGTGATCAAGTTCAAGACGGTCGATGAAGTCATCGCGATGGCTAACGATTCCGCCTATGGATTGGGTGGTGCCGTCTGGACCCGCGATCTCAATACGGCCCTGAAGGTCGCCCAGGGCGTCCAGACGGGTCGGATGTGGGTCAATACCTACAACGAGCTGCCGGCGGGTGCTCCCTTCGGTGGCTACAAGGATTCCGGTATCGGGCGCGAGACCTACAAGAGCCTTCTCGAGGCCTATTCGCAGGTCAAGAATATCTACATCTCCCTCAAGGATAAACCCGACGGGTTCTACGGATTCTGATCTGATTGTCGTGAAGGCTGGGGATTTTTATCGAAAGGGGGTGCGTGTCAGACGCACCCTCTTTTTTATTGAACTTATTTTTTATTATTCATCTTCTATTTATTTAAGTTGTTTATTTAAAAATATACTTAAAAAAAGAGGACGATTCTAGCGTCCTCTTTTCTATTTAAGATCTTTTATTTTCCTTCTAGTTCGTCGAGTAGTTTCAAGACGGCCTCGGCGGCGCCATCGTGATTGTTATCGAAGTCGGAGACGCGGCTGGCCCGCTTCTTTACCTGCTCTTCGCCGTTGATCATCGCGATCGAGTGCGGGAAGTGGGAGAGCATCTCGACATCGTTATCGGCATCGCCGATGACGATCACGTGATCCTGATCGATGCCCAGGTGTTCGGAGGCGATGGTCAAACCGGTCGTCTTCGAGGAGGAGGGGAAGTAGAGCTCGGAGAATTTGGATTCCAGGCCACCCCAGAAGCGGATGCCGATGCCGGGGAACTGGAAGGCGCACTTGACCAGCCGTTCATCCAGATCGTGGTTGGTCATGCCGATGATGAGGACGTAGCAGTCCTGGTCGATGGTATTTAACAGGTTGCCCTTGACGACCTTCATGCCTTCCGTGTGGTAGAAACCGTCCAGCATCTCGTTATTCTCGTTCACGTACATCGTCGTATCGTTCTCGGCTAGAAGCGTCTCTATCTTGGTGTAGCCGAACGAGGAGAGGAACCCTTTTATGACAGAGACGGAGAGCATCTTCCGATAGACATGGAACTGAGGATTGTCGGGCATGTAAACCTTGCACCCGTTGTAGCAGACGACCGGGCCGTTCATACCCAGCTCGTGGTAGTAGGGTGTGATGACGCGGTCGGGGCGACCGGAGGCGATGGTGACATAGTGTCCTCTCTGCACCATCTCCGCGATCAGCTGTTTCGATCGCTCGCCGATGGTATTGTCGGACCGCAAAAGGGTACCATCCATATCGAAAGCGATCAGGTATCTATCATTCATGATCAATTCCTCCTCAGCGCGTCTGCTATTTTAACCTAATTGGTAGAGGGGTGACTTTCTGCTGGCTCAATCTGGGAGCGGTTAGATTCCCGTGCGTCTAAAAGTCACCTCTTTCCGTCGTGGATATAATGTTTAAGTGCCTAGGAGGCTCGATCGAGATGAATAGTTTGATGGATGGAATCGTCGATATGCATGTGCATACGATGCCGGATACTACCGAGAGAAACTACAATGATTTTCAGCTGGTCGAGGCGGCGAATCGGGTCGGTGCGCGCGCGGTCGTGCTCAAGTGTCATCACGGAAGCACGGTGGAGAGGGCGTACCTCTGCAATCTCTATCTCCACGAGAAGCATCCGGAGTCTAAGCTGCAGGTATTCGGGAGCCTCGTGCTGAATCGCGAGGTCGGCGGATTGAATCTTGCTGCGGTCGACTATGAGCTCTCGCTGGGGGCTAAGGAGATCTGGCTGCCTACTAAGGACTCGCGGAACGATTTCGCTAGAAGGGGTAAGGTCGGCGGGATCGCGGTCCTGGATCAGGAGGGGAATGTCCTCCCCGTGCTGGTCGATATCCTGCGGTCCATCGCTGCGCACGGCGCAGTCTTGGCGACGGGACACCTATCCTTCGCTGAGACCTGCAAGGTGGTTGCGAAGGCTCGCGAGGTCGGCGTGAAGAACATCGTGATTACCCATCCGGAATACTGGATCGTCGACGAGACGCTGGAGCAGCAGAAGTATCTGGTGGATAAGTTCGGTGTCGTGCTGGAGAAGGTCTACATCCAACCTCTGAAGGATGGAACCTGGATCGATAACATGGCCAAGGATCTCGAGGCCATCGAGAAGATCGGCTATCAGCACATCGCGATGGCGACCGATTCCGGCTACTACAGGAATGATCCCTGGGATGTCATGCTGGAGAAGTATGTGGATTACCTCCTAGCTCACGGCATCTCAGAGGATGAGGTCCGATACATGTCTCGGGTTAACCAGAAGAGGCTTCTGGGGATCGACTAGCGAGGTTTCATCCCATGGATGAAAATGGTTCGGAGCCGAGAAAGATGAACCGATTCCAGGAGTGGTTGAAGTCCTTCGGTCACACGCTGTCCGTCTCGGTCAACGGCATGTCGATCGGACTCTTCGGTACCTCGATCATCGCCGCTATCGTTCTAGTCTTCGCGCGGATACCGGGGGCGGAGGAGCCGTTCACCGTCTGGGGCGATGCGCTCAACGCGATCATGAGCGCGGGTATCGGTCTGGGCATAGCTCTCGCGCTGAAGCGCAACATCTATGAGGCGGTCGCCGCGGCTGGATGCGGAATCCTCGGCAATTACGGCTTCGATTTCGCGAAGATGAAGATGGTGAGCTTCACGGATCCGCTCTGCTGCTTCATCTCGGTCCTCATCGGTCTAGGGGCGATACGGCTGATCGTGAGGCGCAAGACACCGCTGGATATCCTGATCGTTCCCCTCGTGGGTATAGCGGCTTCGATACTGTTCTCATTCCTGCTATCTCACTATGTTCACTACGTCTCGCTCTCGCTATCCTGGTTGATCGAGACTTCCTCGAGATTCTCTCCCATCCTCATGTGCATGGTGGTCTCGCTGGTGATCTCCTTCAGCGTGGTAGCTCCGATCTCCTCAGTTGCGGTCTGCATCGCGGTGGATATCGTTTCGATCAAGACCCAGGTCGGCGGTGAAACTCTCTCCATCGCTTCCGGGGCGGCCCTGATCGGCTGCGCTACCGGTATGGTGGGGATGGCTATTGAATCCCTGTATGATAACAGGCCGCTGAAGTGCCTAGCGATCGCGATTGGAACTCCGAAGCTGCAGTTTGCCAATATCATGAGGAAGCCGCAGATCTGGCTTCCTACCCTCATCTGTTCCTTTCTGCTGGGACCTTTAGCCCTCGCTTTTCACATCACTACCGACAATATTGCGGCGGGGATGGGGACCTGCGGCCTCATCGGACTGCTCGATACCTATCTGGATATGGTCCCGCTCTCGGTGCTGGATATCTTCGCTATTCCCCTGGTGACGATCGTCATCCCTGCTGCGGCGGTATTTCTCGTCGATCTTCTCTTCCGTCTGTGTCACATCATCAAGAAGGGTGACTTCAAGCTGGCGGAGATGTGAGTGAAGACGCTGCCATGTGGATGGTGGCGTTTTTTATTGTCGGATCCTAGATGATTTACTAGCCTGAAATTTTGTTGTTGTTCCGCCGCTCGCGATGGCTTTGGTATACCTATATTTTCATCTGTCCAGAGGAGCTGATGAGATTAGGTCATCTATTTGAAGCTATGTTTCTTATAGTGTTGATTTACTTTTTTAGATCATCTATTTTTTATGAGTGATCATCAGGATATTTTTATTAAATAAATAAGAATTTAAAAACAAAAAATGTCAGCAAAGAGCTGCTGACATTTCTTTGACTTTAAGGTCGACTACTTGCAGAAGTGGGAAGAGACCTGACTTCCTCTTTCATTGTAGACGTAGACGAAGTCTCCCCTCTTGACAGAGACGGTGGTTGAGGTGAAACCGTATAGCTCACCGGCGATGGAAGCGGTCTGTGAGTTCCTCTCGTTGTAGACGTAGACGAAGTTACCACGTTGAACGGCTGTGCTGATCATTTGTTTTTTCCCCTTTCGATCTCATTATATGTTCAAGTATCCAGTAGACAATCACCTTTTGATATGCAATTCGTATATGCGAAAATATTTGTACATTTAAAATATTTGCAAGTCTTTTATCTACCGGTGTGCTATCCTGTGATTTTATGACCGATTAAGAATCAGATTCTACTTTTGGTCAGATGCATCTCTCTGCTCTAAGAATTTTAGGATCGCTTGGCAGTCGCGAGCGATCTCGGCAAACATCAGATCGAAATCCATATTGGGGATATCGTATGACCGCGTGGGGAAGCCGCCTAGCAGGTGGATCTTCGAGAGATCTGAAGCGGGAAATCTCTCTCTGATGATATCTAGGTGCTGCTTCTCCATCACGAATATATATTCCGCTCTCGCTGATTCGCTCTCGCTCAAGGAGCAGGAGTACTTTCTCCTGAACGGTATCCGGTTCGCCTTCAACTCCGCTTGGGTGCCCGGGTTCATGATCACCCGGGGGAGATCGGGCAGGGCTCCGCGCGAGATCGTTCGATATCGGTCGTTCATCCCTGTATCCTTAAATAGCTTTTTCATGATGAATTCCGCCATCGTGGATCGGGTTTGGTTGAAAGTGCAGACGAAGATTATTAGTTTTTTAGTTTCTTTTTTCATATGCGCTTCTCTATTATCGTTTCTACAAAAAAGAGTGCAGCACGCTGCACTCTCGGTGGTGTCGTCTCTAGTGACGGCGACGGGCCTGCTGAGCCTTCATCTTGCGCTTGAGGCTCTTCTTGAGATAGACCTCATGACGCTTGTAGTCGGCTAGAACGCCAGACTTGTTCACGTTGCGCTTGAAGCGGCGGAAGGCATCATCCAGGCTCTCACCATCGCGGATAACGATCTTGGGCAAGTTTAAATCACCACCTTTCTTTTGAGCGTGAAAGATTATGACCTATGTCTGACTTTATTTCAAGTGCTCTCGCGAGTTTTTTATCGTCTCATTTGAGAGGTGACGGATTTTATTCTATTCTTCACAGGCGATCTGAGGTTACTGATATGGATAAGAACGATGATCTTAATGCGAAGAGCCAGGGTGAATCCAAGAAGGCTATCTTTGAGAAATATAGATTGAAGGATATCATCTTCATCATTCTCGCTTCCGTCTGCATGCTGGTGAGCTGTGTGGATATGCCCTTCATCGCTTCCGTTCAAGTCTTCGGGATCGGTATGTTGGGTATCGCCTTCCAGGTCTCCTTCTTCCTCGGGGTGGTGGCGGTGCGGATTAGAAAGACCGGGGCTGTGCTGTTCGCGTCGATGATCCTGGGTCTATTCCATATTATTTTCGCTCCCCAGATGATCCTCTTCTCCTTCATCGGCGGCATCCTAGCAGAGCTTTTGATGATGCTGTTCGATCGGAAGCGAACCTCCTATCTCGTCAGTTCGCTCGCTTGCTCCCTGCCGATCCCCGTCATCGCGCTTATGAATATAGGATGGACCTTTATCTTTTCTGGGAGCGCAGCGGCTTTGGAAGCTCTGCATATCAATAGCGCCTATTGGTGGGTTGTTCTCCTCGTCTCGGTAGGTGTCATAGCCCTGTCGCTGGCTGGCGGTTTCTCGGGAGCCTATCTGATCAAGCGGCTGAGACAAAAGGGAGTGATCCATGAATAGGCTTCGGCCGGTCCGCGAGATCTATCCGCTCTTTGCCATCCTCACCTTCGTCCTCATCACGATAGCTGGTCTCATCGCGGCTGGGTCCTACTATCTATGGGTCTACCCCGTGTTTCTCTTCATCTTTTTTATCGCGATCGGATACTGGCGCGCTGCGCTATCTTCCCTCGTCTGCCTGGTTTTCTTCTCGCTGTTTACTGTAGGGATTACGGCTCTCGCCACCCAGGATGTCCACGAGATCGAGGATGCGGCGTTCAGGTCGGTTATCGTCGTGGCGGGCTCCATCCCCCTGTTGGGGATGTCCTATGAGACGCTCGCTAAGAACCTCGATACCCTAAAGTGTCCGCGCACCTTCGCTTTGGCTGTGCTCGTGGTTTTTTACTTCTTTCCCATTCTCAATAGCGAGCGGAGGAAGATCCTGATGGCCTATCGGATCCGAGGTGGAAATCCTCACCTTCCGTTCGTCTTCTTTAAAGCGCTGGTCACCACTATGCTTCTCCGGACCATGTCGGTGGCTGATTCCTTGACGCTGTCTCTGGAAACCAGGGGATTCGAGGTGAGGAATAAGCCAGCGGTCATCTATCGACCGGTGGTGCCGCGCGCTGCTGATTGGGCGTATATCACCTTTATCCTCCTGTTGGCGTCATCGCTCCTGGGGGTGGGATTATGGCTGAGATAAAAGTAGCTCTGCGCGTCAGGGATCTCACCTTCAGCTACGCCGATAGCGATAGGAAGGTGCTCGCGGGCGTCTCCTTCGATCTCGAATACGGGAAGCTCTATCTTCTGTCGGGTGATACCGGGGCGGGAAAGAGCACTCTGATCAAGGTGTTGACGCGGGTGATACCCGAGGAGATCGATGGGGTCATCGGCGGTCAGATCCTTCTGGATGGGGTGAGCATCGGGGGAAGAAGCGTGGGACAGATGGCGCGGAAGGTCGGTCTGCTGACCCAGTGTCCGGAATTTCAGATCTTTCACCGCCGCGTGGATGATGAGCTGCTTTTCGGGATGGAGAATTTCGATATCCCTTATTCCCAGGCGAACGAGAGGCTCCAGCGAGCGCTCGCGGAGATCCATCTGCGCGGTGACGCTCAGACCGGTTTTCTCTCTGGTGGCGAGAAGTCCATCCTCGTGACGGAATCGATCCTGTTGATGGAGAGAAGAATTTTGATCCTCGATGAGCCCCTGGCTAATCTGGATGCGCGGAATACGATACTTCTGCTGCATAGATTGAAGGATCTAGCAAAAAGCGGATACGCGATACTCATCATTGAACATAGGACGGCACTAGTCGAACCATTCGCTGATGTGTGTTTGAGGTTGGAGAATGGCTCGACCTTTGTAGGACAGGCGCCTAAGCCCGCTCTCGACATCGTGAAGAGCCGAACTGAGCTCGGTCCGACCATCCTCGAAGCCGAGGATCTCTCGCTGGCATTCAATGGGAGGAGAGTCCTGGATCAATTGGCTCTCCAGGTCCGAGCAGGCGAGATCATCGGGATTCTCGGTGAGAATGGAAGCGGCAAGACGACCCTGCTTCGCGTCCTCTCCGGGCAGCTGAAGAAGAACTGGGCGGGACATGTCAGGCTGCAGGGGAAGGTGGGCCGTCCCGGTAGTCGAAGATGGTTCCAGCATATCGGGGTGGTGTTGCAGAATCCGGTCTACTCGCTTTTCGAGAGCACGGTCGAGAAGGAGATGAAGGTCTTCTCTCCCGATGCTGATTATGCGATGAGCGTGGCGGCCTCTCTCCACCTCGATCGGCTGCTTTCGCGTCATCCCCAGTCGTTATCCGAAGGGGAAAAGAGGAGACTAGCTCTGGCGGTCGAGCTAGCTAAGAAACCCGCCATCCTCTTTCTCGATGAGCCGACCGCGGGCCAGGATCGCGAGAGCGTGAACCTCATCGCCCAAGCTTTGGAGCGCTTCGCGGCGGCGGGTGGGGCGATCGTCATCGTTACGCACGATGAATCTCTGTCTGGTCTGCTCACTTCCGCGTACCAGTTGAAAGGAGCTAAGCTCCATCCCATCTCTCCTGCAGAGTACTTCAAAAACGAACTTTCTTTAAAGTAGAAAGAACCTATTCCGATGATTCGATAGAGCTTCTCTTATTCTTTTACTTCTATATTAATAAGCTTCTTTAGTCTGAGGTTTTTCGCTCGGAGAAGATGATGAAGATACGGTGCTGGGGGAGCGGGAGCGGCATGTCGGCGAGGAAGGATTTCTGATCGACGATGCCGGTGGGCATCGGGACGAGCGAGGGGGCGACTCCCAGACCTACGCGCGTGTGTTTTTCCACGCAGGAGCGGATGATCTGACACAGCAGGTCCTTCTGTCCCTGGAGGGTGTTGAGGCTGGCGAGCGCGGTCTGAATGGACTCTATCTTCTGCGGGATGGTGGGGAGAGGCCGGTGGGCATAGCTGGCGAACTCCAGAGAATTTCTCACCATCTCCTGGGCGGCTTCGACCGTGGCGGGGTAGCACTCGGCTTCCAGCAGATCCCTGTTTTCGCTGATCATATCCTCCAGCTCTCGGGTAGCTTCGAGGTATTCGGGAGTCGATTTCAGACACCTATACAGCGCGAAGAGCTGATTTCGCGCCTCGCGATTCTTGAGACGCCAGTTGGAGCTGTCGTAGTTTCCTTCGGTCAATCTAGCAGCTGAGAACTCGCGGGCGGGAACCAGGATGTCCTGCCTCTTCTTCTCCAGCGAATCCATCCTGCGGTGGAGTTCCGCTATCCTCTCCGGATACTCAGGGCTGTAGCGCAGCTTCTCCAAGGCGCGATAGTGGTCGAGCAGACCGGTCAGCCATTCCTTTTTCTTCAGCATATTCGGGAATGGGGTGACGTGGGAGGAGTCGACAAAGTAGGTCATATCCTCTTCTAGCCTCCCACACCAGAGGAAGCCCAATTCGCTCATCCACGATTTGGGCTCGATTGCCGTGATGTAGGCGAAGGCGCCAGTGCTCATCTCTATTATGTCCGGTTCTTCATCTAGAAAAAGGTAGACGGCCATGCGTTCAATCCTCCGAGGGTTTAGATAGTATACGCTTAACTCTCAGAGCGACCTTCTCGGGGGTGAATCCGAAGCGCGTCGTTACATCCTTCGCGGGTCCGGAGAGACCGAAGGTGGTCATGCACATGGTCTCGTCGGCCAGGGCGAAGGGGCCGTAGGGAGTAGACATCTCGATGTAGAGCCGCTTGGAGCGGGGATTGCCTAGGACCTCGTCCTGGTACTTGCGGGGCTGGGAGAGGAAGGTATTGAGCTCGGGGATGGAGACGACGCGGGTGTCTATACCATCCTTGAGCAGCTCCTCCTGAGCCTGTATCGCGAGGCTCACCTCCGAACCGGAGGCAATCAGCGTGCAATCGTTGACCCGGTTCTCGCGGGATATCACGTATCCGCCATCCTTCACCTTCTCAGCGGAAGAGTCGAGCAGCTGGGGGAGTTTCTGGCGGGACAGGATGATCGCGGAGGGATGATCGGTGGCGGAGAAGGCCTCCATATAGGCGCCAGCCACCTCGTTGGCATCGGCGGGTCGGTAGACTTTTAGATTGGGGATGGAACGGAGCATCGCTAGCTGCTCTATGGGTTCATGAGTAGGTCCATCCTCGCCGACGGCGATGGAATCGTGAGAGAGCAGGTAGACGACGGGCAGCTTGCTCATCGCCGCCATCCTGATGGCGGCCTTGAAGTAGTCGGTGAAGACCATGAAGGAACCGCAGTAGGTCCTGAGTCCTCCGTGCAGGGCGATGCCGTTGCAGATGCTAGCCATAGCGAACTCGCGGATTCCGAAACGGATCACCGATCCTTCCGGGTGTTCCGGAGAGAAATCGATGCCGCCCTTTATATCTGTCTTTACCGAGGAGGAGACATCGGCTGAACCGCCGATCAGCAGCGGGATCTCCTGCTGGATGAGGTTGAGCAGGCTACCGGAGATATTCCTGGTCGCCTCCGGTTTGTCCTTCTCGAATACGGGAGGCTTTCTGAATACTCTCAGGCCCAGGTTGCTGTTGAGCGCATCGTCCATGAGTCGGGCGGATTCCGGGTGTTTGATGAAGTAGGCATTCTTGTTCCGGAGCCATTCCTCATAGGCTTTCCTGCCCCGTTCGCTGAAGCTCTCCTTCATGCTCATATAGACCTCGTCGGGGACGGTGAAGGGCGGATACTCGTATCCGTAGACGCTCTTGGCGTGCTCGCCATCCTCGAGACCCAGAGGCGCACCGTGAGTCTTGGCGGTCCCCTGGTTGATGGATCCGTATCCGATCAGAGTTTTCATGTGGATGATGGTGGGGCGATCGGAGCGCCGTGCCAGTTTGAGCGCTTCCTCCAGCGCTTCGATGCCGTTCCCGTCCTGCACCGACAGAGTATTCCAACCTAGAGCCTGGAAGCGGAGCTCCACATTCTCTTCGAAGGTCCAATCGGAAGGACCATCCAAGGTGGAGCCGTTGTCGTCGTAGATCAGGATCAGCTTGTTGAGCTTCAGCTTGCCAGCCAGCGCCGCCGCTTCGCAGGAGACGCCCTCCTGGAGACAGCCGTCGCCGCAGAGACAGTAGGTATAGTGGGAGAAGATGTCGTTCGAATCGGGGAACATCGCCCGCAGGTGCTCCTCCGCGATCGCCATTCCTACCGCCTGGCTGATTCCCTGTCCCAGAGGACCGGAGGTGCAGTCGACTCCGGGCGTGTGCCCGAATTCGGGGTGACCGGGGGTGAGGCTATCGATCTGGCGGAATCTCTTCAGGTCATCCATGCTGATGCTGTATCCGGCGATGTGCAGCAGCGCATAGAGCATGGCGGAAGCGTGACCAGCGGAGAGGACGAAGCGGTCCCGGGCTATCCAGTCCGGATGGGTAGGGTCGGCTACGAGGTAGCGAGAGAAGAGGGTGTAGACGGCTGGCGCCGCATCCAGGGCCATACCGGGGTGTCCGCTCTTGGCTCGGTTTATCATATCGATGGCGAGAGATCTTATCGCACCGACACACAGTTGGTCGTATTTCATATACCTATATTTCTCCTGGTTAATATTCTAACCTAAGGGCACTCAGTAAAGGCGTGGACCGAGCGGTGAAACTATGCGTTCTAGGTTTTAGGGTCAGTTTTTTCGACGATAGAGAAAAGAGAGGCCGCAGCCTCTCTCTTCATCTTTGGATATTGGACTAATTGTTGAAATTCAGCTGGTTTATGACCTTGACGCCCTCGGCGTTGGCCACTGATAGGGCATTTCCCCTGATGTACTTCTTGCCGTTGAAGTTGACGAGAGCCAGCTCGATGGAGACGGGATCTTTGCTGCCGATGTAGTCCTTCAGATAGGCGAATTGGTTAGCGCTCGCCATATAGAGGTCGATACCGTTCTTGGTGTCGGTCTCGCTGAAGTCCATGACGTAATAGTGGGTGCTGTATGAGTCGGCTTTAGCCTCGATCTTGACATCGGTCAGGCTGAAGATCTTGGTGTAGGTCAGAGGATCCGCATAGTCGCTCTCCTCCTTGATCTGCTTGACGGTCTTGCCGGAGATGAAGCTGGCGGTGGAGTAGTCCTTGTGTCCCTGCTGATTATCGAGGATCTGCGCATCGGTGATTCCGAAGTACGAGCTGCTGGAATCGGAGATCTTGCCACCGACGACCACGGTCTTGCCGACGGCGAGACCCTTCATGTATGAGTCTCTTGCGAGTTCGACGGAGATGGATCCCGTCTCATCGATCAGATAGAACCCAGTCTTGTTGACCAGTGAAGGTCCGATCACACCGACGGAGATCACATCGCTGCCTCTTTCGGCCTTCAAAGTCGATGCGATGTTCAGAGCTTTGGAGTAGTCGGGCTTCTCCTTCACGGTGATCTCTAGGGTCTTCGTCCCTTTCGCATAGCTGCCGTTAGTAGCCTCGATCGTGACCTTGGCGGTTCCGACCGATTCTGTGTGGAAGACGGTTACCCCATTATCGGTGGTGAAGTTCACGACGGAGGTGTTATCGGAAGCGTAGCTGATCTTGACGTTTGACAGATCCACAAAGGAGTTGGGGCTTTCGACGGTGGTCTTCACCGCGAGCTCGGGATCGGCGGTGTAGGAATCCATGAACTGGTCGACGGCGTAGTAGTCGATGGCGAACTGGGCGGCTTTATCCTGGGGGTAGGAGTAGTTGTCGAGGGCTTTCACCTCGATGGGAAGGAATCTCCAGTTGGTGCTGGTGGCGGTGGACTTAGCGTTCAGCGTCGACAGGTACACGCTGCAGACCTTTCCGTCGAACTCGTCCAGCCAACCGTACTCCTTGCCGTTAGCCGTGGTGTAGGAATAGGTGCCGGTCTTGCTGTCCAGATCGTTGATGTAGTAGTTTACGAATCCATCGCCGGGCACCTTGGTGATCAGGGCCGTGGTAGCGAAGATCTGGGAGGTGATGTTGTCGGTGATGGGGGTGTCGAGGATCTCCTTCACGGTCTTATTGGCGACCCAGCTCAGATTCAGGGTTCCATCGCCCTTGGTGATCTCTACTGCGGTGCAGTCGGAGATCTGGATGGCTCCAGTATAGCCCCATTTAGCGGCTAGCTCGGTCTCGCGGCTAGAGATGTAGTTCTCCCTGGTTCCGCAGATATCGACCGTATCTCCGATCGCCACCTTGTTGGCTGTAACCTGATCGTAGACGGCTAATCCGTCGGTTCCATCTTCGAGGAGGAATCCGGTCTTGTTCAGACTGGCATCGTAGGTGAACTGGGCGACCTGACCCTTGACTCTGACTTTCTCACCCACGGCTTTGAGCCGGGCTTCCTTGGCGGTTAAAAAGGCGTAGGCCGAGGGATCGAAGGGGGCGACTGTGGTGTTGGAGTGGAAATCGAGAATCCAACCGCTCTTGATCTCCTTGGTGCCCTTGTAGTTGGTCAATAGGGCGGAGAACAGGACGTAATCACCAGCGATGGGTTTCTTCTCCATGACGCTGTAGCGGTCCTTACCATCGGCGCTGTAAGCTCCGTAGACGAGGATCTCACCGGTGGAATCGGAGACTTGCATCTGTCCGTACTGCTCGTTCTGGATCTCATCGATCTTCACCTTGATCAGGACGCGCTCCCCTCCGTTGTCATCGTTGGCGTTAGGAATTAGCGCGAGGGCCGCAGCGACGGTGATCGTCTTCTGATCGGTCCAGAGAGTATCGAGGGTTACTTGTTCCGAGGAGGTAGAACTGCTAGATGAGGATTCACTGGATGAGGATTCAGAGGCGGGAGTTGAAGTAGTCACAGAGCTGGAAGTCGATGAGTTCGGGGTCGTCTGACAGCTGGCAACAGTGAAGGAAGAGGCGAGCAATACCAGCGACAGAATCTTTCTCAGAGTCATTTTGTTTCCTTTCGGTTTGTACAATTTTTTGTACATAGATATTATCTTCTAATTTCAAAAGAGAACTTAAATATGATAAGGTTTAGATAGCGCTTTATCAGTAAAAAGCTTACAGATGAGTTGATTTAGCCTGCTCGTTCTTCCTTGTCATCTTTTTTAATTAAAGGTTAAAAACTAGAGGTGGAGCCATTGAATCTTTAATAAAGCTTTAAAATATTTACGTTATTTAAGCTGAGGGAGGGTTTATGTATGTCTGCTAGACGCTCGGATATTGCTCTTTTTGCGGATACTGATTGCGATATCACCCCGGAGATGGTGCGTGAGTGGGGATACCATCTGATCCCCATGCCCTATTCTCTAAATGGTGTGGAGATATTCCCTTATGAGGACGGTAAGGATATCGATATTGCCGCCTTCTATGCCGAGTTGAAGAAGGGGGTGGTACCTAAGACCTCTGGTCTCTCTCCCTCTAAGTACATCTCGCTCTTCGAACCGGTGCTGAAGGAGGGAAAGGATATTCTCTATCCTCATTTTTCCTCTAAGCTATCGGGAACTTTTTCGGCCATGAAGATCGCCATCGATACCCTGAAGGAAAAATATCCTGAGAGGACGATCTATGCCATCGACACGAAGGCGATTACCGGTCTGGCGCTCTGCATGCTCGACGATATCGCTCGTATCGCTGATCAGGGCAAGTCGATCCCCGAGATAATTGCCGAGTTTGAAGCGACAGTGTTGAATTCCTATTCCCTGTATGCCTTCGCTTCCGATCTTCAGTTCTTCAGAAGATCGGGCCGCTTGTCTGGAATCTCCGCCTTCATGGGTTCCATGCTCTCTATTCGCCCGCTGATCTCGATCGATGATGAGGGCAGGATGGGAGCCGTCGGAAAGGCGGTTGGTCGGCAGGGCGCAATCTCCAAGATACAGTCAGCGATCGATAAACTGGGTGTTGAGATTGCTAAGCATCCTCTCTATATAGTTCACTCCGATAATCTGCCGGCAGCGCAGGAGCTGGCGGCATATATCGAAAGAAAGTATGGTGCTGAGCCGCGGATCATCTGGATCAACCCCACTGCTGGAGTTCACTGTGGTCCCGGTTGTCTCGGGGTGGCTTTTCACGCGTTGAGGAGGCAGATGTGATCACTGTAAAGAAGGTGGAAACCCTCAGCCAGAGGCGAGCTTTTGTCCGTTTCCCTCTCCGGCTCTATAAGGGTGTTAAAGAGTTCGTTCCGGCTCTCTATATGGAAGAGAAGAAGATTCTTTCTTCCCACAATATTCATCGTGCGACCTCGGAGAGCGTGTTCTTCCTCGCCTATGAGGATGGGAAGGTCGTCGGCCGCATTCAGGGTATCCTGCAGCGCGCGGCCAATGAGAAGTGGCAGCAGTCGCGGATTCGTTTTACCAGATTCGACTGCATCGATTCTCAGGCGGTGGCGCATGCGCTTTTCGGCGCTTTGGAGGATTGGGGACGCGAGTTGGGAATGCAGGAGATCTGCGGTCCTCTCGGTTATACCGATTTCGATCGTGAAGGCCTGCTGATTCAAGGCTTCGACCAGGATTCGACTTTTGAGGAGCAGTACAATTTCCCTTACTATCAGAAGCTGATCGAGAATGAGGGCTTCGTCAAGGATGTTGACTGGCTGGAGCGGAAGATCTTCCCACCCAAGTCGATAGATCCGAGGATCCAGAGGATTGCCGATCGGGCGATGAAGAAGAATGGATTCAGGTTCGTCGATGCTCCTTCCGTATCTTGGATCATCAAGAAATATGGAAATAAATTCTTTGATCTGCTCGAAAAAACCTATGGCAATTTATATGGAGTGGTGCCGTTTAACGAGGCGGAGAAGAAGGATGCTTGCAGTTCTTTCAAGACTTTTTTGACTCCGTACTATGTGCGCTTTATCGTCGATAGCCACGATAATTTGGTCGCCTTTGGCGTCTGTTTCCCCGCGATTGGTGATGCCCTGAAAAAGAGTGGGGGCCGTTTGACGATCCCGGCGCTGATCAAGGTGCTTAGAGCGCGGCGGGATCCTGAGGTCATCGATCTGGGACTGATCGGGGTAGCGGAGGAACATCGTGCCACCGGGGTCTCGTGGGCGATCCTTCTCGAGGTTATGAAGATGCTCAACCAGGGCAGGGTCAAGTGGTGTGAGACCAACCTCAATCTAGAGGACAATGAGGAGATCAACGATGTGTGGAAACACTTTGGTAGTGTCATCCACAAGCGCCGCCGTTCTTTTGTGAAAAAGATTTAATCGTGTATCATGTCTGTGAAAAGGAGGCTTTTCATGGATACGGTTCTTCTAGGTGTCGGATTCAGCCTTCTTATCGGTTTTGGATTCTACAATTTTATCGTTGGTTTATCGTGGAGAAAGTTAGCGATCTACTTTGTGATTTCGCTGTGTGAAGGGGTATTTGGTGGGCTGTTTGGTTACTTTTCCTCCTCATCTGGATTTGCCTTGCTTTTTGGCGGTATCTTAATTTTGCCTTTCCTTGTTATTCTGGTGATCGTTGCTGATTCTCTGTTCTTTCACTTCGCTGACCACCTTGTCTGGTTTGGCGTGGTAGCGGGTATTTTAAAGGTGCTATTCTTTATCATCTCTTGCTTGGTATCTTTCTTCGCGATGAATGCGACCATTACCGGCTCTATCGCTTGTGTTATCTTGATTCTCTCTTTGGCTCCGCTGTCGTTTAGCCTAGTTAGAACCAAGCGGCTCAGCGAAGCATTCTAGGATCCTCTCAGCGGTTAGAAATCTCTTCTTAATTCTTCTTTTTGTTTTTGAGTTTCTTTGAGGTGGCGATCCAGGTTACACCTCCGATGGTGGCGGTTACCACGATTGCGGCAGCCACGATCGCCATGATCGTGGCGATATTGCCGGGATCATTTTTCTCCGCTAATTTGGTGTAGTACGGATTATTTGCGGTGAGGATGAAGGTCAGGCTCTCTCGCAGGTCGAGGTAGGAGTCGATGGTGCAGTCGATCCTCTTTTTCTTGCCAGGTAGGATACTTATATACGTCGTGTCGCCTATCAGAACATTTTCTCTATTTATATAAGCACCTAATGTATAGCTGACATTCTCCATCTCATTGGTTATTTTCCCTTCGAGATGAATCGAGAAGTAGGTCTGGTTATTTTCATCTATCTTTTCCGTTACTTCTTTAGTCGAGAAAGAATAGGGTTTGACGATCTGATAATCGCTATCTTTTATCCCTCTTGCACTCAGCTGTTCGGTGGAGAAAGCACTGTGGTAGGTAGCGGTTCTCCCGGGAAGTATGAAGGCTTTTAAGTCTCCCTGGAGCGGGGAATCGTATCTCTCATCGGGCGACGTTTGGCAGGAGATCTCTGCGATCGCATAGTGGGAATTATAATTATCTACATTGACTGTATATTTACCATCCGCGTCCATCTCGGGATTCGTGGAGAAGGTCACATCGTTCATCGTATGATCGAAAAAGGATTCAGGACCAGGAGCAGGTGAATTAGCTAGAAGGAAGGGGAGCAGCAGAGCGAATGATAATTTCCTCATACTTTTTCTCATGCTGTTTTTCTCCTTCCTTAGTTTTCTTATAATAACATATGGTTGTTAGGTTTTTCATTAGGGGAAATGATGGAAATTGCTTCTATCCTTCTAGGATTGATGGAGACGCTCGCCCTCGAGATGCCATTTGCTTTTTTTATCAGGAAAAGGAGGAACGCCGCTATAATTTTTCTTCTCCTATTGGAGATATCCAGCAATCTCGCCTTCAATGTACTCTATGTTTTTATCTACGATTACTCCGAGAGTTTTCTCGTGTTGGGGGAACTGGCAGTATTTTTGATCGAGGGCAGTTTCATATCTCGCTTCGACGGGTCCAGGGCTCGTGGATTCGCCATTTCCCTCGTCGCTAATTCCCTATCGTTATCTATCGGTTTCTGGCTGAATCGTCTGGTTTTTAAAACTCTATTATCCTTTGAGATCGGGATCGTTGTTTCTACGCTTATTTTGGTTGGGGAGCTGGTTGTTCTCGCATATCCGCGATTACTGGGCGTCGGAAAAGAGCAAGAGAGGTCTCGGTGAGAGGATTATTTTTCCCTCTTCAGCTCGGCTAGATTCGTGGACCTCTTGGTAGCCTCTAGTTCCTTGAGATGCTGAGCGAGCGCCCGCTCGTACTTTCCGCTCAGGTTGGGATGATAGAAGTGAACGTTTTCCATACCTTCAGGCATGTACTCGAGCTTCGGCCAAACATCGGGGCGGTCATAGGGGTAGGAATCCGCCTTTGAGAGTCCGACTGGATGGAGTTTCAGGTATTCGCGCACATGGACTGGTGCATCGGTGATGGTGCTCATCGCAGTCTCGATGGCGAGGCACGATGATTTTGATTTGGGGGATAGGGCGAGATCGACCACGGTGAATCCTAGCGGTATCTGAGCTTCTGGCATCCCTACTTCCCGCGCGACTTGGCACGCGTGATAGCAGCGATCGACCGCCTGAGGGTTGGCGAGTCCGACATCCTCGTAGGCTGTGACTAAGAGGCGCCGAATCAGACCTTCCAGGTCACCGCCCTGGAGCAGTTTAGCCAGGTAGAAGAGAGCGGCGTCGACCTGGGAACCGCGGATGGACTTCTGGAGTCCGCTGACCGTGTTGTAGTGTTCGTCCTCATCCTTGTCAGACAGGAAATTAGGCACGGATCTAACGCTCTTGAGATCGTCTTCTGTGATGAGGTGACCAGCGGGATAGTAGAGGGCTAGAGTCTCGAGGAGATTGTAGGCAAAACGGAGATCTCCGCCCGACATTTTAGCTATAGAGATGAGGGTTTGTTCATCGAATTTTCTATTGTTTTTAAGACCGACTGGAGAGGCGATAGCTCTTTTGAGACCCGTGAGGATATCCTCGGGTGAAAGCGGTTTGACCTCGAGTATCTGCGCCCGTGAACGGAGCGCGGGATTGAGGGAGATATACGGGTTGGCCGTCGTCGTACCCACCATGAAGAAGTCGCCGGATTCCAGATAGGGGAGCAGCAGGTCCTGCTTGTCCTTGGGCAGGCGGTGGATCTCGTCGATGATGACCATGGTAGGGAAGTTGTCAGCAGCCTGCTGAAAGGCTTTTACCATATCGGCCTTGGAGGTGAGAACCGCGTTCAGCGCGATCACCGGCATCTTCATATCGTTTCCGAGCGCTTTGGCGATAGTCGTCTTTCCCGTGCCGGAAGGACCGTAGAGAACCATGGAGACGAGACTATCAGTCTCGATGCATCTACGGAGAAATCCATGCGGTCCGATGAGTGTCTGCTGTCCGAGCACCTCGTTGATCGTCTGGGGGCGCATCCTCTGTGCGAGCGGTCTATCCATAGGTCACCTCCCCATATTTTGTGATTATTTTATCCTTATTGCTGCCAACATAATCATCTTCGTCCATTTCAGATCGCCGTGGGGGCAAATTTCTATCGGTTCTAAAGCCTGACTTCTCAGTCGATTTTGAGGTGGCTATCTACCCTCTGATCTGACATATATTCGACTAAGAGAGTTCCTGTGCCCTTTCGCTGTTAAATAAAGGGATAATAATTAAGATCGATTCGATATCTGTTGAGGAGGGCTTGTTCGATGAGGATTCTTATTCAGGAAGCTAAGGATGCGAAGGTTACTGTCGCAGGTCGAGTCGTGGGTGCGATAGAGCGAGGCGAGGTCGTACTCGTCAGCTTCACGCCGGGCGATTCCGATGCGACTATCCAGAGGATGATCAAGAAGATGCTGAATCTGAGGATCTTCCCCGATGAGGCGGGCAATACGAATCTGAATCTGGCTCAGTATGGTGGCTCCATACTCGCGGTGAGTCAGTTCACCCTCTATGCGGATCTGACGCGGGGAAATCGACCTTCCTTTGTAGCTTCTCTCCCGAAAGAGCAGGCCGGGGTGCTCTTCGATCATTTTAAGGTTGAGCTCTTGAAGCAGCTGCCGACGGCCCAGTTCGGCATCTTCCATGCGGATATGCTCGTATCTTTGACCAATGTCGGTCCTTTCACCATCTGGCTGGATTCCAAGGAGTTGGGATATGAGTGATAAGGTTCTTCTAGGTTTCTCGGGCGGAGTGGATTCCTCGATCGCCGCGCATCTGCTGCAGGAACAGGGCTACGATGTGACGGGCTGTTTCATGCGGAATTGGGATAGCATCGCCAACAATGATATCCTCGGTAACAATACTCTTTCGGGGAGCAAGTGTGCGCAGGAGATCGACTATGATTTCGCAGTCGCGAGTGCCAAGATTCTAGGGCTGAAGCTGATCAGGAAGGATTTTATCGAGGAGTATTGGAACGAGGTCTTCCAGGATTTCATCAAGGGTATCTCGAGGGGATATACCCCCAATCCGGACGCTTTCTGTAACCGGTATGTGAAGTTTGGCGATTTCCTCACCTATGCTAGGAGTCTGGGCTATGAGACGCTCGCCATGGGTCACTACGCGCGTCGAGCCATGACTCCCGATGGGTACGCCCTGTTTGAACCGAAGGACAAGAATAAGGATCAGACCTATTTCCTGGCTATGATAACGAGGGAACAGCTGGATCATACCCTCTTCCCTCTCGAGAGCCTGACCAAGGTCGAGGTGCGGGAGCTGGCTCGCCAGCTGCATCTGCCCAATGCAGATAAGCACGGCTCGACCGGGGTCTGTTTCATCGGCGAGAGAAACTTCCGTCCCTTCCTAGAGAATTACGTGAAGCCTCAGCGCGGCGACATCATCGACTATCGAACCGGACGTAAGATCGGTACTCACGAAGGTGTCTTCTTCTATACGATCGGTCAGCATAAAGGACTGGGGGTAGGTGGTGTGGAGGGACTCAGCTCGGCTCCCTTCTTCGTGGTAGGCAAGGATGTGAAGAAGAATATCCTCTATGTCGCTCAGGAGGGTAATACCGATATCCGCTTCTCTTCCAGCTGTCTGCTAACCGATTTTAATCGGTTGGCTCCCCGGCCTCTTTCGGATGGTATGGTGTGTGCGGTCAAGCTCAGATATCGCGCTGAGAAGATTCCGGTCATCATCGAGAAGGTGAAGGAGGGGGGCGATTGCCTGTTGAGGTTCCCCACCCCCTGCCCCTATATCGCGCCAGGGCAGATCGCCTGCCTCTATGATGGGGAGATGGTTCTGGGTGGCGGACCGGTTCTGAAGAGCTTCGATTCTGAGGGGCGGGAACGTTTCCCGCTTGAGTGATTGAGGAGGTGCACATGAAAAAAAGATGTGTGATTGCGACGGGGCTAGCGGTTCTGACCTTCGGGTTGGCCAGCTGCTCTATCATCGGCAGTATCGGAGATATCTTTGACAGATTCTCGTCGACCAGCTATGAGATCAGTACGGACCTATCTACCCCTTCAGCTCAGCGCAGCATCATCAATCGGGTCGATGCTACGGCCGGTATCAGGAGCATGCCCAGCATCGGCGACGTCAACCTGCTGGTGGTTCCCGTCTCGATCAAGGGCTTCGCTAGCCAGATCTCCGATTCCCAACTGGGTCGAGCGGCCGGCTTCAAGGATGGGGAGAGCTGGCGGATGAATGTTCAAGATCCTGATACGGGCTTGGGGAGCGTGAGAAGTTTTAAGGTCGATTGGCTCTCTACGATCGAGAAGTCCTTCTTTGGCTCCGGGGACGATACGGGGTATGAGAGCGTCAGTTCCTTCTATCGCCAGTCCTCGTATGGGAAGCTCCGGATCGCGGGAACTGTCACTCCGGTATTCGAGACTGAGCAGGACTACAATACGCTGCTCGCTCGGGTGAAGAAGGATGGGGCGAAGTCTGTCACCGACAGCATCCTCAAGGATGTCTATGATGAGTTCTTCGGCGGTGGTTACTTTAAGGTCTCGGATTTCGACGGCGATCGGGATGGGGTCATCGACGGGATCTGGCTGGTCTACGATATGCCGGATTATTCCCTCGATACTAATCTTTTGGACAGTGATTTTGCTTGGGCTTATACGACCAATTATGGTGATGAGACGTCTTGGCCTAGTGAAAACAAGATGTCGGCTTATTGCTGGGCTTCAAAGTGGTTTTTGACCAACGGCATCTACGCGCAGGATCCCTATGTCGACAGCGCGGGAAACCTGTTGGCTGATTCTCATACCTTCATACACGAGACGGGCCACATGCTCGGTCTCAACGATTACTACGACACCTCGTCCGGAGATATCCGGAGCCCTGCGGCCGGTCTCATCATGATGGATCACAACGTCTTCGACCAGGATCCGTACACCAAGTATCTGCTGGGCTGGATCGATCCTAAGCACTATCAGGCGAGCGATTTGGCGAACGAGGCTACTCTCAATCTCCGCCCCTTCGAGGCGAGCGGTGATGCCATCGTGCTGGATCTGCCCGGCAATGATGGGTGGGTTGGAGAGGAGTATGTGATACTGGCCTACTGGACTCCGACCGGCTTGAATGAGGTCGATGCGACCAATCCCTACCTAGTCTATGGCGGTACCCGGGAGTACAGCGGTCTGAATCGGGCTGGCGTGATGGCTTTCCATGTCGATTCGCGCTTTATGCAATATCGGGCTGCGGGTGGCAAGTGGCAGGAGACCGGGTTTGCCAGCCTTGACCAGGTGATGAGTGGAAAGGACGATTCCTCGACCGAGGCCTACCTGATGGCGTTCGATAACTCCTCGAGCGATATCACGGCTGACAATGTGCAGCTCGAGATGATCGACGCCTCCAATCGCTTTTACCACATGCAGGTGAAGAGCGATGGCAATCCGCGCCAGGTCGCCGCAGACAACTCGTTCCTGTTCTACAGCGGGCAGACCTATTCTTCGGCCTATACCGGATTGAGAGGCGCTATCCGGATCGGATTCCACGGTGCTGATACCGATGGGGTGGATAAGGATCTGCAGCTGGGTCTAAAGGTGGAATTCGGCGAGCAGGACAGCGCCGGTGCAGCTTTGACAATCAGCCGATCTTAACTCTGTAAATAATATCTACATGTTAAAATAATTCAGTTTGAATCCATGGTGATTATCTTCGGAGGGATTTATGAATATCGGTTTTATTTCGCTCGGCTGCGCCAAGAATCTCGTCGACTCGGAGGAGATCATCTCCTTCCTCAAGAGGAGTGGTGCAACTATCGTTCCCGATCCTAAGAATGCCGATCTGATCTTCATCAACACCTGCGCCTTTATCGAGGCGGCGAAGAAGGAGGCGATCGATACCATCCTCGAGATGGCTAAGTACGGCAAACCTCTGGTCGTGCTGGGTTGCTTCGCACAGCGCTACGGCAAGGCGGTAGCTAGCGAGATGCCCGAGGTCAAGTGCTGGATCCCCTTCGGCACCTACGGCACCATCGCCCAGCAGCTCAATGCTGCCTTCCCCAATCTCGATCTGTCCGGCGGCATCGATGCGACCAAGCGCGAATTCGCCTACCCGGGACCCGAAGCGTATCTGCGGATCGCGGAGGGCTGCAACGACTTCTGCACCTTCTGCGCCATCCCCTATATAAGAGGCCGTTTCCACTCGGTTCCCCTCCCGCTGCTCGAGCGTCAGATGGACGATATGGAGAAGGGTGGAATCCGCTCTTTGACCCTCATCGCTCAGGATACTTCGATGTACGGCAGGGATATCGGTACCTCGCTGACTGCTCTGGTGCAGAAGTGTCTGCAGCATCCCCGGTTCAACTGGGTCAAGCTGATGTACCTCTACCCCGATGAGATCCCCGACAGCCTGATCGAGTTCTATGCGGATTCGGAGCATTCGCTGACTCCGTATTTCGATCTGCCCCTCCAGCACGCTTCGGATCACATCCTCAAGCGGATGAATCGGCGCGGTCGGGAGCAGGATTATGTCGAGCTGCTCGATAAGGTGCGCACCAAGCGCCCCGATATCGTTCTGCGGACGACGATGATGGTCGGTTTCCCCGGTGAGACGGACGAGGATTTCGAGGAGCTGCTGCGGTTTGTCGAGAAGGAGAAGTTCGACCATCTCGGCGCTTTCATCTACAACCGCGAGGAGGGAACACCCGCTTACAGCTTCAAGGATCAGGTTCCGGCCAAGATCAAGAAGGAGAGGCTGGATGCGCTGATGAAGCTGCAGGCCGGTATCTCCTACAGTCTGAACAAGGCGAGGATCGGTCGGAAGTACAAGGTTCTGATCACGGGATACGATGCGGGCAATCTCGCCTACAAGGGCATATCCGATCTGTTTGCTCCCGACGATATCGATGGAAAGCTCTATGTCTTCTCCGATGATCCCCTGTCCGTCGGCGATATCGTCGAGGCGGAGATCGTCAACGCTTCGGTCTACGATCTCGATGCGAAGGTGGTCCGGGTTCTCGAGAAGGCCGAAAGACCGACTACCGATCACATCGGATAGACAGAAAGAGAGGTCCTATGGTATTTGGAGCTCATATAAATAAGTACTACAAGAAATACTGGTATCTCTTCCTCCTCGGTCTCATCTTCCTCGTCGCCGTCGATGTCGCGCAGCTCTTGGTTCCGCTGATCGTCGGTGACACGATCCGGGCTCTGAGTCCTTCGCGGATCGATGAGTTCAATACGATGGACCTCGTCATCGAGAACGGGTGGTTCAAGACGACGCTCGGCTTTGTGGTCCTGTCCATCTCGGTGATCGGCTTGATCATCACGTTCGGCCGCATCGGATGGCGGCTTACGGTCTCCAAGGTGGGTAAGCTGATCGAGTGCGATATGCGCGCGGAGATGTACGAGCATGTCCAGACGCTGTCCCTGGCTTGGTTCTCCAAGCAGAAGACGGGCGGTTTGATGGCGTACTTTACCAACGATCTTGAAGACTTGTCAGAGAGTTGTTCCTCCGGATTGATCTACCTGGTAGATATATTTGCGCTGGGTTGCTCCTGTTTTGTTTTCATGTTTATAACCCACTGGGTCCTCGCTCTGATCTGCCTGGTTCCCCTATCTGCGATGGCGCTCTCTTCCTACTTTGTCATGAAGGGGGAGACCGTGAGGTGGAATCTGACGCAGCAGTGCTTCCAGGATATGTCCGATATGGCGCAGGAGTCGATATCCGGGCTCGCCGTCATCAAGGCCTTCGTGAGAGAGGGGGTCGAGATGAAGAGGTTCGGCGATATGAACGGAAAGCTCAAGCTCGCTAACATCCGCTTTGCGCGCTTCTCGCAGCTGACTTCCAACATCGGCGTGAACCTTCTCATCTACGCGACGGTCCTGGTCATCATGGCGGTGGGCGGCTACTTCGCTCTGACGCCCGACCTGGTCTTCCCCGGCATCCCTGCCTTTACCGATGGCAGCGATGCGGCGGGAGCGCTGAGCCAGTTCTTCGGCTACTACTCCTCGTTCATCTGGCCTCTGATGGCGATCGGGATGCTCATCGATCTCACCTCGAAGGGCAAAGCCTCGCTGAATCGGGTCTCCTCGATTCTCGATGCACCGAATGAGATCGTCGATTCTCCGAACCTCAGATCTGCTCCCGTCAAGGGCGACGTGGAGTTCAGGGATCTCTGCTTCTCATATCCAGACAGCCCCGATCGTCCCACTCTTCAGCACATCTCCTTCCGAGCTGAGAGCGGCAAGAGCTACGGTATCGTCGGAAGGACGGGCAGCGGCAAGTCGTCGCTCATGACTCTCCTCCTCAAGCTCTACAACGTCGGAAGAGGGCAGATCTTCATCGATGGGGTCGATCTTAATGACTGGTACGGTAAGGCGATCCGGGACAGCATCGGCTTCGTATCGCAGGAGGCCTTCCTCTTCTCCGATACGATCGCGGGCAATATCGCGTTCGGTGTCTCTAAACCCACGAAGGAACGCGTTACTCGGTCAGCGGTCTTCGCGGATGTGGACAGCAATATCCGCGAGCTTCCCGAAGGCTATGAGACGCTGGTCGGGGAGCGGGGTAAGGCGGTCTCGGGCGGTCAGCGGCAGCGCATATCGATGGCGCGGGCGGCCATCAGGAACCCGGCCATCCTGATCCTCGATGATTCGGTCTCGGCTGTCGATGCGATCACTGAGAAGCACATCCTCGCCAACATCGGACACGACAGGAAGGGCAAGACGACCTTCATCATCTCCTCCCGGCTTTCGGTCGTCGAGCACCTCGATGGAATCCTCGTGCTCGACAAGGGACAGATGGCCGGCTTCGGCACGCATGAGGAGCTGCTCAAGACCTGCCCGGTCTATCGGAAGATGTTCGAGCTACAGGCGCTCGAGAGGGAGCTGCAGTGATGGCTGAAGAGAAAAAGAACGAGGCCGCCCAGGAGAACGATCTGGGCGTCCAGGAGATGATGAAGGCTCTCAAGGCCCAGGAAGCGTTCGAGAACGCGATGGACCAGGGGCAGTTTAAGCTCAAGGATATGGCGATCATCAAGCGGTTCGCCGCCTATTTGAAACCCCATATCTGGAATTTCCTCTTCGCCCTCAGCCTCGATGTTATCATCACCTTCGGTTTCGTCTTCATTCCGCGCATCCAGGGTTACATGATCAACTACATCACCGATCCTGACGACTTCAAGATCTTCGGTGTCCAGATGTCGCTCTCCCCCATGCAGGTGATCGGGATGCTGTGCGGCATCTATGCGGGGATCATCGCCGTCATCCTCGTCGCAATCTACTTCAACGGCATGGCCTTCAACATCATGGGTCAGAAGATCGTCACCAAGATCCGCGACGATCTGTTCGGCCATGTTGAATCCCTGTCGATGGCTCAGATCAACGCGTTGCCCGTCGGCAAGTACGTGACCAGGGTTACCAACGACTGTCGGGGACTGAGCATGTTCTTTACCGACATGGTCGTCAATTTTGCGAGGGATATCCTGAATATCGTGATGACGATGATCATCTCCTTCTTCCTATCGTGGAAACTTGCGCTGATCTTCGTCTTCATGACCCCTGTCGTATTCTTCATCTCCTTCTTCTTCCGCCGGCAGACCAAGAAGTACTTCCGCGAGCAGCGGCGCCAGCGGTCCGAGATCAATGGCTTCCTGTCGGAATCCATCACCGGGATGAGAACCATCAAGGCTTTCGATGCGGAGGATGTCAAGCTGCGGGAGTTCGAGCGGAAGAACGATCTGCTCCGTCGCGCTTATGTCAAACAGATAAATATCTTCTCCTTCTATCGCCCCATCATGTACTTCCTGCAGCTGGCTTCTGCGGTCCTCGTGCTCTTCTTCGGAATCCGATTCGTCTTGGTCCCCGGCGATCTGGTCATCTCGACCGGCAACCCCTTTGGCGCAGGAGACCTATATAACTTCTACGGATACACGGGAAACTTCTTCCAACCCGTTCAGGATATGGCTGAGCTGCTCAATCGGCTCCAGAATGTTCTCACCTCGGCGGAGCGGGTCAGCGCTCTGATGTCGGTCCGTCCCTCGGTCGAGGATAAACCCGGAGCTAGGTCGCTGGAGGAGTTGGAGAAGGATAATCCTATCGCGCTCGCGCATCCCGAGATCGCCTCTACGGTCAAGGGCGATATCGTGTTCGATCACGTCTGGTTCGCCTATGTCGGCGAGGAGTGGGTGCTGAAGGATGTCAGCTTCCACGTCAAGCCGGGTGAGACGGCGGCCTTCGTGGGAGCGACGGGCGCGGGCAAATCGACCATCATCGGACTCATCGTCAGGAATATGGTTCCCCAGAAGGGGAGGATCTTCATCGATGGCATCGATGTCTCCGACATGACGATCGAGAGCTTGAGATCGAATATCTCGCAGATGATGCAGGATGTTTTCCTCTTCTCCGGAACGATCGCGGACAATATCACGCTCTTCGACCGCCCGGTCGATCAGGCGAGGCTGGAGCAGTCGATCAAGGTGGTCGGAGCGGAGAGCTTCATCGAGGCGCTGCCCGATGGGGTCAACTCGATTGTGCGCGAGCGTGGAAATAACTTCTCGGTCGGTCAGAAGCAGCTGATCTCCTTCGCGCGTGCGGTCTATCACAAGCCCTCGATGATGGTCTTGGATGAGGCCACCGCCAATATCGATACCGAGACGGAGGAGATCATTCAGGGATCCCTGCGGCGGCTGAGAACGCTCGGCACCATGGTCATCGTCGCCCATCGGTTGTCGACGATCAAGGATGCGAATCACATCTATGTGATCGATAGGGGAAGGGTGGTCGAGAGCGGAACGCACGATTCGCTGATCGCCAAGCACGGCACCTACTATGATATGTATCGTCTGCAGAGCCTGCAGAAGGAGGTCGACTCCTTCCAGGCTGATTCTGAACACAGGGAGTGAAAGTCTATGGGAACTGGAATATATCTATACGATTCTCTCAGAGCTGAACAGGTAGAGGTGAATCCCGTCAAGCCCGGCGAGGTCAGCATCTACTACTGCGGTCCTACCGTCTACAACTACGTGCATCTCGGAAACGTGCGGCCCGTGGTGGTCTTCGATGTTTTGACCCGCGTGATCAAGGCGAAGGGACTCGAGCCCAAGGTGGTCTCCAACTACACCGATATCGACGATAAGATCATCGCTGAGGCGCTCAAGGAGAAGAAGACCGAGAAGGAGATATCGCAGTTCTATATCGATGCTTATGAAGCCTGCCTAGCTCCTCTGCATCTCCTGCCTCTCTTCTATCATCCCCGGGCGAGCGAGACGATCCAGAAGATGCAGGATTTCATCCAGGTCCTGCTGGATCGCGGCTATGCTTACCGCTCGGGCGACGACGTGTACTTCTCGGTGGGAAAGATCGCTGATTACGGCGCGATCTCTCACATCAAGGTCGATGAGAACCAGGCGGGCAAGAGGGTGGAAACGCTGGACACGAAACGCGATCCGCGGGATTTCGCTCTCTGGAAGCTGACCTCCGATCAGGGGATCAAGTTCCCCAGTCCTTTCGGTGCGGGGCGTCCGGGCTGGCACACCGAGTGCGTCACTATGATCAAGACGGTCTTCAAGCAGCCGGTGATCGATATTCACGGCGGTGGTTTCGATCTCAAGTTCCCCCACCACGAGAACGAGAGAGCGCAGTCTATCGGTTACGACGGGACGCCTCTAGCTCACCTGTGGATGTATGTCGGCTTCTTGACCGCAGCTAAGGGTGAGAAGATGTCCAAGTCCTTGGGCAACGTAGTTCTGGCTAAGGACCTTCTAGCTCAGCACTCGGGCAATGCGCTGCGTCTCTTCTTCTACCGCAGCCACTATCGGGCTCCGATCGCCTATTCCGAGGAGGCGATCGAGGAATCGGAACAGACCGCGTCGAGGTATGTCGCGACTATGAGGAGGCTGCAGGCCCGTCTGGCGCTGGCGGGTGCGCCGGTCGATCCGGACAGGAAGAATGAGGCGGCTTGTGCTCAGGCGCTGGATTTCCTCTGCCACGATCTCAATATCGCCAATGCGCTCACCGTGGTTGAAGGGGCGGTCAAGACCGCTTTGACCCAGCTGAGGAGCGCGCGTACTCCCCTTGATCAGATTGCGGAGTCCGCAGGCACTCTGTCATATCTATATAACCTTCTGGGAATATATACAGAGCCTTTCAAACTTACTGATGATGATAAGAAGTTGGTAGCTCAGTACGAGCGGGCTAGACAGGAGAGGGACTTCGCTACCTCCGATCTGCTGCGTCCTAAGCTGATCGAGCGTGGACTGATCTAGGTCTACTCTGATAATTTTCGGTCTATAGCGTAGAAGGATGGGCTGCTGTCCGCCCGTCCTTTTTTTGTCTCTATTGCAGCTTTAAAATATCTCTGCTGATCAGTGAGGTCACTATGGAAAAGTATCTTGAATCCCTGAATCCAGAACAGTTAGCGGCCGTTTCAGCCACCGAGGGATATGTGCGGGTGATCGCTGGCGCCGGTACGGGTAAGACGCGGGTGCTCACCGCCCGGTATCTTCACCTGCTCGAGGATAACCTGATCGATCCCGATAGCCTTCTCTGCGTCACCTTTACCAAGAAGGCGGCGAGCGAGATGGTCGCGCGCATCCGCCGATTCGAGGGGGAGGACTTCAGCTCTCAGTTCATCTGCACCTATCACTCTCTCTGCACCAAGATACTCCGGGCCGAGCACGACGCGATCATGTATCCCAAGAATTTCGAGGTCATGGACGAGCGGCAGCAGCGGGCGCTTCTCCGCAATCTCTATCGCAAGTATGACCTGCGGATGGACAGTGGCAGTTTTGGAGCTTTTCTCGCGTGGCTGGGGAAGTTCAAGTCCAATATAGATTATGTTCCCGGCATGCTCAGCTCTCTGAACGCCGACGTGGAGAAACGTGAAGCGTTGAAGAATGTCCAGGATAAGGTATTCATCGACTATATCCAGTATCAGAAGGATCATCGGATCCTGGATTTCGATGATCTTATCTGCTTTACCCTCTACCTGATGACCACTGATGAAAAGGTGAGAAGGAAGTGGCAGGAGAAGTTCGACTATATCGAAGTCGATGAGTTTCAGGATACCTCGGGACTGGAAGAGCAGCTGATCGATATCCTGGCGGCGAAGAAGCACAATCTCTTTGTGGTCGGCGACCCGGATCAGAATATCTACGAGTGGCGCGGCAGCGATAATCGGATCCTCTTGGACTTTCCGCTCAAGCATCGGCCCACCCAGGATTTTATTCTGGCCAGGAATTATCGGTCGACTGACAGGATATTGAAGTGCGCGAACTCCTTGATCTCCCACAATAGCGAGAGGGTGAAGAAGGATCTCTATACCGATCGGAGATCGGATGTCCCCGTCTATTTCTACTGCGAAAAGACTCTGGAGAAGTGCGCCGCGGATATCGCTGCGATCATCGGAGACAAAGTTAAGAAAGGTGGGAAGTTCAGCGATGATGCGGTGCTCTTGCGGTCGGGATTTCTATCCGATGAGGTGGAGCAGGCCTTCAAGGCCCAGGACATTCCGTACGAGGTGATCGGCGGTGTCCCATTCAATCAGCGCGAAGAGATCAAGGATGCCCTAGCTATCCTCAAGGTGGTAGATTGCGATGATGACGCTTCACTCAAGAGGATCATCAATATTCCGCGGCGGGGGTTCGGCGAGAAGAAGCTGAAGTACCTGGAGAACTTGGCTGGAGGTAAGAACCTGTATCACGTTCTTCGTTCCTCTCTGAACGATGCAGTGATCGGGAAGAGCTCCGTGCGGGATCTGGTTTCGGCGATCGAGAAGGTGAAGCGGATGATCGGTCGCTATTCGCTATCCGACATCATCGATGCCGCGCTTGATGAGACGGGATATTCGGAATACATCCGGAAGTTAGGCGATGATGAGAAGTTCGATAATCTGAACACCTTTCGCAAGAGCTTCTCTAGGTATGCGGAGAACAACAGCGAGATCAGTTCGCTGCACGAGTATATCGAGGATTTTGAGCAGGTGGACGCCGGCGAGATGGCGAGCGACAAGGTTAAGCTCCTGACGATCCATGCGGCGAAGGGACTGGAGTTTAAGAATGTCTTCGTGACGGGCTTCAGCGAAGGTATCTTCCCCTCTAACCGGAGCAATGAGGAGGGTCGAGGCGGTATGGAGGAGGAGCGGCGGCTCTGCTACGTGGCTCTGACTCGAGCCCAGGATGAGCTCTATCTCTTCGGAAGCGCCGAGTCCTTCGGAGGGGACAAGAGGGGGAGAGTATCCCGGTTCATCGATGAGATAGGGACGGATAACCTGTGCTGCATCGGTTATGAAACTGCGAATAGGGCTAATAACCTTCTGCCGGGACCGACCTTCGTCGTCGGTCTGGCTATTGTGCATCCCGCCTATGGTCGCGGGGTGATAACCGAGGTTAATCCGGATTCGGTCGGCGTGGACTTCGGATCTTTCGGCTGTAAACATCTGAAGATCAGCTCCCGGTTGGCCGAGATGATCGAACAGGAAAATCCTACTAAAGATAATAAAGATGTTTTAGATATTAAACCGGTTAAGAACAATGTAAAAGATAGAGATAGTTCAGATAGTTCAATTGGGGATATCCCCTTTTATAAGCCATGGATCCAGGACCCTAACCATCCTGAAACCAGGCCTGAGTACGATCCTCAGGGCGCCGCTTCTCGCGGGAGAGTGCGAGAAGGTAAAGGCGCGAGTATCCGCTCGGGCAGAGTGTTTGACATGAATACAATTCCTTGCGCGCTCAATCTGGATTACCTCAAGTCATTCAACTATGAGAACGTTAATCCTGACGGATGGGAATGCGTGGGAATCATCGATCATGGGACCTGCGATTTTCACTGCCAGAATTGTGGGACGATGATCAGGTATGTCCACAATATGGTCTCCAAGGTCGGAAGAACACTCTCGGTCGGTTGCCTCTGCGCTGGAAATCTGATGGGCGATATTGAACTATCCAAGCGGCAGGAAACCCTCTTCAAGAAGGGACAGAAGCTGATGTCTGCCTTCAGGTCTGCGGTTTGGAGACCTATCGCTGGTGCGGGGTACGCTCTCGATTTTGCTGGAGAGCACTTCGAGGTGTTCAGCCCTGAAGAGGGAAAATTCCAGATGAGTATCAATCATGGGGCTTTTCGGCGGTTCTCTTCTCTGTCTTCGGTGAAGCAGGCCTGTTTCGATCGGATTCTGGATCGGAGTCTACGGAATAAATAGAGCGATGAATTATAATAAAAGCCCTTACATCGATAAACTCAACTCGCATGCGTTCGAGGTGCAAATATATGGATTCATGGATTAGTCAGATACAGGACCTGGTGGGAGGAAGTTGGGGAGTTGCCGTCTACTCCCTGATTCTTCTCTTGATCGCGAGCCTTCTGTGTGGTGCGATCGGACTCGAGCGCGAGATCCACGGATATGCGGCCGGCTTGAGAACCCATATGCTCGTCGGTGTGGGCGCGGCTCTTTTTACTATCGTGTCGGAGTTTGCCTTCAAGGATTCCGGGATGAATTCCGATCCCGCGCGAATCGCGGCTCAAGTGGTGCCGGGTATCGGTTTTATCGGTGCGGGAGCCATCATCCAGAACGGTGTGTCCGTCAAGGGATTGACGACCGCGACGACTCTCTGGATCTCCGCCGCTATCGGCATGTGCGCCGGTTCAGGGCTGGTGTTCGTTGCGATTATTGCCACCGCCGTTGCTATCATCGTTCTCGTCGGTCTTAAATCGGTCGAGAATAGATTCGGCGGAAAGAAGGTGGTGCGTCTAGCTTATGTGGTCCCCAAGGGCTCTATGACTCTAGGTAAGGTGACCAGAATACTCGATGATATGCAGGTTTTGATCAAGGATGTGGAGATCGGTAGTTGCCGTTTCAATAACGATAGATGCACTAGGATCGTTCTGACGATCAAATCCACCGATAAACTCGATGTGCTAAAAATAATGGATGAGATCACCGGGGCCATCACCCCGTTGGCTCTGGAGCAGATCAAGTGATGGATGGAATAATCGTTATCGATAAGAAGGCTGGTGTCACTTCGCGCGAGGTTGATAATAGGGCGAAGAAGCTCCTGGATGAGAGCGGTGTCGGTCATCTGGGAACGCTGGATCCATTTGCGACCGGTGTTTTGGTTTTGGGCGTGGGTCGGGGAACTAAGCTATTTCCCTTCATGGAGGATCTTCATAAGACATATAGGGCGGTTTTGGTGCTAGGAGAACGGAAGGATACGGGTGAGCTGTCCGGTCAGACTCTCGAGACGAAAGAGGTACCGCCGCTGAGCCGCGAGGCAGTGAGGAGCGTCCTCGCCGGATTCCTAGGTGTGATTCAACAGATTCCTCCGCAGTATTCGGCTAAGCACGTCGATGGCAAGAGGGCCTACGAGATCGCTAGGCAGGGTGGTAAGGTCGAGCTCAAACCGCAGACTGTCCACATCTATTCCATAGCTCTCGATGATCTGAGCGCTGGGCGGATCACTTTCACAGCGGAGGTTTCGCGCGGAACATACATCCGCACGCTCGGAGAAGATATCGCAGCCTGTCTCGGCACTGTGGGATACCTGGAGAGCTTGAGACGAACCGAGGTGGGACCATTCAAGTGTGAGGAAGGCGTCGATATAGAGGCGATCAGCGATAAGTCCCTGCTGAGTTTGGAGGCTGCTTCAAGTTTTCTACCCACCGTGGTGGTTGAGGGGCTTCAGGAAAAGATGGCTGCCCAGGGTGGGCGCCTCTTTCTCGAATCCGAGGCCCCGCTTCTCCGGGTCCTCTCGTCGTCTCATCATCTGATGGGGATTTACGGGAGAGAGAAGGGTGGCTCCTATCGTTGCTTGAGAGGCTTTGTAGGGAGCACCGCGCGCCTTTTGAAATCCTGATTGTTTTATACTTAGTGACAGTGTGTCTCTGACGGTATATCGGGAGTTAACTATGGCAAATATTGCTTCAGCGGGATGTCAGTTGATTGAAAACCAGTCTTTTTCGGGCGAGAGATCTCTATTTGCTCGCCGCGATCTCAAGGTCGTCAAATGTACTTTTCTCGAAGGTGAGTCCCCATTGAAGGAGTGTAGAAACATCGAAGCGGTAGATTGTCTCTTCACTTGGAAGTATCCGTTCTGGTACGGAAAGAATCTCCGGGTAGAGGGATGTACTTTCGATAATGAGGCGCATGCGGGAATCTGGTATTCGGAGGATTCAGAGTTCTCGAGATGCATCTTCAAGGAACCTAAGTGTATAAGGCACGCCAGTTCGATTTCCCTGGTCGACTGCCGCTTTGAGCAGGCGACCGAGACGCTCTGGTGGTGTGATCACATCGACGGGCGGAACCTGTTTCTGAAGGGTGACTACGTAGGGCTACAGACCGTCTCATCCACCTTCGATCACATCGAGATACAAGGCAATTATCCCTTTGACGGAAGTAGAGATATCAAGATTACCAATTCTATTTTGAAGTCTAAGGACGCTTTTTGGAATTCGTCTTCGATCACCCTGGAGAACTGCACGATCGATGGCGAATACTTCGGCTGGAATTCCAAGGATATAACCCTCCGGCACTGCCTCATCAGATCCCACCAGGGCTTCTGCTATATGAGCGGAATAACGCTGATCGATTGCACTATCGATAATAGCGACCTCACCTTTGAATACTCCTCTGGCTGCGATGTGCAGATCTCTTCCGGCGTCCTCGATCTGAAGAATCCCATCAGCGGGAAGTTCAGCGCTCCCGCCTATAAGGGGATTCTGCTCGATAGTCCCCGGGTGAAGAAGGATGAATTGACGATCGTTAAGAGGTGATCTATGAAGTATGAATTTGATCGTCTGCCCGACCGGAGAGGTACCTACTCTTCCAAGTGGCATGTGAAACCGGGTGAGCTGCCCATGTGGGTGGCCGATATGGATTTCGAGGTCTGCCCTGAGGTGCGAGAGACGCTGCAGCAGTTTCTCGATCAGAAGGTCTACGGCTATTCTGATCTCCCTGATCGGTGGGAGAAAAGCTATATCGATTTCTATTGGAAACGGCATCAGCTGGCGATCCCCCAAGGTTCGCTCCTCTTTTCGCAGGGGGTGGTTCCCACGATCTCCTCAACTATCAGGGAACTGTCAAAACCGGGAGAACAAGTGGCGGTCCTCGTTCCTAACTACCATATCTTCTATCACTCTATCCTCAACGATGGTCGGGTGATCAGGCCGATCCGGATGAGTCTGATGGCCTCGGGATATCAGATCGACTGGTCGGCTCTAGAGGAGGCGTTCAAAGATCCGCGGTGCCCCGTATTCCTCTTCTCTAATCCGGCCAATCCCTTCGGAAGTATCTTCACGGCGGCTGATCTCCAGAGGATCGGAGAGCTCTCTAACCGGTTTGGCAAGTTTGTGATCAGCGATGAGATCCACGGGGAGATCACTGAGCCCGGTTATAGCTACAATCCCTATTTCAAAGTTTCTGAAGCGGGAAAGAAGTATGGGGTCGTGTGTCTATCTCCGACCAAGGCCTTCAATATCGCGGGTCTGCAGACCAGCTCGGTTCTAGTCGAGGATGAGAAGCTGAGGGCGAGGATGGCTTTCGCCCTCAATCGAGATGAGCTGATGGAAGGTAATTTCTTCAGCTATGCGGTCTCTATCGCCTGTTTCGATAAGGGGGAAGCCTGGCTGGATCAGATGCGGGATTACGTCTTTAAAAACCGGAGGATAGCTGAGGACTATATCGATAGGGAGATCCCTGAGCTTTGCTACGCCAAGGCCCATGCGACCTACCTCATGTGGATCGATGCGACCGCGCTTCCGAAAGCGGGCGAGTTTGCTAGCTTCCTGCGGGAGAAGACGGGTTTATACCTCAGCGATGGTAGCGTCTTCGGCGAGGATGGGAAGGGTTTCTTGCGGATGAATCTCGCCACTTCTAAGGAACTCCTCCGCGACGGTCTGCAAAGGCTGAAAGAGGGCGTCAGACTAGCTGTGGCCCGATAGCTGGAGAAGCGGGGCTCATATTGCTATAGAATCTCTTCCGGATGGGAGCTGAGAGATGTCACAAAGAGGTATCGTGAGAGAAGTATTTCGCTGGTTGTCCCTCATCTGTTTTGTGGGTCTTTGTCTCCTCATCATGGTTGAGGCGGGGATGGATGGCCAGGTCAGTTCCGATCAGTCCGAGGCGGTGAGCAAGCCCATCTATGATGCGATAGGCGGGGCCGAGAGCGGGTTGGATTTCGACCATCTAGTCTTCCTGGTCCGCAAGATACTCGGTCACTTCGGACTCTTCGGGTTGACCGGCGGACTGGGAATGCTCTTCATCACGCTGAGCTTCAAGGGGGCGGGTCTGAGGACTCTAGCCACCTTCGGCAATCTGGTTATCGGCTCGCTTCTAGCGCTCTTCTCCGAGCTGGAGCAGGGGATGACGATGGGACGCGGGCCTTCGCTTCACGATGTAGTTATCGATGCCTGCGGCTTTTTCACCGTAGTGATCATCTGGTACCTCATCATTCTCGGATTCTCTCTATCGAAGCAATAGGCAGAGAAAGCGCGAGTGGGGTGCGTTTTAGTCGCGACCTAGCGAGGTGAAGGATCTTTCCAGGGAAGATAGGTAGGTTTATCCATCCCCAGGATGGATTCGTAGAGAACGGCATCCTTTACTGTTAAAGGTAGCTGTGAGACAGGTATATCGAGTATGGTGCGATCCACCAGCTTCACTCTTCTGAATAGGGTGATATGGGGAGTGTAGAGGAGCGGTTGATCGGTCTGGATTATTGCGGCCGCTCTCAATCTCTCTATATGTTGGCGCCAACTCTCCTCTAGGGCGGGCTCCTTCTTTAAGATGAGGACGAGGCAGCGTGCTCTTTCAAAGAGAGTTATTCGGTCAGCTGTCAGGTGGAGGCCGGTGACGGTCTTAGAAGTATCCTTAGCGATCTGATCAGCGGCTAGACAGGTCTTGGTGTCGCTGTTTCCGAGGAAGTACAGGGTAGAGTGGAGGGCGGATCCGGGGATGGGGACCCCGTGAAGACCCAGCGTGCCGATCCTTCTCTGAATCTCCTCTATCCTCTCTATCGAGGTGTCATCGAACCTTAGGGCGGTAAAGACTCGCTGTGTTTTTTCCATCGATTTCTCTCTCTAAGATAAAACCCCAGCGCTGCTGGGGTTTCTCATTACTTCTTGTCGGGGATATCGTCGATCGTCTTGGGCTTGGCATTGAGGGCATCATCGAGCAGAGCGTCGATCTTGGCTCCCTGATCGAATAGGTCATCCTTCTTGAAGATGATATCGGGAACCTTGTAGATGCTCATCATCTTGGCCAGCCGCGATCTGATCATGCCCTTATTTCGCGTGAGGTACTTGAGCAGAGCGTCCGTCTTCTCCTTCTGCAGGTGGGTGACATAGACGGTGGCGAGGGAGTTATCGGAGTTCAGTCGTACCTCGTTGATGGAAGCGAGCTGGCATATCGGATTCTTGAGCTCGGAGAGGATGATCTCTGAGATGTTCTTGAAGACCAGCTGCGCTACTCTTTTTCTCTTGTCTGCCATCAGTCGCTTCTAACCTCCTCCAGGCCGAAAGCCTCGATCACATCACCGACAGTGAATTTGAAGTTGGAGCAGAGAGTGAGTCCGCATTCAGTCTTGGTCGCAGCCTCTTTGATATCGTCCTTGATATGTTTGAGACTGGAGATCTTCGTCGTCTCGACGACCTGCTGTTCCCGCACGATGCGGACCTGCGCGCCATTGGGGATCTTGCCGTCGGTGACGTAGCAGCCCGCGATGGATCCCGCCTTGTTGGACTTGAATACAGCCCGCACCTCAGCGTGACCGTAGACGACCTCCTTATAGGTGGGTTTGAGCAGGCCCTTCATCGCCTTGGTTATATCGTCGATCAGCTGATAGATGATGTTGTAGTTCCGGATCTCGATCTTCTTCTGCTTGGCGAGGTCCAGGGCCAGGGACGAGGTGCGCGTATTGAAGGTGATGATGAGACCGTGGCTGGCTTCGGCTAGCACGACATCGCCCTCGGTCACCTCACCGGTCGCGCAGCGGATCAGGTTGGTCTTGACGGAAGGGACCGCGATCTTGGTGATAGCTTCCTTCAGAGCCTCGGCGGTTCCCTGGGTATCGGTCTTCACTACCAGGTTGAGGACCTGCTCGTCGCTGTCCTCGCTCATCATGGAGAGAGCGTTGGCGAGGGTGACGCCCTGCGCGTTGCTCTTCGCCAGCGACTTAGCGGCTCGAGCCGCCGCGATCTCCTTGGCTTTCTTCTCGTCAGCGAAGGCGCGGAAGGAGTCGCCCGCGGTGGGGACACCGCTCAGTCCGATGATGGAGACGGGGGTGGAAGGACCGGCGGACTTGAGCTGCTTTCCGTACTCGTTGGTCATCCTTCTGACCTTGCAGAAGTAGGTGCCGACGACGATGCAGTCTCCGACATGGAGGGTGCCGTTCTGGACGAGCAGAGTCGCCTTCGCACCTTCGCGGCGATCGAGACCCGCCTCGATCACCGTTCCTTCCGCCATCCGGGAGGGATTGGCTTTCAGCTCCAGCAACTCGGCGAGGGTCAGGACGTTCTCCAGCAGATTGTCCACCCCTTCACCCGTCCGAGCGGAGATGCGGCAGCAGATCGTGTCGCCACCCCACTCCTCCGGGTTGAGTCCCAGACCTGCGAGCTCGGAGAGGACGCGGTCCGGATTCGCTCCGGGCTTGTCGCACTTGTTGATGGCGACGATGATGGGGAGCTTAGCGGCGCGGGCGTGATCGATAGCCTCGCGCGTCTGCGGCATGACGCCATCGTCCGCGGCGACGACCAGGATGGCGATATCGCCGATCTTGGCGCCCCGGGCGCGCATGGCGGTGAAGGCCTCGTGGCCCGGAGTATCGAGGATGGTGATCTTCTTGCCTTTGATGTCCTTCTGGTAGGCACCGATCTCCTGGGTGATGCCACCGGCCTCGCCCAGGGCGACGCTGGAGTGGCGTATCCGGTCGATGAGCGTGGTCTTTCCGTGATCGACGTGTCCCATGACGGTGATTACCGGGGGCCTCTCGACCAGTTTGGAAGGATCGTCGGGTTCCTCAGCGGTGAAATCCGTCGGGTCGACCGGGGCCTTGCGCTCGAAGTCGATGTTGTTCTCCAAGCAGACCTCAGCGATGCTCTCATCGTCCAGGACGGTGTTCATCGTGGTGATCTTGCCTTTGAGGAAGAAGAACTTGACGATATCGGCCGGGCGGATACTCAACTTCTTGGAGAGCTCTTCGACGGTGATATCTCCCTCGTATGTGAACTTGCCGTTCTTCACCTCTCCGGTGCCTTTGTGGCGCTTGGGAGCATCCTCGTGCTGATGGGGAACATAGCCGGTACGCTTCTTTATCTGTCTGGATTTAGTGCTCATAAACCCTCCTTCCTTGCGGCGCTGATCGGATCTGCTTCACGTCTCGTCTACTTCTAGATGAGGGGAAATCTACTTCTTATCATTGTTGTCATCGTAGTAGGAGTCGTCATCGTAGATATCATCGCTGTCATCGTAGACGTTGGAATCGTCGTCGTTCTGGTCCTCCTCGTTGAGCTTAGCCAGCTCTTCGGGAGTGTAGATGGGCATGGCGTTCTGGATGGGAGTCTTGATCTCCTTCTCAGGCTTCTCGGACTGGTTCTCCTTCTCCTTGCGCTTCTTCCAGTTGGGACGGGAGGTAGGCTTGCGCGTGCGCTCTCTCTCGACTTCCTCCTCCAGAGCGGAGAGCGAGACCCGGCGACGACCGGTGATGGCGACGTGCTCCACCGGCTCTTCGTCTTCCTTCTTGGCGTGCGCTTCAACAGCCGGAGCAGCCGCCGCAGGAGCAGCAGCCGCGGCGGGCTGAGTCACCGGGGCAGAAACGGCGGGCGCCACCGGCGCAGCGACGGGAGCAGCGGGCTGTTCGACCGTCTCCTTCTTGGCCTCGACGGCGGGAGCGACCGTCTCCGTTGCTGCGGGAGCAGCGACGGGCTGGGTCTTCTCGACAGCGGGCGCGGCGGTGACAGGCGCAGCGGGAGCTTGAGCCTTAGCGGCCTCAGCTTCCTCTCTAGCCTTGAGTAGAGCCTCCTGCTCGTGGCGCGCCTTGACCATGCTGAGGACGTCGGAACGGGTCAGATAGTCGATGCCCTGGCTCTTCGCCTCATCCTCTTCGAGGACGGAGATCTGGTAGCCGCAGAGGCGACCGGCCAGCATGACGTTGGATCCCCGCTTACCGACAGCTCTCTTCTTCCCGTTATTTTCGCAGACCACGTAGATCGAAGGACGGTCGTCCCGGCGCCTGGATCCGCGGTCGTCGAACCTCCTCTCGCTCGCGGCCGGCTGGCTGGTGGCCCGGACTTTGAAGCCGAGGATCTCCGCGGGCTTGAAGGCCTCGAACAGCCTCAGCTCCGGATCCTCGTACCAGCGCGAGATATCCAGGGACTCGTTATCCTTGGTAGAGGAGCGGACCGCGGAGGTGCGGATACCGCCCTTACCGGTGCAGGCACCGACCGGATCGACATCGGGGTTGGTGGAGGAGACCATGATCTTGGTGCGGATACCGGGCATGCGGGCGGATCTCTCGATCTTCACCGTGCCGTCCTGAAGCTCGGGGACATCGGCGGTCAACAGGGCTCTCATGTAGCCGTCGGAGGTGCGCGAGATGCTGAGCGAGGGGTGTCCATCGAACTCGGTCACGCCGCTGAGATAGACGGTGACGCGCTCGCCGATCTCGAATCTCTCGCCGGCCTTGTTCCTATTGCCGCCGATGGTGTCCTGATTGGACAGGACGCCGGTGGTGTCGGCGTCGAACCGCAGAGTGTAGCCGAGGTTGGAGTCGATGCTCTCGACGGTACCGGTGATGTTGGTTCCGATGCGATTGGCGAACTTGTCCATGATCGTCTGTTTGGCACGATCAGCCATCTTCTGGTGTATGGACGAGATGGCAGACTTGATAAAGGAGGCACCGAACATGTCGTTAGTCAGATCGGAGCGCAGGTAGAAGATGTGTCCGGGCTCGACGATCTGGCCCTCTCTGACGATCTTGTTGCCGTAGGAGTCCTCATCGTCGTCGGCGTACTCCTTCGCCTCCTCCAGCGACATCTGGGTGTAGTCATCCTCGATGTCATCGTCGGTGGGGACGATCATCTTTCCATCCCAGAACTGGATGTTGCCGCTCTCCCAGTCGATATCGATATCGGCCAGCAGATCCTTGGAGTTGTCGATCGTCGGACCAGCCATGATGTCGCGCGCGGCATTGCGTCCCTTGCTGCGGCTGAGCTGGTAACCGTGCTCGCGCGCCCAGATATCCTTGTAGGCCTTGAGCAGGGAGCTCTTGATGATCTCCTTGGTGGTGGAGGGGTCGATGTGGAAATCCTGAGAGATGCCCATCGCGGCTGAATTGAGAGCCTTGATGTCGATCTTCAGATCCCAGTTGGAGGTGGGAAGGGGTTTGTTTGCAGTAGTCTTCTTAGGCATTTTGTGCATTCCTTTCAGTATTGATCTTCTCTCGGTGAAGCATCATGAAATTCGCTCATCAGATATGTACTTTGAAACGGCAGTGGAGGATGCTCTCGTAGGGCAGGCGGTACATCTTTCGGCGCCCCTTGATGAAGCGCTTGAGGACCAGGGTCTGACCGTCGAAGCTCTCGATGGTGCCCTCCGCCTTCTCGCCCTGGGGAAGAGCGGTGGATTCGACCTCGATGTAGCGGTCTAGAACCTTGGGGATATCCTCCTTGGGAAACTCCCGCTCGGCGCCGGGCGAAGCGACATCCAGCGTATAGGGCGTAGAGAGCTCGGGCAGCTTGTCCAGCTCCTCCCCCAGCTTCTGGGAGTAGGCTTCGACATCGTCTAGACCGATGCGGTAGTCCTTGTCGATGCAGACTTCCAGAAACTCGGTCTGTCCCTCTCTGTAGGCGCGGATGGAATAGAACTGGTATCCCATCTCCTCTGCAGTCTTTCTAGCTGCCTTCTCGGCAGCCGAGAGCGCTGTCTTCTCCATTCTCAACCTCCGTGAAAGCAAAGGGCGAGCCATCAGGCCCGCCCTAAACTTTCGATTTAGTGCATATTCCGCTGAACGGAACAAGGAAAATATATCACAAATCCCTTTGTAGTAATAACTTTTTTCCTGGATTAGTGGATGAATCCGCTCTCTAAAGGTCACTGGTACTGGCTGGTGTAGATGCGGTAGTAGACTCCTCTCTTCCGCATCAGCTCGTCGTGGGTTCCAATCTCGACCACCCGGCCCTGATCCAGGACCGCGATAGCGTCCGAATCGATGATGGTCTGCAGCCGGTGAGCTATGACGATCGTCGTGCGGTTGGTGGACAGTTCCGCGATGGCGGCGGTGATGTTCTTTTCGCTCACCGCATCCAGGCTCGAAGTAGCTTCGTCGAGGATGATCATCTGGGGATTCATCAGCAGGACTCGGGCGATCGAGATGAGCTGCTTCTCGCCCTCGGAGAGGCCGGAGCTCTGTGATATCGGGGTCGAATAGCCCTGAGGCAGGCGGCGAATGAAGCTGTCGGCCTGAGCTCTTTTAGCCGCGTTTTCCACCTCTTGATCGGAGGCGTCAGGATCGGCGTAAGCGATGTTCTCCCGGACGGTGCCGGAGAAGATCCAGGTGTCTTGTAGGACCATGCCGAAGCGGCTTCGGACCGAGCTCCTCGACATGTTCTGGACATCCTGCCCGTTCATGAGGATCTGTCCGTGGCGCGGATCGTAGAAGCGGAGGAGCAGATTTATCAAGGTGGTCTTGCCGCAGCCGGTGGAACCGACGATGGCGACGCGGTGACCCGCGAAGACCTGGAGGTTCAGATCCTTTAGGACCGTCTGTTCCGGCTCATAGCCGAACTCGATGTGCTTGAACTCGATCGTTCCGGGATCGAGCGGGGCCGCGATCTGCTGCGATCCCGCGTCGCTCTCTCCAGGCTGTGACAAAAGGTCGTCGATCCTGTGGAGGGAGGCCTGCGCATTCTGGGATTCGGTCGCCACCGAGGAGATATCGTTGAAGGGCTTGGCGAATTTGAGCGCGAAGGAGAGGAAGGTGTTGAGTCGACCGATGGTCAGGGCGGCACCCAGCGGGGCGAGGGAGGGCTGGAACACCAGGATCACCACGCCGGCGATGCCGATGCACGCGTAGACGATATTGTTGACCAATCTGGTCGTCGGATTGGTCCAGGAGGAGAAGAACTGCGCCTTCTGTCCCTGGACGTAGAGCTTCTGATCGATGGCGGCGAAGGAGTCGTAGGACTCGCTCTGGATCCCCAGCGCGCGGACGGCGCGATAGTTTCTCACCCGCTCCAGGGTGCAGCCGGCGAGTTCGCCGGCGAGCTGGGCCTGGGATTTGAAGTACTTGCGCGAGTGGGTCGCCACGGACCTGGCGATGAGGAACGAGAGAGGGGAGAGGATCAGGACGATGGTGGCCAGAAGCCAGTTGAGGCCGTACATGAAGGCGAGGGTGAACACCAGGGTGAAGATACCTTCGATCAGGGTCTTGAAGATGGCGGTCAGACCCGCCATCACGTTCTCGGTGTCGACGGTGGCTAGCGAGAGCATATCGCCGTGGGGGCGGGAGTCGATGTACTTGATCGTCAGGTTGCTCATCTTCGTGAAGACGCGGTCGCGGATATCCTTGACGACGCTCTGGGTCAGGACGTTGGTCAGGTACTCGAAGAGGAACTGGCAGATTCCCGAGCCGATCGTCAACCCGCCCATGAGTCCGATCAGGATCCAGAAGTGCTGGCGGGAGGCCAGGAGGTTCTCGCTGTTCGCCTGCAGCTCTCCCAGCGCGAGGTCGAGCGCGCTGCCCATCACCACCGAGATGCTGAGGAGGGCGATGATGTAGATCATGGCGAAGATGATCACGGCGATGGAGATGCCTTTTCTCTTCTTGACGAGCGGCCAAATGCTGCGCATCCAGGTCATGCTGTTCTTGAATCTGTGCTGAGCGGTCATCGGGCGACTCCTTTCTGGACATCGCAGATGCGGGTGTAGATCGGCGAGCGACCGTAGAGGTCGGTGGGGCTTCCGATGCTCTCCACTCTGCCTTCATCAAGCACGACGATGCGATCGCAGCCCTGGAGGGAGGAGACGCGCTCGGAGACGATGATCTGCGTCAGGGCGGGTCCCAGCGAGCGGAGGTTGTCCCGCAGGCGGCGCTCCGAGAGGAAGTCCAGCGCCGAGAAGGAGTCGTCCAGGATGATGATCTGCGGGTGGCGCACCAGCGCCATCGCGATGGCCAACCGCTGGCGCTGACCGCCGGAGAGGTCCTTTGCGCCCTCGTCGATCGGTCGCTCCAGCCCCTCGGGAGAGTCGAGGATGAAGTCGCACAGGGCCAGGCGCAGCGCCGCCTCCATATCCTGCTGGTCCGCCTTCGGATTGGCGAGGAGCAGGTTGGTGCGGACGGTGCCTTTGAAGACCTGGGGTCGCTGCGGCACGTAGCCGATCTCGGAGTAGAGGCCATCGAGCGAGTACTGGGAGAGGGGGGCACCGCGATAGTCGATGGTGCCGCGGGTCGGATCGTAGAAGCGGAGCAGCAGGTTCAAGAGGGTGGTCTTGCCCGCTCCCGTTCCGCCGATGATGCCGATCCTCTCACCCTTGCGGATCGTCAGATCGACCCCGCTGAGGGCGGGCATCTCGCTGTCCGAATAGGAGAGCGAGCAGTTCGAGAGCTGGTAGAGAGGAGCACCGCGAGGCGTCGAGATATTCGTCCGCGTCCCTTCGTCCTTCATGCTGGGTGCGAGCGCCAGAAAGGCGTTGCACCGTCTGATGGAGGAGAGCGAGCGGTTGAAGACGATGATGATGTTGGTGACGACGGTGACCGCCTGCAGGATCTGGTTCAGATAGTTGACCAGCGCGATGATCCGCCCGTTCTCATCGGCGATCATCTGGGTGGTGGCATCGGGATTGTAGAGTCCGACCAATCCGCCCAGGGCGACCAGGATGACGATAGCCACGTTGATGATGACGGTGGTGATGGGGTTGGTGATCGAGGTCAGCTTGGCGATCCGCAGCGAATCGTCCATGTATCCCTGGGATTCCTTCTTGAACTTCTTGACCTCGTAGTCCTCGCGGTTGAAGGCGCGGATGACGCGCGCACCCTGCAGGCTGTCATCGGCCTGCTGCGAGAGGGTGTCGATCCGCTTCTGGACCCGGCCGTACTCCCGGGCGGTCTTCGGGAGGATGGTGAAGAGGAAGGCGAAGAGGAGGATGGCGATGCCCAGGAAGATGAGTCCAGAGCGCCAGTCTAAAATGATTGAAGCGATGATCGCTCCGATCACGAGAAAGGGGGCACGAAAGGCGAGCCTGATGAGGTTGGCGGCTCCGCTCTGTATCTGGTTGGTATCGTTGGTGATGAGGTTGGTAACCTCTCCTAACCCATATTTATTCAGATCGGAGGGAGATAGTTTAAGCGCGTGCTTAAAGAGCCGGTTCCTCAGGTCGGTCCCGGTTCCCTGGGAGGCGATCGAGGACATGTACTGGCAGACCAGCGTGGAGGAGAAACCGAGGATGGCCATGATCAGCATGCCGCCGGCGCAGAGTCCGATCACGCGCCAGTCCGCCCCGTTCACCACTCCGGTGTCGGAGTAGCTTAGGCCGCGCGAGACGATGATCGACATCAGGACGGGGTTGAGGAGCTCGAAGATCGCTTCCCACAGCTTGAAGAAGGGACCGAGGATATACAGCTTCAGATACTTTTTAGCGGAGGTGCCGACGGTGCCATCGACCGGCTTACTTGCTGTCGGCGACGTGGTCTTCATCTTCGCTCTCATCGTGGGTCAGCTCCCCCTTGTTGTAGGCATCGAGATACTTGACGACCGATTCGAAGTAGGGTGAGTGCTCGTCGACCACCTGGAGCTCTTCCTGGGTGGGATTGTTGTTCTCATCGATAGCCGTCGCGAGAGCCATGACCTGATCCGGTCCCTGCTCCACGAAGATGTACGAAGCGGAATTCTTCTTGTCCAGCACGGAGAAGATAACTTTGAGCTGGTGCTTCTTTCCTTGGTCGTCGTAGACATCGATGTACGTGTCCTCAGGCCTCTCGGTCTGAAGGTCGCCAGCGGGGGTATCCAGCACCAGTCCGTCGGTGCTGGCTTCTCTGTTCTTCTCGATCTCTGCCATCTGCGATTCTCCTTTCTATCTCCAGATGTCGTATCCGTGATCGCCGAGCCAGCGGGTCAGAATCACCTCCGCTGCCGCTCGATCGATCATGGGTTTCTGCTTCTTGGCGTTCAGGCCGAGCTCGTGCAGGTTGGCGGCGGCCTCGAGGGTCGAGCCCTGCTCGTCCTGCAGCTGGATCTCGACGCGGTTCAATCCGGCTCGATCCAGCTGGGTGCGGAGCACCTTAGCGAACTCTTCGGCTACGAAGGTCATCTCGGTGGGATCGCCGGAGGGGTAGCAGGGACGACCGAGGACGATCGTTCCGACCATCTCCTTCTCAGCCAGCTTGACTACCGCAGTGTAGGCGGAGGCGAACTGGCCGCGGGGGAAGTGTAGATTGGCGAGTCCCGTCACCAGGTGACCGGAGCGCGACACGGCTATCCCTAGGGTATTGAGACCCAGATCGAGTCCCAGCACCGGTTTGAACATCAGGCGAGGATCTCCGCGATGACCTTCAGAACCTGATCCTTATCAGCGTTCTTCCTGCCGGCTCCGAAAGCGATGTTGGGACGGCCACCGCCGTTTCCACCGAACAGGGGAGCGATCTTCTTGACGATGTCTCCCGCCCGGTGTCCCTGAGCGATGACGTCCTTGCCCAGAGAGACACCGAAGTTGAGGCGTCCCTCGTCGCTGGTGCTGATCAGGATGCTGACCGCGTCCTTCTCCCGGTTGGCGATGTCGGTGAGGATGGTGTTCATCTGGTCGTGATCCATCCTGTCGATGGTGGCTAGGTGGACGGGGTGGTTGTTGATCGTGGTGAGGGAGGCGAGGACCTCGCGGGTCGCGCTCTCGCTGATCCTATTCTTCAGCTCCTTGATGGAGTGCTGGAGAGCGGAGATCCGATCGGCGATGGACTTGACCTTAGCCTCGCAGTCGGCCGGAGTGACATCGAGGGATTCGGACATGCGACCGATGGTCTTTCTGAAGGACTTGAGGTACTGATAGGCGTCCTCGCCGGTGACGGCGACGATCCTCCTGACTCCAGCGGAGATCGCGGACTCCGAGACGATGGTGAAGACGTTGATGTCCTCGGTATTGCTGACGTGGGTACCGCCGCAGAACTCCTCGGCGTTACCCATCTTGACGACGCGCACGGTGGCGCCGTACTTGTTGGCGAACTGGTGGTAGGCGGGCAGCTTCATCGCCTCCGCCTTGTCCATGTAGATCACCTCGCAGGGGGTGTGAGCCTGGATGCGCGCGTTGACGTTCTCCTCGATCAGATCGAGCTCATCGTCGGTCAGCTTGCGATCCCAAGCGAAGTCCAGCCTGCAGATGTGGGGACCCACCACGGATCCCTCCTGGGGTATGGGAGCGGTGTTGTTGTTGAGCACGTCGGCGAGCGCCTGGTGCAGCAGGTGGCAGGCGGAGTGGTTCTTCCTGGTCAGCGCACGGGTGGCGAAGTCGGGCTTCAGAGTGAAGACATCGCCCTCCTTGATGGTGCCGAATAGGATCTTGACTTTGTGCAGGTTCTGGCGGTTGGGCGCGTGCTGGCAGTCGGTCACCTCGGCCTGGGTGGTGCTGTTCTCGATCGTTCCCTGATCGGCGATTTGACCACCCTGCTCGGCGTAGAAGTTGGTGTGGTCGAACGCGACCCAACCTTCGTCGTCGAGCGAGTCGACTCTCTTGCCGTCCTTGAACAGACCGATGACCTTGCCCTGGATGATCTTGTCATCGTAGGTGAAATCGGAAGGAGTGTTGAACTCCATCAGGTCCTTGTGCTGCGAGCCGTAGGTGATGATGCCCTGAGCGGCACGGGCCTTTCTTGCCTTCTCCTTCTGCTCCTCCAGCAGCTTCTCGAAGCCTTTCTCATCCACCTTCTTACCGGCATCGTGGCAGATCTCCTCGGTCAGTTCGAAGGGGAAGCCATAGGTATCGGAGAGCTTGAACGCATCCGCGGCGGACAGGGTGTCGCCGGGCTTGGCGATCATCTCGTTGAGCATGGCCTCACCTCTCTTCAGAGTGGAAGCGAAGCGGGTCTCCTCGGCGGAGATCATGCGGGTGACCTTCTCCTGCTTGTCTTTCAGGTAGGGATAGAAGTGGTCGTTGGTCTTGACGATGTAGGGGACGAGATCAGCGATGGTGGTGGAGGGCAGACCGAGCTTTTTGGCGAACCGGTCGGCTCTTCTCAGGATTCTTCTCAGGACGTAACCGCGTCCCTCGTTGGAGAACACTGCGCCATCGGCCAGGGCGAAGACCAGGCAGCGCGTGTGGTCGGCGATGACTCGGTAGGCCATCTTGTACTCGCCTTCGTAGGGCTGACCGGACAGATGCATCAGGTGGTCGATGATGGGCTTGAAGGTGTCGATCTCGAAGTTGGATTCCGTGCCCTGCATGATGCAGGCGAACCGCTCCAGAGAGGCGCCGGTATCGATGTTCTTGTGGGGCAGCTCGGGATAGTCTTCCCGCTTCAGTCCAGGCTTGGAGTTATACTGCGAGAACACGATGTTCCAGAGCTCGATGTACCGGTCGTTCTCGATGTCATCCTGCAGCAGCTTGACGCCGATGTGCTTGGGATCGTACTTCTCGCCGCGATCGAAGTTGATCTCGGTATCGGGACCGCAGGGTCCTTCACCGATCTCCCAGAAGTTCTCCTTCGAAGGGATCATGTGGTCGGCGGGGATGCCGCACTTCACCCACAGGTCGTGGGTAGCCTTGTCGTCGGGATAGTAGGTGACGTACAGTTTGTCCACCGGGAGATCAAACCACTCAGGAGAGGTCAGAAGCTCGTAGGCCCAGGGGATCACCTCGTTACGGAAATAGTCTCCGATGGAGAAGTTTCCGAGCATCTCGAAGAAGGTGTGGTGACGGTCGGTGCGACCGACATTCTCGATATCGTTGGTCCTGATCGACTTCTGAGCGTTGGTGATTCTCCGGTGCGGAGGAGTCATACGTCCATCGAAGTACTTCTTCAGGGCCGCGACTCCAGCGTTGATGAAAAGCAGCGAAGGATCGTTGTCGGGAATCAGGGAGGCAGAGGGCTCGATATAGTGTCCCTTGCTCTTGAAGAATTCTAGCCACATGTCGCGAATCTGGTCTACGGTCATTCTCTTCATAGAATCATGTTCTCCTTAAGTCTGTGTGTGGAGCATTGAAAAGCCTGCCCACGGAGCCGTGTAATTATAAATCTTTAATATGCGCGTGTGCGCGCGAAAAAAATCCGTATCGTCCAGCTGGGCGACACGGATACCTGCGTACGAGTCCGGCTGAGCCGCGGCCCGCAGACGCAGAATCCGGGCAGACACCGGTTATTTTTAGAGTTGAAGTCTCCACTCGTCCGCAGTGGCCAGGAGCCTACTTCCGGGATGCTTTCAGCTTGGCTAGAGCGGTGAGCTCCTCCTTGGTCCAGACCTTCTTGCGGAGCAGATCGGGGCGCTTGTCGATAGTCTCCTCCAGGGCTCGCTCGAGGTGAAATTCTCTCACCTGCTCGTGATCTCCGGAGAATAGCACCTCAGGAATGGTATCTCCCTCATAGTCTTTAGGAAAAGTATATTGGGGATATTCTAGAAGGTCCGATCCGAAACTCTCTTCCTGGGTTGACTCCTCTGCGATCGCTCCGGGCAGAAGCCTCGTGATCGAGTCGGCGATGGCGGTGGCGGCGATCTCGCCTCCGGTCAGGATGAAGTCTCCGATGGAGATCAGCTCGTCTACCCGCTGGTCGAAGCGCGAATCGATGCCTTCGTAGTGACCGCAGATGAGGGTTATATCTTCAGGGAGGCTCGCTAGCCTGATGGCGTCCGGCTGTCGGTAGGTGTGACCCTTGGGCGACATCAGTATCTTGTGCGTCTCCATCAGGTGATTCTTTCTCAGACAGTCCATCACGGGCTCCATGCGCATGATGAGTCCCGCTCCTCCTCCTGAAGGACGGTCGTCGACCCGGTGGTTCCTATCCAGCGAGTAGTCCCTGATGTTGATGATATTGAACTTCACCGCGCCCTTGGCGATGGCTCGCTTCACGATCGAGTTGTCGAGAAAACCGGAGAAGAAGGATGGAAACAGGGTGAGGATGTTGATCGTCTTCATAGGGTGCACTCGAAGCCGAGAGGCGTCAGGACGATCGTCCGGTTCGCGAGATCGGGAAGTTCGACGAAGCGCCCAGCCTGAAAGGGGATGAAGAGGCCGGAATCGAGAATCAGGTAGTCGATGTCGCCCATCTTCTGCACCTTCTTGACTTCACCGACCTTCTTCTTCTCGGGGGACAGCACGGTCAGGCCGATCAGGTCATCGACGAAATAGGTGCCTGGAAGCGGCTCGACATCCATGACGATATCCTTGCCGATCAGCTTCTCAGCTTGGGAGATATCGTCTAGACCGACGAGCTTCACCTGGCCGGTGCCGCGGTTCTTCATCCGCAGCTTGCTGACTTTGAAGTCGCCGATTCCCTTTATGGTTACGGTGTTGCCTTCCTTGAATCTGATCTCGGGGTGATCAGTCTCCATGTTGACCTTCAGCGATCCATCTAGACCGAAGGTGTTGGCTATGTGTCCGATTCTCTTGATAGGCATCGCATACCTCCTGATATATGTGTCTTCGAGTGAAAATTCCGTGAATAGTATAAAGGGGGCAAGAGCCCCCAGTGCAACTACCTGCTCTCCGGATTGGCCTTGAATATTATCGAGGCCTTCTTCCTGACGGGACGGAGCGCGACATTGACTATTGCTCTCAAGGAATCGGAGATAGTTCCATTCCTTCCTAGAAGTCTGCCGAGATCATCCGGCCGACAGGTTATCAGGTAGGACTGTGCCTTCTTCTCATCGGAAGTCCTCTCGACCCTAAGTGAGTCTGGGTGTCTGACGAGAGGGGTGCAGATCTCCAAGAGCTTTTTCGATAGATCTACCGAATCGTTGATTCCTGAATACATCCTGCACCTCCGGGCTCCTGCCGCGTAAGAGTATAGACAATCCCAGTGCTATAGAAGCGGAGAAATAAAAAGAAAGAGAGCTGAAACCTCCAGCTCTCTCGATCGACTGTCGGACTAGTTGGCCTTGTTGGCCTTCTTGGCCTCGAGGAATTTGGCGTAAACTCCGTTGTTCTTGAAGATAGTCTTGACGGAGTCGGAAGGGATAGCACCCTTCAGCAGCCAGCTGATAGCGAGATCGGAATCGATCTTGAGTTCGTGGCCCTTTCTCTCCTGGGGATCGTAGTGTCCGAGCTCGGCGAGAGCGGAGGAAGAGGGGGTCTTCCTGGAATCGGAAACGACGATCCTATAGCTGGGGCTATTCTTGCGACCAGTGCGGCGAAGTCTAATCTTGACCATTCTTACAGTGTCCTTTCAAAAGCGGGAAGATGATATAGCGCCTTTCAATCTGTGTCAAGTATTTTTACTTTACAGACATCTATCTATCACCGTGGATAACCCGTCTGTGATCCGTTTGCTGTGGATGAGGTTGATCGACGACGTATAAGGGATGATAGGCAGTGCTTCGCGCCGCGATTGCCCAGATGGTAGAGGCTGATTCCCGGGGATATTTTTTCCATTGAATTCGTGATGATGGAAAGCGGGCCTTTTCCTTTAAAATATAAAAAAATCGATCAGGGAGGAATCTCTATGGCTAGACCTCGTTCGCGGATATATCGTCCCCTAGTGCCGATACACGAGATCCTCCATCGCTTTCCCGGAGGCAATATCATCATTCCTCTCATCATCGGCTGTCTGATCAAGACGATCGCCTCCGCCTGCGGCCACCCCGATATCTGGGCGGAGTTGGGCGACCCGATGGAGACCATGTTTTCCGGTAGAGCTGGTCTGCTCGCCTTCATCGGTCTCATGATCTTCTTCACGGGTACTCAGACCGATGTGACCAAGCTTAAGCCGATGCTGAAGAGAGGTGTTCCCCTCCTGTTCGTCCGATTGGGCTTCGCCTATGCGATCAGCTTCATCTTCCTGGCTATCTTCGGCCAGGATGGTGTAGGGGGCGTCTCCTTTCTCGGACTCACCGCGGGACTGACCTGTATCAATTCGGCGATGTTCATGTCCGTGACCAACGGTTACGCCGATGATGCAGACCGGGCCTACTTCTCCCTCGCTATGGTCTTTGGATTGCCGGTCCTGCCGCTTCTCGCGGTCCGGGGCGGGACGGGCGCTTCGATCAACTACCTGTCCATCGTGTCCATCATCGTTCCCCTCATCTTTGGTATCGTGTTGGGCAACCTCGATCGCAAGATGCGCAAGTTCTATCAGTTCGGGACCCAAGTCATCGTCATGTTCATGGGATTCCAGTTTGGATCCTATATCGATCTCACGCAGGCATTCAAGCAGATACCCCAGGCTTTAATACTGGTTCTAGTTCTGTATCTTACTTGTCTGCCATCCCTTCTGATCGAGAGATTCTGGATGAAACGATCTGGGTATGCCACACTGGGAATGTCGGCTTTGGCCGGCGTCTCCCTCTCGATGCCTGTCCTGACTAGCGACATCTTTTCACCCCAGGTGACCACCGATGCCACCTATCAGCTCGCCTTTGCTCTCGCCGTGACGGCCATCCTCGCCCCCCTGCTGACCGACTGGGCTAATCGCGCTTTCTTCCAGCGCGAGCCTGAGCTTTTGAAGCTGTCTAATCAGACGCTGTACGATCATGTCAACCGGGAGATGGAAGAGAAGGCGCAACGGCGCGAGATGAAGTATTTCAAGAAGCTGACGGGCCAGCTTACCGCTGCGCAGATCAAAGCTCTACCGCCCGAGGATGCCATGCTTGTATATACCTCTTCGGCCAAGGATCGGAAGTTCGAGCTGCAGAGGATCAAGAAGGATATCGCCGATCTGCCTGTGGAGGAGCAGAACCGGATCCTGCAGCAGCACTACGACGATGTCGATCACCATCGCACTCGGCTTTCGCTGGTGACCTTCAAAGTGTCGCGGGCTCGTACTCGCGCGGTCCATGATCTTCTTCAGTCTGGGGAAGTCAAGGCTGAGGAGATCGACTGCCCGATCCTCGATATCGATAGGGAGCAGCTGGCGAAGAAGAGAGGGGTTCAGCTCTCTCCTCTATCTTCCGCCGATAGGCTCGATCGGCTTCTGGCTCTCTATAAGCAGGCTGAGTTCGCCATCGATATGGAGGAAGCGAGGTCCTATATCGATTCGCGGCTGGTCTAGTCGATAGAGTAGAATCTTCTAACTGGAGGAGATAGTATGCCTATAACGCAGTTCTCGACGATCGACGCGCTGATGCTGGGGCACTTCGATGGCGAGTTTAACTTGGCCGATGTCTTGAAGAAGGGTGATATCGGAGTCGGGGCGAGAAGGGACCTCGATGGTGAGCTGATCATCATCGACGGGGTCGGATACGCCGGTCTTCCTGGCGGGAAGATCCAGCGGATGGCGGCGGATGAGAAGCTCGCTTTTGCTACGGTCGGCAGCTTCAAGATGTCGGATTGCTTGATTCCGGTCGAGGATGTGCCCGACATGAGATCTCTTCAGAGCGAGTGTTTGAAGGCGGTGGAGATAATCGGTAAGCGCGCGAATAATCACCCGCTGATATGCCGGGTGGATGGAACCTTCAAGCGCGTGCTGACTCGGTCCTTCAACCGCGTCGATAAACCCTATCCCGATCTCTTTACCGAAGCGAAGAAGCAGGTCGAAGCGGAGTTCACCGATATTCAGGGAACTCTGCTCGGCTTCTATTTCCCCAAATTCTTTTCGGGTATCAATCAGGATGGCTGGCACTTCCACTTCATCTCCCGCGATCGTCTGAGTGCCGGTGGGCACTGTCTAGACCTGCAGATTCAGCGCGGTCTGCTCGGTTTGAGGGTCGAGAGCGGAGTCGATATCGTCCTTCCTGACGATGATGATTTCGCGGGTCTGCATCTCGATGGAGACCTCTCGGCTAAGCGGGATCATGTCGAGAATAAGTCCACTAGATAATCGGAGATAATCGAATGTTAAAGAGATCTTCTATCCTGGTTCCCGTCCTCTTAGCCCTTGTCGCCTCCTGCAGCCCAGTTTCTCCCTCGAGCAGCTCTTCGACGGTCGCTAGTTCCATCTCCTCGAGCGGATCGGCTTCGTCGGATGATTCCTCCGACTCGAGCGTGTCTTCCTCCACACCTTCTTCATCTGCTTCTCCCTCGTCGTCCTCCTCATCCTCTTCCCCTGAGGTGGAGGAGCGGGGCAAGATCGAATTCACCTCCATACCTAAGGGTGGAAACTTTACCCTCGGGATGGACAATCTGAAGACTCAAGGGGTCGAGATTGAGTCGGTTTCCTCTTCCACGCTATTCAACGATGATACCTACCGCGATGGTGAAGTCAGAATGGGCACCGGGAAAAATGCTGCTCAGATAACCTTCACCCTAGCTTCCCCGGTGAGGATCGCGGCCATCGATCTCACGCTGAAGCAGTATAAGTCCTATAGCGCCGAGGTCAGCGTCGAGGCGGGAAGCAAGAAGTTGACGCAAGCCTATACCGATAGCCACTACGTCTTTTCTCTCGATTCGGTGGATAGCTTCACGATCAGTGTCACCGGTGGTCAGAACAGAGTCGTTCTTCAGGGTATCGATCTGTTGTTTACGCCGGGAGCCCAGGAGACCCCGAAGCCTGCCACGATCAAGGTCGAGAAGACGGGAGAGGGCTCCATTCTCCTCGATCCTGTGCAAGGATACATGACCGGCGACACGATCAGCGTCAGCGCTATACCAGCTGAAGGGTACTATCTGAGTTCCTTGCTTCTCAACGGCGAGAGCGGCACTAGGCTGAACGCTGAATCCTATTCGTTTACGATCCGCGACACGGAGAACGAGCTGGTAGCGGTCTTCCGCCCCTCCAGCCAGGGATCTTCGGATTTCTCGAACCTCTACGCCAATACCTCGATTCACCCGGACCGCGGGAGCCAGGGAACGATCGATTCCTACTATAAGCCCATCCGGGGACTGAAGGGAGAAGCGCTTAAAAAGGGGTTGCACAATCTGATTAAAAACCATAAGGCCTTTAATTATGGCAGTCTAGGTCAGAAAACTTGGGAGACTATAGATGTTGACCCTTTCAATAGTAAAAACTTCTATGTCACCTATCAGGGTTCTACCAGTAAGGGCTACTCAGTAAATAAGGAGCACACCTGGGCTAAGAGCCATGGCAACTTTGGGACCACAGCGCCCGCCGGCTCCGACCTCCACAATCTGCGGGGCTCGAATTCCTATCTTAATTCCACTCGGGGGAACCTGGACTTCGGCAGCGTGGAACATAGCTCCAGCACCAGCATCGTCGGCCGTTTTAAATGGGCTGAAGAATCGATGGATGGCAACTATGTTGACGGCAAGTACTTTGAGCCCAAGGATGAGTTTAAAGGCGATGTGGCGCGGATTATCTTCTATATGGCGACCCGCTATGAGGGTGAGGGAAACGAGCCGGATCTCGAAGTCGATGGGGAGATCGATCGCTTTAGGTATTACGATTTCACTGCGGGGGCGACCGGTCTTCACGGCAACTTCAGCGATCTCTATCGGTGGTGCACCTCAGGTCTCGATCCGGTCAGCGACTATGAGGTCAATAGGAACAATATCGTCGATCAGGACTATCAGCACAACCGCAATCCCTTCATCGACCATCCCGAGTTTGTCGTGATGATCTACGACAAGAGTTACGATGGCCCCGGGGCGCTTAACGAGTAGCGGGTGGATGGCAGATCAGGTGTACTGAGTACACCTGTTTTTGTTTGTCTTTATCTTTTCACTTAAAGGGGTAAGGACAAAAAAAGGGTTGACCGCTTTTGCGGACAACCCGATTGCGCATTGAGACTACTTGGTCTCGGGAGCGGAAGTCGCAGGCTTCGCTTCAGGCTCAGCCTTGACTTCGGTCTTGGCCGCTGCAGCAGCGGCCTTCTTCTCAGCCTCCGCGGCGGCCTGCTTGTTAGCAGCCTCCTTGGAGATTCTCCTCTGCTCCTCGAGGGCGCGGCGCTGCTCTTCTCCGAGCAGGATCTGTTTGACCTTAGCGGCCTTACCGGATCTACCGCGCATGTAGGTGAGCTGCTTACGGCGCACCTTACCATGTTTGACGACCTCGATGAAGACGATGTTGGGAGAATTGAGCAGGAATGTACGCTCGACTCCGACCCCAGCCGACTCCTTCCTAACAGTGAAGGTCTTGGACACTCCGGAGCCGCGCATGAAGATGCACACTCCCTCGAATGCCTGCTGACGATCCTTGTTGTTCTCGCGGATGCGAACCGAAACCCTGATAGTGTCGCCGGTCGAGAACTCGGGAAGATCCGGGCGGATCTGAGTAGCAGTGACCTGCTTGACCAGATTCTTGTTCATGATTTCATGAACCTCCTAGATTTTCTTTTCTGCCTTTTGGGAGGGTTCACGAGGATTCTTAGTCACTCTCGGCGGAACCGGGCAGACGCAAAACAACATGGTCTTGCAACGGGTGAGTATATCACAACTCCCGCAGGTGTAATCAGCAGTCAGTCAGTTTTTTGAAAGCGTCGGCTAGGGCCTGAGCCACTCTCTCGCACTTGCTCTCGGGTATCGAGGCTATCGAGAGACGGATGGCGTTCGCTCCGGAGGGGCCGAGGAAGATATCCGACTTTTCGAGTTCCTTCTCTACCGCGACGCTGGAGACGGGGCAGCGGACCAGGATGTAGAAGCCCTCCCGGTGCGGGTAGTGGGGGATACCGTGCGCCTCCAGGGCGCTGATCATCTCTGCTGAACGCCTCTGCAGGATGCTCTTCCACCCCTGGATCTGCCCTTTGATATCCGGGTTCTTCATGATGCTCTCCACGACGAACGAGGCGAGTCCGTTGGGGGTGGAGTAGCAGCCGTAGGCGGTATCCATGAGGAACTCTCGCATCTCATTCCTATCGTCGTGGCCTCGTGCGCTCTTGGGGAAGAGGGCGAAGAGGGCACCCTGCCGGAGACCGTAGACTCCAAAAGCCTTCGAGGCGGTGAAAGCTATCAGGGTGTGGGAGCGATCATCGTTCGCCCCTGCTGACGCGATCCAGGCGGGAGTACTCCGCGAGAAATCCAGGTAGGCGGCGTCCCAGAGGAGGTCGGCGCGGGTTCCCATCTGAGCGGCCTTTTCCCGGGCGAGCGAGTAGACGGCGTCTACCTCGTCCTGAGACATGGTGTAGCCGGTCGGATTCTCGCAGGGATCGTTGATGACGATCAAGAACCCTTTGAATCTCTTCTGATCCTCCTCCATGATGCGGGCGATCGCTGAGATGTTGAATCGGCCGTCGGCGCTGAAGGTCTCATAGGTTCTCGAGTGCGCCTTGGCCCCCTCGGCGATGGTGGTGTAGTTGGGCCAGCCGATCTGGGGATAGAGAGCCTCGTAGTTCAGCTTTTCGGCGTAGCTGAAAGCGAGATAGAGAGCACCCGTTCCGCCGATGGTGGCGAATCCGAGCGTTTCGGTCGACCCAGTGACGCGGTCATAGGCGGTACCCAGCACCCACTTCAGCGCTAGATCGAGGAAGCTCTGGTAGCCTTCCACCGGCGGATAGCTCAGCGGGTACTGGGCGCAGCGGGTCAGCTCGGCCTCGACTGCGGGCAGGCGCATCGCTTTCCCCTGGTCATTCATCATCATGCCAATGGTGCCATCGACGATATCGATTCCCATCTGCGCGCGTCTTTTTGCTCTAACAGAAATATTAAAGAGCTCGTAATCCTTGTCCATCTCTCTGTCCTCTGCATAAAAAGCAGGGGCTTTCCGACCTCTGCTGATGCTTAGATTCTACTCTCTGTCCTCTAGATTTAAGCGCCTGGAGAATTAGCTTCGATCTCCGCTTCTCGGATCTTGAGCGCTATGGTTTCCTCCTGTCCCCTGGGCAGGGAAGCGAGGGAGAAGCGCAGGTAGCGCGGCTGCATCGGAGTCGTGATGATGTTCTTGCCCTTGAGGATCTTGGTGATGAGTTCGGGATTGGAGTTGACTGCGATGGTCATGAAGAGTCCCTCGTCGTAGGGGAGGTAGGAGATGTTCTGATCCGCGAGAGCTTTTCTCATCCTGACGCTTCGCTCGTGGAGAAGCGTGCGGAGCGGAGCGATCTCGGCCCTCATATTCTTTAGGACCTGGGGCGACATGACGTTGACGGCGGCGGACATGCCGACGCCATCGGGGATCAGATAAGATTGCCGAGCGGTCTTGGCGAAGGTGTTGAACAGGATGGTCTTCAGCTCCCCGCTGTTTTTAGATAGGAGCGCCAGGATCATCCCGACTCTGAGACCGTAGCAGGCGAGGCTCTTTCCCGTCGAGAAGCAGATGAAGGAGGAGAAGCTGTCGCGCTCCTGGCAGATGCGGCTGAGCCAGGTGGGGCGCGCATCGCTGTAGGACATGTAGGCGACATCCCAGAGGATGGCTAGCCTGGTTCCTCCCAGGCGGTTGCAGGCGTTGGCCTGATCGATGATCTGCTGGCTCTCCTCTTCGGTCAGGGTGTGTCCGACAGGATCCTGCCCCGGATCGTTGACCACGAGCAGGAAGCCTTTGAATCTCTGCTTGTCCTCCTGGATGATATTCGCGACGGCCTCGATGTTGAATCTATCGTTCCGGTTCAGGAGCGGATACCTTCGCGTATAAGCCAGCGCTCCGTTGGCCAGGTCGGTGTAGACCGGGCGTCCCGGATCGGGGAGCAGCACCTCGTACCCGTACAGCTGAGCGAATTTGAAGGCCATCAGTATGGCTCCCGTTCCGCCTATCGTCGCGAAGCTCAGCATCTCGTGGCTCTGCTTGGCGGCCTCCAGATTGTCGCCGAGTATCCACTCGGTCGTGAGGTCCCTGAACTTCTTGGTGCCATCGATGGGAGGATAGGAAAAGTCTAGCTCGCTATCCCTGAAGCCCTGGATGACGGAGGGGAGGACGATGCGCCGGCCGCTATCGTCGAGAATGACGCCCTTGGTTATATCGGTGATATCCTGCAGGCTCTTCTTCTCCAGCTCGATCGCGCGGCTGGCCAACTTTGAAACATCGATTGCCATTTAACTGCTCCTCCAGACTATCGACTGTGAAAACGCAGGGAAAATACAGGTGTTATATTAACAAATAATCATGAAATCGCATACATCGAAGCGAATAATCCCGTCGATTGCTTCTATTTTCTCGTTTGGAGCGAATGAAAATATCGCGGTGATGGGAGCTGGTTGTGTCTACGTTTCACATATATATAAGAAAAAGGATAATTTACCAGTTTTCTCGCTCAGGAGTGTTGACAGGTATAGGGTTGGACATTATGATATTCGTCGCCTGTGTGCGCATAGGGGCTTTTTGCCCTTTTAAAGCACGCGGGTCCTGTGGAAGGCGAATGCCGGACCACACACGGATATTAGGAGGAATCAACCGTGAAGAAAATCCTACGCACCATGACCATCACGGCCATGGCTGGACAGGCTAGCCCTGCCAAGCTGGGACAGAAGCTCGGTCCCTTCGGAATCGGCGCCAAGTTCTGCCAGAAGTTCAATGCAGAGACTGCCGACCGCAAGGGTGAGCTCGTCCCCTGCATCCTCACCATCTATGAGGATCGCACCTTCGACACCGTTCTTAAGACCACTCCTGTCTTCTTCCTTCTGAAGAAGGCTGCCAAGATCGAAAAGGGCGCTGCCACTCACACTGCCCCCATCGCTCACGTCTCGTATGACGAGGTCGTCAAGATCGCTAAGTACAAGCTTCCCGATCTGAACGTCACCAGCGAGCAGGCTGCTATCAACTGCGTGTTGGGAACAGCCAAGTCTATGGGTATCGCCATCGATGGCGTTCCCGCAGCTAAGTAGAGGGAGGTAAGAGAGAATGGCTAAGAAGAGAAGCAAGGGCTATCGTGCCGCGGCTGCTCAGGTCGTTGTAGGCAAGCCCTACACCGTCGCTGAGGCTGCTACCCTGGTCAAGAAGACCTCGCCTGTCAAATTCGATGCGTCCGTCGACCTCGCGTTCAAGCTGAACCTCGATACCAAGCAGGCCGATCAGCAGCTCAGAGGCACCATCACCCTGCCCCATGGAAACGGTAAGACCAAGAAGATCCTGGCTCTCACCCGCTCCAAGCAGGAGGAGGCCAAGGCTGCCGGCGCTGACTTCGTCGGCGATGTCGACATGCTGGAGAAGATCCAGAAGGAGAATTGGTTCGGGTTCGACGTCATCGTCGCTACCCCCGATATGATGGGTCAGATCGGTCGTCTGGGTCGTGTGCTCGGTCCTAAGGGACTGATGCCCAACCCTAAGACCGGAACTGTCACCCCCAATATCGGACAGGCTGTCAAGGAGATCAAGGCCGGTAAGGTCGAGTACCGTACCGACAAGGATGGAAACGTCCAGCTCTCCGTCGGCAAGGTGTCCTTCTCCGAGCAGTTCCTGGCGGACAATATCAACGCTGTCATCAGCTTGATCCAGTCCGTCAAGCCTCTGTCCGTCAAGGGCGTCTACATCCACTCCATCCACGTCTCCAGCACCATGGGACCCTCCGTCAAGATCGCTGTTTCTACCAAGTAGTCGATCCGTCACAATAACTGGGCACATCAGCGTACCTAAGACGGCAGCGGCCACCAGGCTTAATCAGCTGCTCAGGAAGCTAAACTACGTCGAAAAAGTATGTTGTTTGCCATAGTAGGTACGATACGATGCGAAAAGATTCAGGAGGTCGGAAATGAATCCCAAGACTCTAGAGGCCAAGAAGGCCAGAGTAGCGGAGCTCAAGGAGCGTCTCCAGACTGCGAATTGCGTCCTGATCCTGTCCTATCAGGGACTGGACGTCAAGACCTTCACCAAGCTGCGTGAAGCTCTTCACCACGTCGAGGCTGACGGCAAGCCCGTCAAGGCCGGCGTCGAGGTGCGTAAGAACACCCTCGTGAAGCGCGCGCTTGAGGAAGTGAACGATAAGGAGCTCGAAGGGCTTTTGACCGGTGCTAATGCGCTGATCACCTGCGATGATCCTCTCGCTTGTCTGAAGGCTGTCACTGAGTTCTGCGAGAAGAACTCGAAGTTCGCCAAGATCAAGGGCGGACTCATCGAGCACGTCTTCATGAACCAGGAGAAGCTGGACGTTATCGGCGCCTGCGGCAGCCGCAATGGAATCTACTCCATGCTGCTGTCCGTACTCGAGGCCGGTATGCGCAACCTCGCTGTGGACGTGAAGATGATCGCCGAGAAGAAGCAGGCCGAGCAGCCTGCTGCCTAGTCGCTGTAGTATTGCCATCGGAGGTAAATGCAAAATGGCTAAGATTGCTAAGGAAGATATCATCGCTTCTCTCAAGGAGTACACCGTTGTCGAGCTGTTCGACTTGGTGAAGGCTATTGAGACTGAGTTCGGTGTCAAGGCTGCGGCCGCTGTCGCTGCTGCTCCCGCTGCTGCTAAGGCTGCTGAGGGACCCAGCGAGGTCACTGTCTCCGTCACCGCTTTCTCCGGCTCCAAGGTCGCTGTCATCAAGGCTGTCCAGGGTATCACCGGTCTGGGACTGATGGATGCCAAGAAGCTGATCGATACTCTCCCTGCCAAGATCAAGGAGAAGGTCTCTCCCGCGGAGGCCGACGAGATCAAGAAGAAGCTCGAGGCGGCTTCTTGCACTGTCGAAGTCAAGTAGTCTCTCTGTTCGCCTATTAGGTTTCCACCCGCTTCCGACACCTGTCGCCAGCGGGTTTTGTCGCCATTGGAAACCCCTAGTGCTGACCCGTGGGCATCGTAGTGCATGGCGATCGCTCACCTCTCAGCCGTATTGATAACCTTACCTGAATCAGATGAAAGAGAAAGGTTCCCGCGATGGAGAATAATCAAATTAGAGAGCAGCTCGACGAGCTGACCAAGGATTATCGTCGCCTCAATAATGGGCGTATCGATTTCGCGAAGGTCAGCGGAACTGCGGATCTGCCTAACCTCTGTGAGGTTCAGACAGCGTCTTTCGAGGATTTCATCAACCACGGTATCGAGGAGGAGTTCGAGAACTTCTTCCCGATCGGATCGATCGATCCCAAGCTGAAGGCGGAGAAATCCCAGAACGATCAGAAGGAGATCTTCCTCGAGTATGTCCCCCACAGCATCCACTGGGAGGACCCCGAGCCCGCTGATCCCAACGATGCGCGCAATCGGAATACCACCTATGCGCGGAAGCTGAAAGCCACCCTGCGGCTTCGTACCCCTGACGGCAAGATCACCGAGGAGTCCGTCTTCTTTGGCGATATTCCGGCCATGACCGATTCCGGCACCTTCATCATCCACGGCGCCGAGCGCTGCATCGTCTCCCAGATCGTCCGTTCCCCCGGAGCTTACGTCTCCCTCGAGAACGATGAGAAGGTCGGTAAGGTCTACGGAGCCAGCATCATCCCCCAGCGGGGTACCTGGCTCGAGTTCGAGACCGATGCCAAGGGCAACATCAACGTCCGTATCGATAAGTCGAAGAAGGTCGCCTGCACTACTCTGCTCAGAGCTCTTGGTCTGACCGATAACGAGACTCTGGCGGAGATGTTCGGCACCTACTCCGATAAGTTCAACGAGACCATCGAGCGGAATCCTCTGCCCGTCGGATACGAGAACAGAACCCCCTCTCAGATCTCGACCGACTACCTGATCGATATCTATCGGAGACTGCGTCCCGGAGAGCCCGTGAGCGATCTGGGTGCTATCTCCATGATGAAGAACAGATTCTTCAACCGCAAGCAGTACGACATGGGCCGGGCGGGCCGCTTCAAGCTGTCCGTCAAGCTCTCCGTCTACGAGAGGCTCGAGCGCCGGCCTGGCGAGGAGCTCTATCTGGCGGAGGATCTGGTCGATTCCTCCACTGGTGAGGTCGTCTTTGAAGCTGGCCACATGATCACTAAGGCCGATGTCGAGAAGCTGCGCGAGATGCACTTCTTCGAGAACGGCAACATGCAGTTCGACGGTACAGATCCCGACTGCTTCTTCCACGTCAATACCGCGCTGGATGACCATGCGAAGATCAACATCGTCAAGGTGAGAAAGACTCCCGACGCCGACGGACCCGTCTACAACATCGTCGGTACCGATCTCAACCTGGACGTCTCCTATGTCACCCCCTCCGACATCTTCGCGGTCTTCTCCTACATGCTCAATATCATGGAGGGTATCGGTCAGCCTGACGATATCGATAACCTGGCTAACCGTCGCGTCAAGTGCGTGGGTGAGCTGGTCCAGGAGCACTTCAGAGCTGGACTCAACCGGATGGAGAAGAACCTGCGCGATCGTATGATCGCTCTGTACAAGCCCGATGGCGAGGCTCTCAAGCCCACCGCGGTTGTCAACGTCAAGCCCCTGACTGCCAACCTGAGCGACTTCTTCATGTCCTCGCAGCTGTCTCAGTTCATGGATCAGGTCAACCCCCTGTCCGCTCTGACCAACAAGCGGCGTCTGTCCGCTCTGGGTCCCGGTGGACTCTCGCGCGACCGTGCCTCCTTCGAGGTCCGCGATGTCCATCCCACCCACTACGGTAGGATCTGCCCCGTCGAGACTCCTGAAGGTCAGAACGTCGGTCTGATCAACAACCTCTCCTGCTACGCCAAGATCGACCGCTACGGCTTCATCACCACTCCCTACCGTCCCGTCAAGGACGGCGTGATCGATCAGGATCCTGACCATGTGGTCTACCTCTCTGCGGCGGATGAGATCGGACACATGATCGCCCAGGCGAACTGCAACATCGAGAAGATCGGTGGCAAGTCCTCGCGGATCACCGATCACCGTGTCGTCTGCCGTCACAACGGCGAGACGGTCACTGCCGATGTCGATCTGGTCGATCTGATCGATGTCTCGCCCAAGCAGATCCTCTCGATCGCTTCGGCCTGCATCCCCTTCCTCGAGAACGATGATACTTCCCGCGCTCTGCTGGGATCCAACATGGAGAGGCAGGCTCTGCCTCTGCTCAGACCTCATGCTCCCTTCGTCGGAACCGGAATGGAGAACCGGATCGCGCGCGATTCCGGCGCCGCTCTGCTCGCTAAGGAGGACGGTGTCGTCACCTATGTCGACTCCTCTCAGATCCGGACTAGGAATGCGCAGGGTGCTGAGCGCACCTATCTGCTGCGCAAGTTCCAGCGCTCCAACCAGAGCACCTGCATCAACCAGAACGCCATCGTCAAGGAGGGTATGACCGTCCACAAGGGCGATATCATCGCGGATGGTCCCTCGATGGATCACGGCGATCTGGCGCTGGGTCAGAATTCGACCATCGCCTTCATGACCTGGCACGGTTACGACTACGAGGATGCGGTCGTCATGAACGAGCAGCTGCGCCGCGACGATACCTTCACCTCCATCCACATCGATGAGTTCTCCATCGATCTCAGGAAGCGCAAGAACAATACCGGTGAAGAGATGTTCACCCGCGATGTTCCCGGCGTGAGCGACGAGGCTAAGAAGCACCTCGATAAGGACGGTATCGTCATCGTCGGTACCGAGGTCAGAGAGGGTGATATCCTCGTCGGTAAGACCGTGCCGCGGGGCGAGGTCACCGAGACCAGCGAGGATAAACTGATGAAGGCTATCTTCGCCGATAAGAGCAAGGAGGGTCGGAACTGCTCGCTGCGCGTGCCGCACGGCTGTGGCGGTATCGTCCAGGCAGTGAAGATCTTCCGGGCTGATCGCGGCGATGTCGTCCCCTCGAACGTCATCGAGGAGGTCAAGGTCTATATCGTTCAGAAGAGGAAGATCTCCGAGGGTGATAAGATGTCTGGACGTCACGGAAACAAGGGTGTCATCTCGAAGCTGGTGCCTCAGGAGGACATGCCCTATCTGCCCGATGGAACACCCGTCGATATCTGCCTCAACCCTCTGGGTGTCCCTTCCCGTATGAATATCGGACAGGTCATCGAGCTGCACCTCGGTGAGGCCTGCAAGCGGCTGGGCGGTATCAAGGTCGCTACCCCCGTCTTCGATGGTGTCAATGATGCCGAGCTCAGGAAGATGATGGAGATGTCCGGCATGACCCGGGACGGCAAGACCGTCGTGTACGATGGACAGACTGGAGAGCCCTTCGACTCTCGTATCGCGGTCGGTACCATGTACATGATCAAGCTGGACCACATGGTCGACGATAAGATGCACTCGAGAGCGATCGGCCCCTACTCTCTCGTCACGCAGCAGCCTCTGGGCGGAAAGGCTCAGAACGGCGGTCAGCGTTTCGGAGAGATGGAGGTCTGGGCTCTGGAGGCTTACGGAGCTTCCCACATCCTTCAGGAGATGCTCACCAACAAGTCCGATGATATGACCGGAAGGAAGATGGCCTACTACGCGATGCTGAAGGGCGAGGATATCCCCGAGCCCTCCATGCCCGAAGCCTTCCGCGTCATGCTCAAGGAACTCCAGGGACTGGCGCTCGATGTCACCTTGCTCGACGAGAACAACAAGCCCCTCAACCCCGATACGGCGGTCGAGGATGCTAAGGAGATCCGTTCTGTCGAACACGATATGAAGGGACTCAGACCCGCCGATGAGGCTGACGCGGTGCGCCAGGTTAAAGGCGATGTCGATATCTCGGCGCTGGCTGATGAGCAGTCCGCGCTGGACGAGCAGGGCGAGAGCTCTTCCATCGTCGATGCGAAGGAGTATGAGGATGAGCAGTCCGACCGCTCCGATGACGGCGCTCAGGATGAGAAGGAGGATTAATAAGGATGTTTGATCTGAATAAACTCAAGAGCATCAAGATCCGTTTGGCCTCTCCCGAAACCATTCGCGGATGGTCGTATGCGGAGACCCACGTGGGACCCGGTGCCGGTGAGGTTCTCAACTCTGAGACTATCAACTACCGTTCGCTCAAGCCCGAACCCGGAGGACTCTTCTGCCAGAAGATCTTCGGCCCCTCGAAGGATAATGAGTGCTACTGCGGCAAGTTCAAGAAGAGCCGCTATGCCGGTATCACCTGCGACCACTGCGGTGTCGAGGTCACATCGCGCACCGTCCGGCGCGAGAGGATGGGCTATATCAACCTGCCCATGCCCTGCGCCCACATCTGGTACGTCAAGGGCACGCCTTCCAAGATGGCTACTTTCTTGGGCATCTCGCCCAAGGATCTGGAGGAGGTTATCTACTTCCAGAGCCACATCGTGGTCAATCCTGGCAAGTGCGCGGTCCTGCACAAGATGGATGTCATCAGCGAGTCCAAGATGCAGGCCTACCTCAAGGGTATCTTCGAGGATATGGTCAAGCACGCGGACGACGGCATCGATGGCAATCCTATCGATCCCCACGATCTGAACAAGATCAAGGGTTTCCTGCAGATCTTCAAGGATAACTATCCCACCCCCTTCGCCGAGATGTTCAGGATGCTCAACCGCTACTACGGCACCGAGATCGACTGGGGTTCCGCTCCTATCAAGAAGCTGCTTCAGGAGGTCGATGTGCAGGCGGAGTATGCCAAGCTGAAGAAGGAGTTGGCTAACTTTAAGGGTGCCAACTCCTCTCAGGCTAAGGAGAAGCTGCTCAAGCGGCTGGATGTCGTCGGCTCGTTCGCCGAGAGCGGCAACCACCCCGAGTGGATGATCCTCGACTGCGTGCCCGTCATTCCCCCCGATCTGCGCCCCATGCTGCAGCTCGAGGGTGGCCGGACGGCCTGCTCCGATATCAACGTCCTCTACCAGAGACTGATCCAGCGCGTCCAGCGCCAGAAGCGTCTGGTCGAGGCCCGTGCGACCTCCGTCAGTATCGTCAACGAGAACCGCCTGCTGCAGGAGGCTCTCGATATGCTGATCGATAACGGTCGGCGCGGCAAGCCTTACACCAACAACTCTGGTCGTCCCTACAAGTCGCTCTCTGCGGCCCTCAAGGGTAAGCAGGGACGTTTCCGTCAGAACCTGCTCGGTAAGAGAGTCGATTACTCCGGCCGTAGCGTCATCTGCGTCGGCCCCTTCCTGCGGATGGACCAGTGCGGTCTGCCTCGCGAGATGGCTTTCGAGCTGTTCCGCCCCATCATCGAGGGTGAGCTGATCCGGAGGAACTATGTCGCCTCCCGCAGCCGCGCTTCCGAGCTGATCGATCGGCGCGATCCGCGCGCGCTGCAGATCCTCGAGGAGGTCGTTCCTCACCATCCCGTGCTGCTCAACCGCGCTCCGACGCTGCACCGTCTGGGAATCCAGGCCTTCCGGCCCGTTCTCGTCGATGGTCACGCGCTGCGTCTGCACCCCCTGGTCTGCCCCGGCTTCAACGCCGATTTCGATGGCGACCAGATGGCTATCCACGTACCCCTGTCCAAGAAGGCTCAGCAGGAGGCCTTCGATCTGATGATCTCCACTAAGAACATCCTGTCCCCCAGGGATGCGACCGTGTTGGCGATCCCTGTCCAGGATGTCGATGTGGGTCACTTCTGGCTGACCAGCGAGACCGATCCCGAGGGATTCAGGATCCAGGCTGATCTCATCCGCGAGAATGGAAAGACCATCGATGGTATCGCCCCCGAGGCGGAAGCGCAGGCGGCCAAGATGGCTTCCTACGCCAAGATGGATGGTCACGCCTATCGCAACTTCGATGAGGTCATGCGCGCCCTCGATGCCAAGGTTCTGCACACCAACAACCGTATCGTGCTCCCTGTCTCCGCGCTGAACAAGAACGATATTCCCAACTACTTCACCGAGGCTCAGAAGCACAGCTACATCATCACGACGCCCGGCAAGCTGATCTTCAACAACATGTTCCCCAAGGACTTCCCCTACATCAACGATAGCCCCGCGCACATGGACGAGAAGTATGCCCATACCAAGAGTGCGGATGAGCGCGATGTCTTCAAGCATCCCGATCCCTCCTGGTTCGTTCCCTTCGGCGAGAGCGTCGCTGAGCACCTGAAGAACTGGCAGCCCACCGGCCCCGTCGACAAGAAGAACCTCGCCGCCATCATCAACAAGCTCGTCCATGTCTATGGCGTCAGGTCGACCGCGCTGCTCCTCGATCGCATCAAGGACACCGGTTACGATCAGTGCACCAAGATGGGACTCACCCTGTCGATCACCGATATCGATGCTCTGCCCGGCCGCGAGAAGTTCATCCAGGATGGATACCAGCAGGTCGAGGGTATCGAGGAGATGTACGACGAGGGTCTGATGACCGATAAGGAGAAGCACGATCAGATCGTCAAGGTCTGGACCGACGAGAAGGACGAGATGACCAAGGCCGTCAAGTCCTACATGAAGCTCAACCCCTACAACCACGTCTTCATGATGGCTAACTCCGGCGCCCGTGGATCGGTCAACAACTTCGTTCAGCTGATCGGTATGCGTGGTGTGATGGCGGGTCCTAACAACACGACTCTGGAGATTCCTGTCACCGATAACTTCCGTCACGGTATGACTGTCAACGAGTACTTCATCGCTACTCACGGTGCCCGTAAGGGATCGACCGATACCGCTCTGAAGACCGCGGATTCCGGATATCTGACCCGGCGTCTGGTCGATGTCTCGCACTCCGTCGTCATCCGCGAGGAGGACTGCGGTGTCGATCACGGTTTCAAGGTCACCTCGATCTACACCAAGGATGGTAAGGATGTCACTCTGCAGGCCAGCGCTGGCCAGCGGGCAGTCGGCAGATTCCTGGCGGCTGACCTCTACGATAAGGAGGGTCACCTCATCGGTAAGCGTAACCAGGAGGTCACCGAGGAGATGGGTCACGAGATCGATGCCAAGGGTATCGATTCTGTCGAGATCCGTTCCCTTCTCACCTGCCAGGCCAAGGAGGGCGTCTGCGTCAAGTGCTACGGACGCAACATGGCGACTGGCGAGATGTCCAAGAACGGCGATACCGTCGGTATCATGGCGGCTCAGTCGATCGGAGAGCCTGGTACTCAGCTGACGATGCGGACCTTCCACGAAGGTGGAACTGCCGGATCCGATATCACTCAGGGTCTTCCTCGTGTCCAGGAGCTTCTGGAGGTGAGGAACCCCAAGGGAGAAGCTACCATCTCTGATGTCGCTGGTAAGATCGTTGAGATCAAGGACGAGGAGAAGGAGAGCCACGGCAAGACCAAGCTGACCGGAAGAAAGGTCTTCGTCATCGAGAGTGCGAATGGTAATCGGGATCAGGTCGTCTCCGACACGGTCAATCCGAAGGTCATAGTCAACGTCGGCGACCAGATCGCTCCCGGTGCTCCTCTGACCTCCGGATCTATCGATCCCAAGAAGCTGCTCGAGTTCACCGATGTCTGGGAGGCGGCTAAGTACATCATCGCTGAGGTTCAGAAGGTCTATAACGCTCAGAGCATTCACATCTCCGATAAGCACCTCGAGGTCATCGTCCGCGAGATGATCGGCAAGATCCTCGTCACCGATGGTGGAGATACCGATATCATCCCCGGCACCAAGGTCGATACCCTCAGATTCACCGAGATCAACCAGAAGCAGTTCGAGCTGGGCAAGCGTCCGGCCGTCGGTCACCCGGTCATCCTGGGTGTCACCAAGGCCGCTCTGGATACCCGTTCGTTCCTGTCCTCCGCTTCCTTCCAGGAGACCACCAAGGTTCTTACCGATGCCGCAATCAAGGGCAAGGTGGATAACCTGAGAGGTCTGAAGGAGAACGTGATGATCGGAAAGCTGATCCCGGCTGGTACCGGTGTCAACCCTCTGCCTGAGGATGAGGACTTCGTCCGGAAGGAGGAGGAGTCGCTGGACGATTTCAACCGGATCAAATCCGGTCTGACCGAGAGCGAGTTCTACGATGATGAGCTGGCTGAGAAGGAGCTTGACGACCCCGACTCCGCCGCTTATCCCGCCGCTCCCGCCCCCGCTTCGAACCCCGATTCCACCAACGCCTAGTTCGATCCGCTGTCGAAGAGTCCCAGTCGTCTGGGACTCTTTTTTCATGCTTTCGATCCGGATCTCTCGTTTCCTTCAGCCGTTCTTTCCATTTTAAAGGTGTTTTAAAAGTGTTTTTACTCAAAGGGGAGTATAAGTTTATGCTGCGTTCGAGATGAGTCTTATAATCTCTCTTGCCGCGCATTTTAAATGCTCAGGAGGTTTCAGATGGCAGATAAGAATAGAAGCAACCATCCTCAGCCCAGGAAGAGCATCTGGTCGGCCGTTCTACCCGTTATTCTCTTCGTCGTCGCCATCGCGCTCCTACTCTACTTCCTCGTTTTCAAGCCGGGGACCGGGATGCAGTACAAGACCTTCAGTGAAGCTGATATCAGGTTCAAGACTGACGAACAGGGTGATGAGACGCCCGATGGTGATTTCGCCAAGTTCCTCGCCAACGACGATTACAAGATCGGATACGGCAAGGATACGAATGGGGATACCATCTACTACACCACCGAGGTCAAGAGTCTGAACATCACCTTTTCCGCCTACTCCAGCCAGATCGTGTACGTGTCTGGTACCTTTAAGATGAATTCGATTACGGGCGGTACTTCGCCCAATCAGACCTTCGGGTACCAGGCGACTCTGGGTCCGAACGATCTCGAGGTGGTGGAGACCATCATCGATCTGCACCCCGAGATCTACGGCGAGGAGGCTAAGAACCCCGTCAATCCCTCCCGCAAGGTGGAATCCACCAACGATGTCATGAGCTGGTTGATCCCGGTCCTCTATATCCTCGTCATGGTCGGCTCCATGTTCTTCATCTATCGCTCCATGAAGAATGCGGGTGGCGGCGGCCAGATGATGAACTTCACCCGGTCCCACGCCAAGGAGCAGACCGCATCCAAGGTGCGCTTCAGCGATGTAGCGGGCTGCGATGAGGTCAAGGATGAGCTGAAGGAGGTCGTGGAGTATTTCCACTCGAATGAGAAGTACAAGAAGATGGGTGCTGTGCTTCCCAAGGGTGTGCTGCTGGTCGGCCCCCCTGGTACCGGTAAGACCCTGTTAGCTAAGGCGGTCGCCGGTGAGGCGAGCGTCCCCTTCTTCTCCATCTCCGGATCCGATTTTGTCGAGATGTACGTGGGTGTCGGTGCCGGTCGTGTCCGCGACATGTTCAACACCGCGAAGAAGAATGCCCCCTGCATGATCTTCATCGATGAGATCGATGCGGTCGGTCGGCAGAGAGGCGCAGGTCTAGGCGGCGGTAACGATGAGCGCGAGCAGACGCTCAACCAGCTGCTCGTCGAGATGGACGGATTCGCGGATAATTCGGGCATCATCGTCATGGCGGCTACCAACCGCGAGGACGTTCTCGATCCCGCGCTTCTGCGCCCGGGACGCTTCGACCGCATCATCACCGTCGATCTTCCCGATAAGCAGGGAAGAGAGGCGATCCTCAAGGTCCACTCGAGGAATAAGCCGCTCGCTTCCGATGTCGACTTCGCGTCCATCGCGGCGCGCACCGTCGGATTTGCCGGCGCGGATCTGGCCAACGTCATGAATGAGGCCGCGATCCTCGCGGTCCGCTCCAAGCGCGATCACATCACCATGATGGATATCGACGAGGCGATCGACCGGCGCATCGCGGGTCCCGCCAAGAAGACGCACATGAACGATGACGATAAGAAGAGGGTCGCGTTCCACGAGTCAGGTCACGCCATCGTGGGACTCGAGCTGCCCGGCGCCGATCACGTGCAATCGGTCTCGATCATCCCGCGCGGTCGGACGGGTGGACACACCCTGATGACTCCCGAGGTCGATCACTTCCTCTACACCAAGAATATGATGGTGGCGCGCATCTGCGGTTATCTGGGCGGTCGCGTCTCCGAGGAGGTCTTCTTCGGGGATGTCTCCACGGGTGCTTCCGACGACTTCCAGAAGGCGACACGGATCGCGAGGTCCATGGTCACCGAGTACGGAATGTCGCAGCTCGGTCCCGTCCAGTATGAGGATCCCAACCAGAATGTCTTCCTCGGTCGCGACTACAACTCCTCCAAGAACTTCTCCGATCAGATCGCTTATGAGATCGATCAGGAGACGCGGCGCATCATCGAGTCCTGCTACGCTCAGACGAAGAAGATCGTCGAGGATAACCGCGACAAGGTGACGCTGATCGCTCACGCCCTGATGGAGAAGGAGACGATCACGGCGGCCGAGATCGACTACCTGCTCAAGAACGGCCATCTTCCTCACTACGAGGAGGCCAAGAGCGCGGAGGTCACTCCGATCGATCCCCTGAGTAGCTATCAGGCGAAGAACTTCAACAATATTACGCTGATCCCGGAGTATAACAAGTTCTACCAGGAGGTCGATGACATCGTATCGCACGGTATCAAGAACCTCGTCATCGTCGCTTCCCAGCCGGGTTCCGGTGCGGCGGACGCCATCCAGTTCCGCGCTCAGGTGACCGCGCAGTTCCCCGAGGGGAATGCGGGTGTGCTGTTCATCAGCCCGGACGATATGAAAGGAATCTCCGCTTCGATCCAGACGGTGGCTGAACATATCGAGAAGTATTCCGGTTGCCACGTGATGCTGTTCCTCACCGATGTTCCTTCCCTCGAGTTGCTCCGTCAGATGATAAAGCCACTCTAGTGCGGTATAAGCCCTGGTTATCCAGGGCTTTTTTTATGGGTTGATATCCTGGGTTTCTCCTCTTTCGTATAGGCGGCGTTAGGAGCGGCTTGACGGGATAGGAATCAAGGTTGCTTACTCTATATAGGGAGGGTTTCATAGCTGTCCTAGCGGCTGCTAGGGGTGGTCTATAAGTTCTACTCGACGCGGGAATAGCGGGGACGCCTTTAGAGGTGATCGCGACTCAGGATGAGCGGGAATCGAGTTAGAGGGGTCAGTGTTACCGCTCGGTTGAGGGCTGGTGGTGGATGGGAAGAGTCGGTCAGTTTTCCCAGTCAGAGAATAGGAAAGGAGATTGAGAAATTCTCCAGATAAAGTTCATTTTCCCCTTGTAAACTTATAAAAACAGAGTATGATTCTACTTGCTCTTGGGACATAGCGCAGCTTGGTAGCGCACTTCCTTGGGGTGGAAGGGGTCGTGAGTTCGAATCTCACTGTTCCAACCATTGAGTAATTAACGCTGGTCAATTCCGGCGTTTTTTTGTTTATATATAGTTTTTCTATGTATTTATTCGGCGATATCGGCTGCTGGAAATAGGATCTTCGGGTTGATGCCGGGCGACTTTTGCTCTCTGATTCACTCTTGAGCTTACCGGGGTAGTGCCTTCTCTCGGGTGCTTATTGGCATAATAAAAAGATTAGACTTTCTTCGTCTAATCTTTCGACCCTGGCTATCGTCGAATTAACTTGGGGAATACCTTATGTCCAGGGGGCCTTAGTGCCCAGTTGAGTAAGGTGGAAATCTTTATCCTTGTCTCTTGTGGACTTGCCAGGTGGCGGTTGGCAGTGAAATAGAGGGGATGTTTTTGTTTCTTTGAATCCTTTGATCGACTAATGCACGATGAAATCAAGTTTGAACTCTATCTGGTGGGGTGGATTATTTGATTGCCTCGATGATCGGTTTGAGCGAGTCATAATTCACAAAATCGATCTTTTTGCCGTAGGTCTCCAGGAATAATTTATCCTCTTCCGAGATGTTTTCCGCTGGCCTATTTCTGATGGAGTTGTAAACTACCTTCATCATCATCCTGTGGATGAAGTTCAATCGGCTGTAGTCGATCGCTCCTCGCAGATGGAAGAAGGAAGTGTTTAGCAATATCTGTTCGGGTACCTGTTTTTTGACCGACTCTTCGATCTTGGTGACATTCTCTTCACTGTTAGGATCCGATATTCCCACGGTTACGATGATGAGCTCGGTCTGTTGGGAGAGTTTTTTTGCCGTCGTCTTCAATCCTTTAACGCCTCCCGCATAGAGGCCACCAAAATAGACTATTCGCTGGTATTCCGCTATGGATTTCACTTCCGCATAGGGGAGGATGGGTAGATGCGTTATCGCCGCAAATCTCTCGGCGTATCGTTTCGTTGATCCGTATTGGCTGCCATATACGATCAGTGTATTCATTTTGACTCCTTTTTTACAATCGAATCCTTTTGCTTTCAGGTCTCTCATTTTTATGATACCAAATGTCGTTCTGATTCGACTTTATAGACTATTGATTTACGGATAGAAATTATTTGATTGTCGTCTCATAGCTGACCCTGCAAAAGATATTGATTCGTGTCTCTCTTTAAGGTTGAATATGTTGAAGTGCGATCTATTTTTAAAGAGAAGCCCTTTTGCGTCGATATTTTTGGCTAGATTAAAACTGATCTTATCTGTTCTGCTTAAGCGAAAATAATAAATAGTATGGTCAAAGCTCTGATAATCAAAAAAATATTTTTCTATATTTGAAAATGATGGAAGCTGGATTTTTTTATTTCAAAATATTTTCTACCCAATATCGAAGCGATTGAATAGAACAGAGGCGGATATTTTAATCTTTGAGAAATCAGGATAGCTGTCTGTCGCAGAGAGAGTTCAAAGAGATGGTAGGTCAGATTTTTGGAGGGAAACCTTCTATTTCTCCAGCTATTATGGCAGAGAAATCTATCAGCAAAGAAGTCGGTCGGAAGCAGGTTGGATCAATCAATCGATCTTCTCGAGGTGGCCGTGTGAGAGCTGAATCTTCTCGGGGGCGCAATCCAATACCTGTTGACTGTGGCTGATCAGAAACACGCAGGCCTGCTTGGAATATTCCACGATGGATCGCATCATCGCTCTCTCGTTGTACATATCCACATTCGAGGTCGGCTCGTCCAGGATCAGGCAGGAGGGCTGGCGCAGGAAGACGCGAGCTAGGCCGAAGCGCTGGCGCTGCCCGGTGGATATATTGGTCGCATCGAGGGAGATGATCGTATCTAAGCCCGCCGGTAGCGACTCGACAAACGCGAGGACGCTAGCGCGCTTCAGCGCTTCTCTGATCTCCTGGTCGGTCGCTTCCGGGGCGGCTTCCTGCATATTTTCCCGGATGGTTTCATTGAAGAGGTGAGTGGTCTGATTCATGCTGATGATCTGGTCATGGAGCGATCTGGAGTTTATGCTTCGCATGTCGATCCCATCTACCGATATGGTTCCGCGGCTCGGATCCCTATGGCGCAGCAGAAGCTTGACCAGGGTCGATTTTCCAGATCCGGATCTACCGGAGAGCGAGATCAAGCCGGGACGGTTCAGATCCAGGTTTATATCCTTCAATATCGGAGAGGACTCGTATTCGAAATCCACATGATTCAGCGCGATCCGGTCGGCTTGGGTGATCGTTTCGCCCTGAGTCACTTCCTCGATTAGAGGTTTTTCATTCATCAGCCTCTGCATCCGGCGGCAGGAAGCGAAGGTCTGAGTGAGGTTGGAGGGGAGGCGCGACAGGGAGAGGGCCGGGATGAAGGAGGAGATGCTGATCCCGATGCCCACCACCATCTGAGCGGTCGTAATCGTGCCGGTGGTTAGGAGACCCGCCCCGAGGGCGGTGATGCCGATGCAGCCGAGCGAGAGGAGCAGGGCGGTGACGCGATCGATGAGGCTAGTTCGATCGCGGGTGATCAGGGCGAGGTCGATCAGTCGGGTCGTCTCTTTCGCTAGAGAGGCCTCACGCTCTTCCTCGGCTCTGTTGAACACGATGGCGGAAGCGCCCTCGATATCCTCGAGGAATTCGGTGGAGAGGTGGGCGAACGAGTTGCGGTATTGCGCTCCGCTGCTCTTCAGGAGGGGATAGGTGGCCAGCGGGATGATGAAGCCTATGAAGATGAAGGCGCCCAGGTATGCTAGAGCTAGAATCCAACTGGAGAGGAAGAGGTCGACTAGGAAGGTGAAAAGGAGGGTGCCGATCGCGATGTTCAGAGGGGAGAGGGTGTGGGCATAGAAGACCTCCAGGGTCTCTATATCATCGGTGACCGAGGAGATGAGGTCCCCTTCCTTGTTATCCTCTAACCGCGCGGGAGCGAGCTTCTCCAGGGTGGTGAAGATCTGGGTGCGGATCTCCTTCAGGATGGTGAAAGCGGTGAAGTGATTCAGGTACTGTTCCCCGTAGCCGAGCATCCCGCGAAATAGGCCGCAGGCTAAGCAGAGCGAGAGGCCGATCGCCAGAGGTATCTGTCGCGTCAGGGAGAGCAGGGCGAAGAGGATCGAAGCGATGGACAGGATGTGGCCCAGCGCGCCCAATAGGCTGGCCGCCGCGATGGTGAATTTCAGTCGGGGAGTCAGTTTAGAGAGCAGAAATCTGAGTGAATTCATAGTTCATCACCTCCGAATGAGAGGAATCCCTTTTTAGTTAGGGTGTCGTATTTTCCTTCAGTTATCAGTCTTCCATCCTTCAGGATGGAGATACGATCGGCATCCTTCAGCAGCTCTATGGCGTGAGTGATGATCAGTACCAGGCAGGTGGAGCTGATCCTCTTCAGGACCGAGCAGATGATCCGGGAAGACTGAGCATCTACGGCGGAGATGGCCTCATCGACGATGATCGTCTTTCGCGGACGAGAGAGCGTCAGGGCCAGCGCCAGCCGTTGCCGCTCCCCACCGGAGAGGTCGGATGCGTTCTCCTTCAGCGATCTCTCCAATCGGCCATCCTCGTACAGGTGCTTTAGCTCCACCATATCGAGGAGCTCCTCGATCCGGGAGTCCGATATGCCCGGGCAGTAGAGGCGGAACAGGTTGAGGATGGAGTCCGACAGGATATAGGGATCCGCATCGAGATAGGCGACGTTCGTATAGAACCAGGTGCGATCGATGTTACCGATGTCGATATCGGCGATCTTCAACTGGCCGCTCGAGGGTCTTATCGCCCCTGAGAGGATCTTGGCGAGCGTCGATTTGCCGGAACCGGACGGTCCTACGATACCGAATAATCCGGTGGCGGGATAGGAGGTCTGGATACCATGGAGAGCGGGGGTGGTGCGCTCGTCGCGATAGGTATAGCTGATCTGCTCCAGCTTCAGCGAGGTGAACTCGGGATCGTAATCTCCCCAGACCGGCTCCTCGGCCCCGAGATACTTGATGATGCTCCTACCCGCGGTAGCACCATTCATTCCGATGTGGAAGAGCGATCCCATCTTTCGCAGAGGGAGGAAGAAGCGCAGCGAGGTGAGGATGGAGAAGAGGGCGATGGCGACACTGTCGGGGGAGAGCGAGGACCGGATTGCGAATATCACGCCTACGACCGCACAGGCCGCTGCGCCGCCATAGGCGACCGTATCCATGATGGCCGTGGACCACAGCTGCATCACGAGGACCTTCATGGTCGCGACGCGGAATTCCTCCGACTTCGCGGTGAGCTGTTGGCTCTTCCGCTTGGAGGTGGAGAAATCCTTGAGGTCCTTGAGGCCTCGCAGGGCATCCACGAAGGAATTGCCGAGATTCAGGTAGCGACCCCAGTATCTGCCGAATACTCGCTTCGCGAACCGCGAGACGAGGATGATGGATACGGGGATGAGGGGAATGAGAAGGACGAGGATGACGGCGTCTATCCACAGGGTGGGCTCGCCACCGGGGATGGTGAAGGCTCCGGCTAGCAGGAGGGCCAGCGTGAGGATCGGTGAAGCCAAAGAGAATATGAGGGTCGGGAAGTACTGGGAGAAGTAGATATCGAGGCTCTCGATGCCGGAAGTCGAGAGCTGGGTCAGGGTGGCCGTGGTGAATCCTTGCGGGATCCTTCCGCCTAGGCTGAAGGTTTTCTTCAGGACGCGATCTCGCAGTTCCGCGCGGATTCTGGTGCCTAACCTATTCTGGATCAGGTCGGCCGCGATACCGAAGACTAGGGCGCAGAGCGCGCTCGCGACCGCGATGATGATCCAGAGGTTCAGGCTGGTGGCGGCGAGGGCTTGTCGGATCGTATAGCTCATCGCGAAGAAGGTTACGAGTTCAGCGGCGTAGGTGAAAAGCAGGAGCGCGCTCGCCAGGAGCGCGGGAATCTTTCTTTTTCCTAACAGTTTGAGAAGTGATCTATCGATCATCGTTATTACCTATCCTTGCAGGAAGAATTTAAATGTATCGATAGAGACTTGAAAGCAGGACGGTAAAGATCAGCTCTCCCGCTTCTGGGATGCCGCCCTTTCGACGGTGGCATCGATGCGCTTCTGCTCGACCTTCAAGCTGTTGATCTTATCCATGATCAGCGTGGCAGATCGGGAATCGGTGAGCTGCTCCAGCTCGCCGAGGGTGACATTCAGGAGCGACTCCATCGTGGGGTAGGCGTCCAGGAGGCGCTCCTTCTTCTTGGGACCGATACCAGGGATGCCATCGAAGAAGGTAGAGAAGAGCGATTTTGCGCGCATGGTTCGGTGGGTGGTGATCGCGTAGCGGTGCACCTCGTCCTGCATCCTCATGAGCAGAAAGAAGAGCGGTGACTTCTTGTCGAGGGGTATGAGCTCTCCCGTGTCGCCGTCCATGAGCGAATTGGTCTCGTGCTTATCGTTCTTGACCAGTCCGGCGAGCTTGACGCCCTTGATCCCGGAAGCTCTCATCGCTTCGGTGGCCGCTTCGACCTGGATGGTTCCACCATCGACGATGATGAGGTCGGGTGCCTTGAGTCCATCGTGGACGATCCGGGTGCAGCGGCGGAAGATGACCTCTTTCATCGAAGCCATATCATCCGCCCGGTTGGGCTGGCGGATGTTGAAGCGCCGATAGAGCTGTGGCGCCTTCTGCCCGTTGATATAGGTGACCATGCCGCCGACGGCATCCTGCCCCTGCGTATGCGCATTATCGAACAGCTCGATCTCCAGCGGGAGCCGATCCATATGGAGCTTCTCTTTCAGCTCCGTTAGCAGGGCGATGTTGTCGTCCTCCAAGCGGGCGGTCATAAAATGCTGATCCAGCCCCTGCTTCGCGTTGTCCAGCGCCATCATCAACAGGTCTTTTTTCAGGCCGCGCGTCGGAACGATCACGTCGAGGCCGAGAGCGGCGGACAGCTCATCCTGCAGCGCCGTATCGGCGATGATGAGCTCCTTGGGTTTGGGATGAGCGGCGTAGAACTGGACGATGGCGGACGAGATCTCCTCCCGGATATCCTCCTGGATCTCATTGACGTAGAGGTTCTTGCCTAGGAGGATTCCCTTTCTATAGAGCAGGAAGAGCATGGAGATATATCCCTCGCGCGTGGAGTAGGCGAAGACATCTCTATCTACCCGATCCTTCATCATGATCTTCTGCGAGGAGGCGATGTGCTCGATATCCTGAATCTTCTCCTTGAACTCCTCCGCCCGCTCGAAGTCGAGGGCTTCGGCCGCCTGATTCATCTTCTCTCGGTAGTTGGAAATGACCTGGGAGGTGTCACCGTTGAGAAAGGCGATGACCTTCTTTCGCACGGTCTCCGGATCGACTTTACCGTCCTTGAGATAGCTGGGGTCGGTCAGTTGTTGCAGGTAGCGGTAGAGGTTCGAGCTATCCTTGTTCCTTTCGGCTTCCATGACGGGATAGCAGAGGTTCAGGATATTTATGACCTTGTAGGCGGACGAGGAGTTGGGGTAGGGACCGAAGTAGTCGTAGATCTTTCTCTCGGTCGCTTTATGGGCGATTTTCAGATATGGCATCCCGCTTTTCTTGACTGCGATATACGGATACATCTTTCCGTCTTTAAGGAGGATGTTATATTTTGGATAATACTTCTGAATGAGGTTTATCTCTAGCAGTAAGGCTTCCTTTTCTGAATTGGTTTCTATGATATCGAAGTCGGTGATCTCGGACACCATGCGCTGGACCTTACCCACCTGTGGACGCGTGAAGTACTGCTTCACCCTCTTCACCAGCGATTTGGCTTTTCCGACATAGATGATGGTCCCATCCTTATCCTTCATCTGGTAGGATCCCGGCCGGTCGGGGAGGAGGTCGATCTTCTGCTGCAGCAGTTCGTTCACGGTCTCACCTCAGGTTGACCACGGTGGCACCCATCGCGCCCTCGTTCTCCCCGGCCTCCTGGAAATCCTTGACGATGCGGAGGTGTTTCAGATGATCCCGTATCCCGTTTCGCAGCGCGAAGGTGCCCATGCCGTGGACGATGGTCACGCGCGAGATGTGCGCGACGATCGCATCGGAGAGGAACTTGTCGACGACCGGAATCGCTTCGGCCACGGTCATACCGATGATATTCAGCCGGGTGGAAGCGGTGGCGGCGCGCAGGGTGAAGGCGCGGTCGATCCATTCACCCGAGCGCTTGATGGGGGTGCTGAGGTGGGCCGCATCGGATTTTCTCAGCTCGTTGAGCGGGACGGTCATCGTCATGCTCCCTACTTGGAAGCGCGCCTTGTTCTTCGAGATTTCCTGAACCTTGCCCGACATGCCGTTGTATACCACGATATCTCCCACGGCTATCTTGGTGACCGCATCGCCGGTCTCCTCCGCTTCTTCCTGAGTCAGACCCGCGCGGCTGCGGATGGTGCCGATGATCCGTGCCCGCTCGTTGAGAGGCAGGTTCTTGACCTGCCCCTGCTTCCAGAATTCCTTGAGCTCGTCGATCATCCGCTGGGAAAGATCCTTGACCTTGTTATCGGCTTTGCGGCGGATATTCTCCCGCTGCTCGTCGAGCGCTTTGATCGCTGCGTCTCTCTTCTCGATGAGGCGGTTGGCTTCTGCCAGCTTGTCGTTGAGCTGCTGCTCCAGCTCGTTATTCCGCTGGATCTTCGCGGTCAGTTGAGCTTCGAGACTCTCGAGATCGACCTTGCCTAACGATTTCTTATATTCCTTGGCGCGGTCGATCATCTCCTGGGAGATGCCATTGTGTTCTGCTACCTCGAAGGCGTAGGAGTTGCCGACGGCTCCCGAGAGGAAGTGGAAGGTGGGGCGCAGATCCTTCTGGGAGAATTCCATGGCGCCGGAGAGGATGTCCGTGCGCTCGGCAGCCAGCTTTTTCAGGCCGTCGTAGTGGGTCGTGAAAGCGCCGAACGCCCTCAGGTCGAGGATGTGCTGGATGAAGGCGAAGCCGAGCGCTTCGCCATCCTCGGGGGAGGTACCCTGTCCGATCTCGTCGACGAGCACCAGCGAGCGACCGGTGGCGGACTGGTACATCTCCTTGAGACCCTTCAGGTGTCCGGAGAAGGAAGACAGGTTACCCGACAGTGATTCGGAATCACCAGTCAGAATAAAGACCTGGTCAAAACAGGGCAGGATGGCTTCTCTGGCTGGAACTAGCATCCCCATCTGGTTCATGATGGATGCCAGGGCGATAGCCTTGAGCATGACCGATTTTCCACCCGCGTTAGGTCCGGAGATGATCAGTATGCGCGGCTCGTCTCCGCCTCCTAGCGAGACGGTATTGGCGACCGCCTTATCGAGAGGGATCAGGGGATGGATAAAGTTCTTGAGCACCAGCCGGGTGGGATCTAGCGAAGCGACGGTGCCATCGTAGGAGTGACCGAAAGCGACCCGCCCGCAGATGGAGTCGAGCTGGTTGTAGGAGTAATAGTCCCGCTCTAGCTCGGAGAGGTGGTCGCGGAAGCTCTGCGTCAGGTGGGCCATGATCTTGTCGATCTCCGCCATCTCGTCACCGATCAGATTCTCACGCTTATTCTCCAGCTCCAGCAGCTCGTAGGGGAGGACGAATATCGTCTCGCCCGTCTTCGAACGGTCCACGACGATTCCGGGAACCATCCCTTTTTCCGCGCTCTTGACCGCCAGGGTCTCCCGTCCGTTGCGGATTGCGGGCTCGGGCAGAGACAGGTGCGAGCGATAGCGATCTCTGAGCCGGGTGATAGCGGTGGAACACTGGGCTGAGATGGTTCTCAGCTCCCTCCGGATCTGGGCTAGGTTGCCCGAGGCGGTATCGAGGATCTCGCCTTCCGGGGAGAAGGTCTGGTCGAGCAGCCGCTCGAGCAGGTCCGCCGGCTTGATGTCCAGGGCCAGGTCGGTGAGGAGAGGATAGTTCTCGCCGAGGTTGAAGCGGTCGTGGCAGTCATCCGTCGCCTTGAGAAAGCTCTTCAGCTGGATGAAGTCTTCGGGTTTCAGGCTCTGGGGTCCCTTGAGTATGTCGAAGATACGCCCGAGGTTCTCCACCGCGAGGACGGTCATGGTCTTGCCGTTCTCAATCGCCTTCTCGACCTCGCTGAAGTAGCGGTGCAGCCGCTCGAGCGTGGTGGGTTCGCTCTCAAAGCTGGTCAGGGTCGTGTCCTCCCTATTGGCTCCCGAGGCAAAAAAGCTCCGGAGCTCCGTCACGATACGATCTATCTCACCTTGAACCTGTCTATCCATAGTTTTTCGAATTCTCCTAGATTAGAAATCCTCTAGCGCATCCTTGATCATCGCGGGATTCTCTACGATCTTCTCCGGACCTTCCTTGAGCACCGCTGCGCGCTGACCGTAGCCGTAGCTGGCCCAGATCGTGTGGGTGTGCGCCTCTCTTCCCATCGCTATATCGTAAGCCGAATCGCCGATGACGACGGCGGTTGCCAGGTTGGTGATGCCCAGCTTCTGCAGGGCGAGCAGAGCCATGTCGGGAGCGGGCTTCTTGTGCTTCACCAGATCCTCGCCGATCAGGCAGTCGAAGAGATCGCGGATCCTCAGAGCCTGAACCATCTCGGCGATCAGCTCCGTCCTCTTGGAGGAGACGACAGCCATCTTATATCCCTGTGCCCTTAGCCAGTTGAGCATCTCGGCCATGCCGGGATACATCTTGAGGGTCTTAAATGCTTCCTTCCGGTAGATGTCCCGGTAGGTGACACACAGCTCGTCGGCTCTCTTACTGTCTATCTCTGGATGGAGCACGAGGAAGGAATCCTTGAGCGGCAGTCCGATGGTGGCGCGGATCCGCTCGTCCGATCGATCCTCGAGCCCCTCCAAGGTAAAGGTGCGGTGGAAGGTCTGGAGGATGGTAAAGGCGGTATCGCCGATCGTGCCATCGAAATCGAATAGCAAGGCAGAGATCATATTCGGTCGTGCTCCTTTCTCCTCTGTGAAACCAGAGTAAAATCCTAGTTGAAATCGGTTCGAGATACAAACGATGACGCATTATTTTATAGAGGAAAATCAGTATGGAGACTGCCAAGATCAGGGTCGATAGAGCTAAGGCGCTGGAGATCGCCGAGTTCTATCGGGCTCAGATTATCGATGATCCCAAGCGGCCCTATGATCTATTTCAGGCGGTCACGCCCGATAATGTGCAGGTGAAGGGATACCGGACCAAGAGCCCCGATTCGTTCACGATCGTCTTCGCAGGCGGGGAGAAGGCACAGCTGGAGGCTCAGATCTTCGTCAAGGATGCGAATCGAATCGCGGTATACGATCCCGGTCACTTCTCCGATACGGGTGAACAGATGGGTTCGGACGAGGTGGGAGTGGGTGATTTCTTCGGCCCGATGGTGGTTACTGCCAGCTATTTTGTTCCTGGTCAGCTGAAGTTTCTGGTCGAGGTCGGTGTCCGTGACTCCAAGAAGCTCACCGATGCCAGGATGTGGGAGATGGGGCCCGTCCTCTGTTCGCACTTCAAGCACTGCACGGTCGCCGTGTCCGCGGCGAAACTATCCGACTATGTGGATCGCGGGCTCTCAAACCACTGGGTGCTAGCGAAGCTCCACGATCTAGCGCAGCGCAAGCTGAAGGAGAAGTATCAGATACCCGATGATGTGACGGTCTTCGTCGATCAGTTTGAAGCGGGTTCGCTCTACCGGAAGCACGCGGGAGATTCCATGATCGATAACCCTATCATCTTTCAGACTAAGGGGGAGAGCCACTATCCCTCCGTCGCGGTCTCCTCGGTTATCGCGCGCTATGAGTTCCTCAAGCTCTGGCAGAAGATGGAAAGCGATTTAGGAATGACGATCCCGAAGGGAGCGGGGGCTCTCGTCGATGCTGCATTTCGCGGGTCGATCGACCGCAACGGCCGGGAGAAGACCCTTAAGTACGTCAAGAGGTTCTTCAGGAATGTCGAGAAGAACTAGTGGTCGATCCTGCTGCTGAGTGGCTTAGCATCCATTTTCAGCGGATGAAGTCCATCGATCATTGAATCTGGCTGGCGCTCGCTATCTGGATGGCCCGCTTCAGCTTCAGGTGGGTGAATCGTCGATCTGGCAAGACTGATCGTCGGGTAGAAGTACTTTCTCACGAAGGATGGAAAACCAGTCTTCTCATCTTTGAAGGTTGGTCATCTAAATTTTTCTAATTAAAAAGCCTGTGGCTTTCCCACAGGTTTTCTAGTCGCCGAACAGATCGCTGATCGCCGATTTTAGATAGTCATCCATCTTGGCGTACAGAGTCATCTTCTTCCCCGTTATGGGATGCGTGAACTCGATCATGTACGCGTGGAGCAGCTGACCCCGATCGAATCGGCTATCCTTCTTGGGACAGTACAGCGGATCGCCGACGATCGGTAATCCGATGTAGGCGAGGTGGGCTCTGATCTGGTGGGTGCGCCCCGTCTCTAGATGGCAGCGGAGCAGGGAGAAGCCATGGTGGGCGGCGATCTTTTCAAAGTGGGTTACTGCCCTATTTCCCTTGGGTGAGGGGAGAGCCCGATGCTCTTCATGGGTAGGTTTGAGCAGGGGTACATCGACGGTGAAGCGATCCTCTCGAGCTTCGTTGTAGGTGAGGGCGAGATAGGTCCTCTGCACCGCGTGGACCTTGATCTGCTCCTGAAGGTTGAGCAGGGCTCTAGGAGTCTTGGCTACGAGCAGTAGACCGGAGGTATCCTTGTCGATCCGGTGGACGATACCGGGACGTCCCCCCTGCATCATCTCCTCATCGAACTGGAAGTCGTCCGCTCGGGTCGCGAGAAAGTTCACGAGGGTATCGGTCTGGTGTCCGGGAGCGGTGTGGACCACCAGTCCCCGCGGCTTGTTGAAGACGATGATCGCTTCGTCCTCGTAGACCGTCTCTACTCTGATCGAGGGATTGGGGACGATATCCTTGGGTTCTGGAGGCAGAGGCATATAGGTGATCTTTTTCGCTCCCAGGAGGCGTAGTGACGGCTTGTTGACGGATCGACCGTTGACCTCGATACCGTTCTTGATGATCTTCTGAGCGGTGGCACGCGAGATGTGCAAGGCTTCACTCAGCACCTCGTCGATCCTGCCCTGCAGTTCAGTCTCTATTGTTTTTGTCTCCATCGGTCTTCCTCTCCTTAGTCGGGTCCTGCTGAAGGATATCCTTCAGCTTCTCATCGTCGTCGAGGTGTTTCTCCGGGTTGCCGCTCTCATCATCTTCTTTTGGCTCACTGGAGTTTCTTTCTGAGATCTCTTTGTTCTTAGCGGCTTCTCTCACCAGCGAGATGATCAGCCCGATCACCAGCACGATCACGCCGGCCGTGAGGAGGACATCGGCGATGTTGCAGACGTAGGACAGGAATCCCCAGTCCCCGTTTCCCACGGCGATCCAGTCGATGACAGCGCCGTCCTTATAGAAGGCGCGGTCGATGAAGTTGCCAAAGCAGCCCGCGATCATCAGGTAGAGCGCATAGCGGATCGTCGGCGTCTTGGTGTGGAATCGGTAAGCTAGATAGACGATCATCCCGATGCCGGCGATGATCGATACCGAGGCGAGCAGGATGCGCTGACCGGAGAGCGTACCCCAGGCCATGCCCCGGTTGTAGGTCAGGGTTAGTCCGAGGATATTCTTGCTGTCACCGTAGTGGATGAGCGATTTCAGGTATCCTTCGGGCCAGTAGGCCTGCATCAGCAGCTTGGTCATCAGATCGAGGAAGAATCCCAAGAACACGAGCCAACCGCCCTTCCTTAGGAAGTAGAGGAATTCGCTGGGCGCTCTCTTTAGCGCGGCCAGGATCCTGTGGCCGATGCTGGAACTATCTGGCTGCTCCGGCTGTCGTTCTCGGTTATTTTTCATCTGCTTCTCCAACTTTCTTGCAGTAGGCGTGATAGGCCCGGAGGCAGCGGTCGCACATATTGCCATCGGGAGTCTGGTTGACCCGGTCGAAGTAGGACCAGCACCGGTCGCAGCGCTGACCAGCGAATCTCGTCACCCGGTTGTTTTCACCCAGGGTGATTTTCGCAAAGCCCAGCATCCGAGCTATCTCATCCGGGCCGATACTGTTGAACAGCTTGATGAATTCGGGGGTGGAAGAGACCTCCACCTGACTCTCGGAAGTCTTCTTGAGGGTCGAATCCTTCGACTTTGCCTCCTCCATGGCTCGGTTGACCATCGTGCGCAGCTTCATGAAGGGCTGGTAGATATCCGCGTCGAGCTCCGGGTCGAAAGGAAGGTCGGAGAAGCGATCTAGGTTGGAGAACTCCTTCTTCGAACCGGGCAGGGCCTGGTAGGCCTCGTCGGCGGTGAAGGCGAGTATGGGGGTGTAGAGCAGAGCGAGGGTCTTCACCAGCGTGTAGAGCGTCCGCTGAATCGCCTTTCTCCTGGGGGAGTTGGGCTCGTCGCAGTAGAGCGCATCCTTGGAGATGTCCAGGTACCAGCCGGAAAGATCGGAGACGAGGAAGTTGAGAAGCTCGGTAGAAGCGGACAGGAAGTCGTACTGGCTGTAGGACTTCCGGACCCTGGTAGAAACCTGGGCCAGCCGGTTGAGGATCATCCGATCGGCGAGGGAGAGCACTTCTCCGCCCCGGGTAGGATCGAAGGCGTGAGCCTCGTCATCCCACAGGTTGGAGAGCATGAACTTGAAGGTGTTTCTGATCTTTCGGTACTCTTCGGATACCGATTTGAGCAGGTCCTGCGTCAGAGCTATCTCGGCCGTGGTGAAGTCGATGGAAGCCACCCAGAGGCGGAAGACATCAGCGCCGTAGGCGTTGCAGATAGCTTCGGGGTAGATACCGTTCTTCTTGGACTTGGAGAACTTCTGTCCGTTCTGATCGACGATGAAGCCGTTGGTGACGATAGCGCGGTAGGGGCTGATGCCATTGAGCGCGACGGAGATGATCATGGAGGCGTTGTACCAGCCGCGGTACTGGTCGTTACCCTCGAGGATCAGATCTGCCGGATAGGGTAGACCGCGGTTCTTCTCAGCGTTGAGCCAGCTGGATCCCGAGTCGAACCAGACATCCATGATGTCGACTTCCTTGGTGAACTTCCCATCGGGAGAGTGGGGGTTGGTATAGCCTTGAGGCAGGAAGCTCTCGGCGGGCTGGTCATACCAGCAGTCGGAGCCCTTCTCTCTAATCTGCGCTTCGATATTAGCGAAGACTTCAGGATCGTTTATAGGAGTGCCATCCTGGCAGTAGATGATAGGAATGGGAACACCCCATGCCCGCTGACGCGAGATGCACCAATCGCCGCGATTCTCGAGCATGTTGCGAAGTCTGACCTTACCCCACGCGGGCAGGAAATTCACCTGATCGCAGTTGTCGAGCAGGCTCTTTCGGATCGAGTCGAGCGAGCAGAACCACTGAGGGGCCGTACGGAAGATGAGGGGCTTGCCGTTTCGCGCATCCACGGGGTAGGAGTGGACGATGTCCTGCTCCTTGAGGAGGGCGCCCACCTCGGTCAGCATCTGGATCACGATATCGTCCGCCTTGGCATAGAAGACACCGGCGAGCCTCTCGCCGCACTGGGCGGTCAGGCACCCTTTGCTATCCACGGGGCAGTAGGGTTTGAGACCGTATTTCATACCCACTCGGTAGTCGTCCTCGCCCAGTCCGGGTGCGGTGTGAACGCAGCCGGTTCCGTCGTCGGCGGTGACGTGCTTTCCCACGATGACGATCGAGTCGCGATCGTAGAAGGGATGGCGGCAGACCGCGCCTTCCAGGTCTCGACCCCTGTAGGTCCGCTTGAGCTTGACGTGGGTCAGATTCAGCTCGGCGACCAGTTTGTCCTGCAGGGAGCGGAGGAAGATCAGCCGCCCCTGGTCGGTCTCGTAGAGGCCGTACTCCATATCGGGGTTGAGACAGATGGCGAGGTTGGAAGGGATGGTCCAAGGGGTAGTGGTCCAGATGACGAAAGCATCACCGACCTGCAGATCCTTGACGGGGGTCTTGACGCGGAAGCGGACATAGAGGGTCTTAGCGGGCAGGTTCTTGTACTCGATATCGGCCTGGGCACAGGCGGTCTCCGAGATGGGGGACCAGTGGACGGGCTTCTCGCCGCGGTAGATCAATCCCTTGCGGTACATCTCGGCGAAGACGTGAATCTCATCGGCCTCGTAGTCGTTGGTGAGGGTGATGTAGGGGTCCTCGAAATGACCGACCAGCTCGAGTCGGCGGGCTTGACCTTTCTGGTGCTCGACCTGCTTGAGCGCGTACTCGCGGCAGAGCTGCCTAAACTGGGAACGGGTCAGGCTCTTTCGGTCGACTCCCGATTTGGTGATCTCGTTCTCGATGGGGAGACCGTGCGTGTCCCAGCCGGGGACGAACTCACAGTGGAATCCCTCCATGGTCTTCGAGCGGATGATGATATCTTTGAGGACCATATTCAGTCCGTGTCCCGCGTGCAGATCGCCGTTGGCGTAGGGAGGACCGTCGTGCAGGTAGAATTCCCGGCCACCTTCCGTCTCCTGCAGCATCTTCAGGTAGAGTCCATCGCGCGCGATCTTCTCTACATATTCAGGCTCTCTCTTAGGCAAGTCTCCCCGCATCGGGAAAGTGCCTTTGGGCATACAGAGCGTCTTTTTGATTTCCATAGTCCACTCCTTTTTGTTAGTTCAGTGCACAAGAAAAGACACTGGAAAATAACGTTGATTATTTTAATAGCAAAGAGGGTATTTTGGCGATGAAAAAGCGGATAAACTGTTCCGGAAGACCATTCGGCTGTAGAGAGACCATAAATTATTATCGGTTTCAGCTTGCATTTTCGAGTGTCATTCAAGTATACGAGTAGAGATGTAGTTAGGGCCGCCCGCTATATTCGTTATTTCGCTATTCGCTTGATGATTTTCCATATTTTCCATTTTGATTTCGATACCGCCCAGCTGGTCTCATTGCGAGGTGGAATAGTTTTTCTTGACGCTGACGTGACGTAGTGCGTCGTGAATCGGCATTCGGGATAGCTGTGGCAGCCGAGGAAGAAATGGCGATCCTTCTGTCTAGTGACTAGGAAGTCGTTGCACCGGGGGCAGTGGAGGTTGCGTTTGACCGCGTAGGCATCGAGGATGTGATACTTACAGTAAGGGTAGTTGGAGCAGACATAGGCTCCCTTTCCAGAATCTCTCCTGACGAGATACCCGCTTCGGCAGCGGGGACAGTGGATCCGGCGACTCTGGGCTAACGGGGCGATCTCGGGATTGAGAATCTGGGCTTTCGACTCGATTTCGCTAGCGAAGATGGAAGGTTGGTTGGGATTTACTAGGAGGATCGTGTATCTCTTCGCTCGGGTCATGGCGACATAGAAGAGTCTCCGCTCCTCAGCGTGCGGGAACGAGTCCTGGCATCCCGAGAGGCGGGAGATGATCGGATCGGGTTCGTACAGGTTTGGTAAGCCGTATTTTCCGATCTCCAGGTTCAGGACGATCACGTGGTCAGCCTCCAGACCTTTGGAAGCATGGATGGTCATAAATCCGATGTCGAGGTCAGGGTAGCGCGAGTAGTGAATCCCGCGGTTTTTATCCATCGTTAGGAATTCCTTATTCAGGTATTCCTCGATGTCGAAATTGTTTCGGGCGAGGATGAGGATCTTTCCGGCGGGGGCGGTGCGACCGATGAAGTCCAGGGCGGTGGCTAAGGCTTCGGGTTTATTTTGGGTGTAGTACACGAACTTTAAAGGGGCGTCCACCTGGGAGGAACCGACGATGGATTTCTTTATCTGATTAGGATTCTTCATGATGAACGACGATGAGATATCAGCGGATTTCAAGGAGAGGCGGTGCGATCGAGGGATGGTTAGAATCTTTGCGGTAGGAAACAGCTTGGAGAATTCGCTGGTGCTGGAGACGTTGGAACCGTTGAATCCGTAGATGGATTGCCAATCGTCGCCTACGGCTAAAAGCTTGGCTCGACCATGATCGAGGATGCGGCGGAGAAAGTTTAATCGGCTGTTCGATATATCCTGAAACTCGTCCACGATCACGTATCTATACTTGAATAGCGAGGTCTGTTGGAGGTAGTTGCTGGCCAGATTTATCATTTCGGAGAAATCTATCTCCCCTCTGCTGTCTATCTGATTCCGATAGAAGGCATAGATGTCCTTGCATATCTTGAAGAGCAGCGTGTACTTATGGATTTCGCCGCGATCGTGGCTCATCTGTGCTGCTAGCGCATCTATCTGGTCGACCGGGATGGACATATCGATGAGGAGAATGAGTACTGATCTGAGAAGGTTCTTCAGGTAGCGGAAGCTCTTGGAGTTAGAGAGCTTCGATAGCAATCTATTTTTCACCTCGGTCGGGGTTTCCTGTATCTCGACGCGGTGCGCAGTCAGCTGCTTAGAAAGGACGTCGACCCAGTCTCCTTCGGTGAAGTTGTAGGAATAGGTCTTAAGGCATACGGTCCCATTCTCCTGGTGGATCTTCTCCTTCCACGCCATGGAGTTGAGGTATTCTTTCTCGCCCATTCCGAACTGTGGGGCCCTTCCGTTTTTATCTATTCCGAAATGCTCGTGGTAGATATCGTATTTCGTCAGGTAGAAATCGGGCAGGTACTGCCTTCGCTCGATGGTGGCGGTGTCGATCTTATAGGGCTTCTCGTACTCGTAATCGATTCCGTGCAGGAAGTAGAAGTTTGCGATGCTGAGCTCCTGGAGACTCTTGACCTTCTCCTTCTTGAACGTCATCTTTCTGAAGTAGAGATTCTTGAGGCTCTGGAGATTGTTGTAGTTGATAAATTTCTCTTCCTCGATCTGGTCGTCCGTGCTCATTGAGCTGAATAGGTAGAGGCTGTAGTACTGGATGATGTTGGAGATCACCTGATCGTCAGACATCCGCTCGCTGTCAAAATAGGATTCGAATATCGCTTCGAACTGATCGTCGACGAGCGGCTTTCGCTCCTCGTGGTCTTTGATTATCTCGTAGGCCAGCGCGTGAAAGGTGTCGATCTTTATCCCGGCTATCTTCTCTCCTATCTTGTCCTTCAGATCTCGGCAGGAATTCCGCGAGTAGGAGAGGACGAGGATGGTGGCGGGATCTACTCGCTCGTGTTCGATCAGCCACCGGATCTTTCCACTGATTGTCGTGGTCTTTCCGCATCCTGCGCCAGCGAGGAGGAGGACGCGATCGTCGTCGGTCAAGATCGCTCTTCTCTGGCTATCGTCGAGGCGACAGCCGTTGATGTCATCGAATATTTTGGATTTTATATTCTGGTTGAGATAGGCCTCATTCAGTCTATTGCGATATTCATCCTCGCTATCCAGGATGGAGAAATCGTACATCGGCCTGATTCCGGTCTCTTTCAACCTTGCTCTGATCGCAGCGATCCTAGCGGCTATGGACGTTTGGTCGCTAGAGCTGTAGTACTGCGTGGATTCGAAGAGGGTTTCATGTAGGCTAAATTGTTTTTTAATAGCCTCTATATTATTCTTTATGGAGTTAGCATCCTCTTGGACACAAGATAGTTTTTTGGGAATGCTCCTTCGGTCGAATAGGCTGAGAAGACCCAGGTCTGCGATGATTGGATCGAAGATTTCGCTCGAATAGCGCTGCGGATCCTTTAGGATATCGAGGTCTCGATATCTGGCTTCGGCTTCCAGAATCTTCTGGATCTTCGCGTTGTGTTCTGCAATCTCGGCCGCGGCCTTCTGGTATCTAGCTAGTACGCTAGCTTTGAGCTGTTTGCCCTTCTCTCCACTCCCTTCGATCAGGTAGGTAAAAGGATCATCGATAGGTGTGAATTTCTTGGCCTGCTTCACCGCGGAATTCACGAATCTGTTCAGCTTATGTTCCAGCAGTATTCGCGCGAAGAGATTCATTTCTATAATCCTTACTGAGCCGGGAAGATTATAGATTTTTCAGGGCTTTAATCTAAAATAATTTTTCTTCCAGCGATGAAGTTTGGATTATCCGATCGGCGATCGCGGATGATTTAAAGAGGTTCTCGTAGAGGCTATCGGGATTGGAATCGGTACATGAAGATTGCAGCGGCCACCGCCACATTGAGCGAGTCGAACCTTCCCATCGCGATGCGGATGGGAGTGCCGACTGCGCGGTGGTCTTTCGGTATCCCTTGTCCTTCATTGCCTAGGACGATTCCGCATGGCTTCTCTAGATGATCGAATTCTCTCTCGTCCTTTCCTTCGAGGAGGGTGAGATAGAGGTGAGCCTTGGTAGCGAGGAGCTCCCGGTAATCCATCACGCCGACAGGGATCCTAAAGATTGCTCCCTTGGAGGCCTGGATGACTTTGCTGTTGGTGAGCGAAGCGGATTCCGGGGAGATCATGACGGACGAGAAGCCAAAGCAGAGGGCGGTCCTGATGATGGTTCCGACATTGCCGGGGTCCTGTACACCATCTAGATAGATGAAATTGTCTCCTGGAGTTTTGGTCTTGGTTACCTTGGCGATGCCGAGGACCTTTGCTGGGGTCTTGAAATTTGACAGCCGGCTGATGAGAAATTCGGGAATGATATAGGAACTCTCCGCGGGCACTAGAGCTTCGCGGCTCGCGGCGATGGTAGCCTTCAGTGCTTTGGCTCTCTTCGCCTCCTCGATGAGATCGTTCCCCTCGATGATCACTAAGTCGTCCTTCGACTCGCCCTTCTTGATCGCCAACAGAGTCTTGAATGTTTGGCTGTGGGCGCTCGATATCTCGATGATATTCATTTCTCTTCCTATTCCTTCTCCCAAAAGTGCCCAGATGAGATGATCAGGTCGTGCTTCCTGATGGTTTCCCTGTCGGCAAATGAGTACAGCGTATTGTAGAAGTTACGGTCGTGTTTCGCCACTAGGACATGCGTGAGTTCATGGTCCACTACCGAGGCTATCACATTCGGAGCGAAAGCGAGCAGCCGCCTATCGAAGGTGAAGATGTGAGCTCGGATGGTGAGGGAGGCGAGCTTACCGCGGAACTTACCCATCCTGATGGTATAACTCGCAGGAAGGGGGATTCCCGCGCGGGCTGATTCGCGTTTCAGCAGGGCCTCCAGCACACTTCTGGCGCGCTGGTCGAACTCCGCTGTGAATCCCCGGCTGCTTCTCTGTGAGACATAGTCATCGCCGCTGGTTGGGACGGGTAGGATCCTTCGCTTCTTTCCCAGGTACCATATGGTCTTGTTCTTCCAGTCCAGCATCGGTGTGAAGCTCATATCGGGCAGCGCGGGTGAACTGAGTTTGGGGAGCATGGTACGGATGATCGTTAGACCTCGGTCCAGTCCCAGCCGCGTTCCGATCGCACAGTCCAACATGCCGTAGCTGCGGACGATCGATACCCGGGTTCCCCCTTTTACCATATGTATATGGAGGGGGATCGTTCTCTCGCCGACCTGGATTTGCGTGTCTATTCGATCCGTTTTCATCGTTAGCTCCGCTCCGTTATCAACGCTTTTTCTTTTTCTGACTACTGAGTATATATTCTCAATATAACTAGGGAGGAAAAAGGTACGATGGAATATACAACTGCTCCTTTCCGCGTTGAAATAAGCGCGCATCACTGCCACGTCACCCAGGAGGTGCTGGATCGTCTGTTCGGACCGGGGATGGACCTCGATGCTCACTTCAAGAGGCCGCTCAGCCAGCCTGGGCAGTATGTTTCGGATATCCGACTCGATTGCGAGGTCAAGGGACGGGATGGTCAGATCCGCCGGATCGAGGGTCTATCGATCCTCGGACCCGTGCGGAAGTACAACCAGATCGAGATCAGCCTCACCGAGGCTTTCGCGCTCAGGATCGATGCCCCGGTTAGAAGGTCGGGTGATGTCGCGGGGAGCGTCCCCTGCACGCTGATCTACGTCGATCCGGTTCGCCGGACTGATGTGGCGAAGGTGGAGTTACCCTGTGGTATCGTGGCTCAGAAGCGGCACATCCACCTCGATCATCAGCAGGCGGAACAGCTCGGTGTCAAGGATGGACAGCTGGTTTCGGTCGCGGTCGCGAGCCCGGTCGGGCGGGACATCATCTTCCAGGATGTTCTGATTCGGGAGGATCCGCGCTTCGATCTTTCGATGCACCTGGATACCGACGAGGGAAATGCGGTCGGTGCCAGGGGGACGACGACGGGAAGGATCGTGAAGCTTTGAGCTGGCGGCAGGAATAAAATTGGACTGTCGGTCTCGGCCGGGACGCCAAAACGGTCATTTGTGTCTATACTATCTGCTTGCTAAAGGAGGTCTCGGGGTCGGACGACAGAGATACCGCTCAGCCCTGAGTACATATAGATATGAAACCAAAGGTACTATTTTCGTCGGAGGCCGTAGGCGAGGGTCATCCCGATAAGGTCTGCGACCAGATCGCTGATCGCGTGCTGGATGCCTGCATGGCTCGGGATCCGCAGGCGCAGGTCGCTTGCGAGGTCTTGGCTACTACTGAGAAGGTGATCCTTGCGGGTGAGATCACGATGAAGGATTCCCTCAGTCCGGCGGACTACGAGCGGATCGCGAGGGATACGGTCCGGTCGATCGGCTACACCTCTCCCGAGATGGGAATCGGCGCCGACACCATGGATGTCGAGGTGCTGATCAAATCGCAGAGTCCCGATATCTTCCGGGGTGTCGAGAAGTCTTTCGACACGGGGGCGATCGGAGCGGGAGACCAGGGAATGATGTTCGGCTACGCGACCGATGAGACGGCGAATCTGATGCCGCTCGCCTATGTGATGGCCCAGAAGATCGTTCGGGTCGCCGAAACCATGAGGAAGGCTGGTGATCTACCCGGTGCGCGACCGGATATGAAGAGCCAGGTCACGATCGACTATACCGATCCTTCTCATCCGTCGGTGAACGCGCTCGTCTTCTCCTGTCAGCACGATCCGGAGGTCTCGATCGATAGCTTCCGGAAGGAATTGAAGACTAAGGTGCTCAAGCCCGTGGTCGAATCGTTCGGCTTCCACCTGCCTGAGGAGAAGGAGATCTATATCAATCCGACCGGTCGTTTCGTTATCGGCGGCCCGCTGGGCGATACTGGACTGACTGGAAGAAAGATCGTCTGCGATACCTACGGTGGTGCCTGCCCGCACGGCGGCGGAGCTTTTTCGGGCAAGAATCCTACCAAGGTGGATCGCACGGGTGCCTACATGGCGCGGTTCGTGGCCAAGAATGTGGTCGCCAGCGGTCTGGCCCATCGCTGCCAGGTACAGATCGCCTACGCCATCGGTGTCTCTAAGCCGGTCAGCGTCAATATCGATACTTTCGGTACTGGGATCGTGCCCGATGCGGAGATCCTGCTCGCCATCCTCGAGAACGAGTCCATCTTCGACTTTACCCCGGGAGGCATCATCACCCACTTCTCGCTCGAGCATCCCACTTTCAAGTACGCTGATCTCTCCAACTACGGGCACTTTGGTCGTCCCGATCTCGATCTGCCTTGGGAGAAGCTGGATGGCGTCGAGTATCTGAAGCAGAGGTTCGCTCAAGCTCTGAAGTCTTCGAAGTGATCCGCTGTAGGTGAACCCGCGAGGGCTCTTACTGTCGACTGGTATTTGAGAATGCCACTCTTCTTCCTTTCGAGATGCGGCGAGCGAGGGTGTGCGGGTGATCCTCGGTCGCGAAAGCGTGAAGTATCTGATTGAAGTATTGATTGTTGCATAGCTGGGTAATACTTATTTAATCCCTTCAGTTCCCCTGTCAGCCGTTTGATCAGTTGAGCTGAACTATCAGGGAAGCTGAGCACCTTATGATCGAGAGGAAAATTCCGCTGTTCAACCATCGGGTCCTCGTGACAGAATAGCGGTGGCGAAATGGTAAATTTCTCCTCAAAGCAATATATTTATAGGCGTTGTCTATGAGGGATGAGCTGAGAAGGTACAGGAGGGTTTCCATGGATAAACCTGTTAGGGGTCATTCTAAAGCTCGCGACGAGCGTCAGAGCAAAACTCCTTTTCTCGATGCGCTGAAGGTCTATGTCGATGCGAATCCTGCTCCTTTCGATGTACCAAACCACAAGATGGGTGGATTCGACAATGAGTTCCTAGACTATGTGGGAAAGCAGACCTATCGGGTCGATGTCAATGCGCCGTTAGGTATGGATTCGCTCCTGAAACCTCACGGGGTCATCAAGGAGGCTGAAGCCCTCTGCGCCGAGTGCTTCGGAGCCGATCGGTGCCTCTTCTCGGTGAATGGTACGACTGGCGGAATCCTCGCTGAGCTGATGGGGATCCTGCGTCCGAAGGACAAGATCATCTTGCCGCGCAACGTTCATCGCTCCATCATCAATGGCCTGATCCTCTCCGGGGCGGTACCCATCTTCGTCCAGCCCGATATCGATCCGCTGACCGGTATCGCCAACGGTGTACCCCTTTCTGCCTTCAAGGAGGCGGTGGAGAAGAATCCTGATGCCAAGGCGGTCTTCGTCATCAATCCTACCTATTTTGGTATCAGCTCCGATCTCAAGGGGATTGCGGAACTGGCGCACGAGCACGGCATGATTGCGATGGCCGACGAGGCTCACGGGACGCATTTCTATCTCGACCGGCATCTGCCGCTGGGAGCGCTGCAGGCGGGTTTCGATATCTCGGCTTGCTCCATGCACAAGACGGCTGGCAGTCTGACCCAGTCCTCGATCGTCATATCTAAGGGTAAGAGGGTGGATTGGGAGAGGGTGAAGAACGTCTTCACGATGCTTACCTCCACCTCGCCTTCCTCGCTGCTTATCGCCAGCATCGATGCGGCGCGGAAGCGGATGTACTTCGAGGGTGAAGCGCTGCTCGAGCGGTCGGTTCAGCTGGCGACTCGCGCGCGCGAGGCGCTCGTGAAGATCCCCGGTATCTCGGTCCTCGATCGGACCTATCTGACGAGGGACGGCCGGTGCGATCTGGATCCTACTAGACTCGTCATCAATGTCTCCGGCCTGGGTATCACGGGTTTCGATGCCTATCGCGAGCTGAAGATCAACAGCGGGGTCCAGCTGGAGCTGGGCGAGATCAACTGCTGTCTAGCTCTCGTGGGAATCGGTTCGACCGATGAGCAGGTGGACCGGCTGATCAAGGCGTTCGCCGATCTCTCCGCCGCGCATTACGGCAAGCGTCAGCCCCTGCGCTTCCCTCGCTTCTCTCCTGAGTTCCCCGAGCTTGTCATCCGTCCGCGCGTGGCTTTCAACGCTCCCTCTAAGGTTGTTCCCCTCAAGGAGGCGGCAGGAGAGATCTCAGCCGAGGCGGTGATGGTCTATCCGCCAGGAATACCCTTCCTCATCCCCGGCGAGAGAGTGACCGAGGACTGCCTCAAGGAGCTGAGGTTCTACGTTCGCCACGGAGGAGTGGTGATGTCTGATACCTCGCCTGAGACCATCAAGATCGTCGATCACTCCAAGTGGTTCGCCGCTTCAGATATCGATTACGACTACTAGGTCTCGGCTCCGATTCTAGAGAAATGTTGACCACCAGCGGTTGCTGGTGGCCTTTTATTTTGTGCAAAATGAAAGGGATACCGAGAAAACGTGTTGCTTATTTCACTTAAATTTTGCTATGTTTAAGTGTTTTTCACATCTGGTAGCAGCTGGCGATATTTTCAAAAAACCTAATTATTTGGCTTGTAATTTTGAATATTGTGGGCTTATGTTCTACAAAAGTCTAATATTTTTTCATGATTAGCGATTCCACTAGTTCCTTAATAAACGGCGGTTTGCCTTCAATCCCACTTATCAAATATTGTTTTAACCCTTGACTATGTCGACACTTTGCCTATACTTGTAAGCGCTTAGGGAGACTAGTAGAGAAGTGTTTCCTGCCTGTTTCTCCCTGAAGCCAACAAGTAACCTAAAGGAGGTTATCAATGTCTATTAAGAAGATCTCTATGCTCAGTGTTCTGGCGCTGAGCGCTGTCGGACTCCTCGGCGGCTGCGCTGGAGGTGGAGATTCCAGCTCTGTCGGCGGCACTTCCAGCTCTGTCGGTGGCACTTCTAGCTCTGTCGGCGGCACTTCTAGCTCTGTCGGTGGTACTGACACTGTCATCCTGTCTGGACCCAGCGAAGCTCAGAGTTTCACTCTCAATCAGGCGCAGGAGTGGGCTAAGAAGAACAACAAGAGCTACACCTTCAAGTATGTCACTCACGGTGAGGATAAGGTCGATACTGAGGTCATTGATTGGACTAGTTCTCAGGCTCCCGATATCTTCATGTACGCGAACGATAAGCAGCCCGGTCTGGTTAACAAGCAAGTTATCTCCGCTATCAGCAGCGCTAATCTCAAGACGCTGACTGATACATATGGTATCTCTCAGACCTATCTGGACACCGTCAGCTTCCAGAAGAAGACCTACGGTTATCCTTACACTCTCAATGGATACTGCTTCTGGTACAACGAGGATATGGCTAAGAACGCCACTAAGCCCGAAGGTATCGGCGAGGACTTCACCAAGTGGACTATGGAGGAGTGGATCCAGGTTGCTCAGGCCAATAATTACCAGATCACTTACAACCTCAAAACTGCTTACTACAGCGCTGCCTTCATGACTTCTGATGGTGGATCGTGGGACTGCACGTACGACAGAAACGGAAAGCTGACCAAAGTCACTTCCGACTTTGCTGAGAAGGGTATGCTCCCTTTGAAGAGTGCCATCAAGTGGTACAGCTACACCAATGGCGAAGGTAAGCACACTATCATATACGATACTCAGAAGGCTCCTACTGCGAATAATAATGTCTTGGCTGATGTCAATGGCTCTTGGGCTTTGGCTACTACTGCCGGTGGTGACAGCGAGTATGCTGATCCCGCTATCAAGTGCTCCGTCATTCCCGCGATGACCACGGCTGAGGGCGAGAAGGTTATGCCTAGGGGCTTCACCGGTTCTAAGGCTTTCGGTGTCAATGGTCAGAAGAGCGCTGGGGATACTGCTCGTCTCAATGATCTGCACAGCCTCGCTTCCTATCTGGTCAGCCCTGAGGTTCAGAAGGCTAGATTCGAGTTCAACGCTTCCTGGCTCCCCACTACTGATAAGGCTGGTGTCACCGCTTCGGACAACAAGGCTTTCGCCGCTCTGAATGAGCAGCTGGCTAAAGGTATCGCTCAGGCTAACCTGCCTCAGGCCATCTGGAATGCTCCTGTGACTCTGTTCACCAAGATCACTGGTGTGGAAGCTTCTAAAGACAACCCCGCTGTGGAAGCTACTCTGAATGTGAATTCCACCGATGAGCAGCTCAAGGCTGCTCTGGCAGCTTTCGATGCTGAGCTTGCGGCTATCTAGTTGATAGTTTTAAGCAGATAAATTCCGTTTAGAAGGTTATAATTTTTAACGAAGGAGTGCTTTTCTTAGCTCTCCCTCGTTTTGTTTAAAGACGTTAAACAGATTGGAGGAAAACGATGACGACTATTGAGTACCTCTCGATGCCTGGTTACGAACGTCTCTTCTTCAATTTCCTCAATTTCTTCAAGAGACTACCTCATCGTGTCGGAATGGCCTTTAACAAGCTGCCCACCAAAGCGCGCCGCTTGGGTGAGAAGATGGCTTCACCGTTTACCGATCTGTACAGCGCTGCGGTCTACGGAGACTGGCGCACTCGTCTTTCGTTCCTGATCATGGGATTCGGTCAGGTCACGAGGAGACAGGTTCTGCGCGGTATCCTCTATTTCCTGTACGAGGTCTGTTTCATCGTGTTCATGATCCTCGTCGGCGGAAAGAACCTTGCGGCTCTCGGTACACTCGGTCAACTTGGACAGGTCAAGTTCGAGGTTGGATATGTGGAGGTGCAGATACTTTACGACGATTCTTTGACTATCCTCATCTATTCTGTTCTGGCTCTGGTACTCATCCTTCTTCTCGCTTACCTATATGTCTCACAGATCAGAGATTCTCTGAGGCTGCAGCGCTCGGCCTATATCGGTCACTTCACTTCGGATCGTGAGACGCTGCGCAACGTTCTCGATAAGAGCTACCACCGGACTCTGCTGTGCCTGCCCATGGCTGGCGTCGTCATCTTCACCGTCGTTCCGGTGATCATCATGACTCTGATCTGCTTCACCAACTACAACGATGATCATCTGACTCCCGCTAAGCTGATCGACTGGGTGGGATTCCAGAACTTCGCTACCATCTTCTCTCAGACCGGATCCACTGGAGGAGTCTTCCTCCAGGTCTTCGGCAAAGTTCTTCTCTGGACGCTGATCTGGGCTTTCTTCGCCACTTTCACGAACTATTTCCTCGGTATGGTCGTCGCTATGATGATCAACGCTAAGGGAGTCAAGCTCAAGAAGTTCTGGCGTACGATCCTCATCACCACGATCGCCGTGCCCCAGTTCATCAGCCTTCTGCTGATGTCGCAGATGTTCGAGCAGAATTTCGGTGTCATCAACCAGCTGTTCAATCTCAATGTTCCTTGGTTCAACAATGCCGTTCTCGCCAAGGTCATGGTCATCGTGATCAACACCTGGCTCGGTATCCCCTACACCATGCTGATCTGCACCGGTCTGCTGATGAATATTCCCGCCGATCTCTACGAGTCGGCTAAGATCGATGGTGCTGGACCCTTCAAGACCTACATGAAGATCACCCTCCCCTATATGCTCTTCGTCACCACTCCGTATCTGATCTCTCAGTTCGTGGGTAACATCAACAACTTCAACGTCATCTATCTGCTCACTCAGGGTGGTCCCCAGATGATGTTTGGCACCGGTGTGATCGTGCCCAAGCAGATCAACGGAATCGGTGAGACCGATCTACTGATCACCTGGATCTATAAGATGTGTATGACAGCCACCTACAAGGACTACGGTACGGCCTCGGTCCTCGGACTGCTCATCTTCGTGGTAGTCGCGTTCTTCTCGCTGGTCGTCTTCAACAATTCCAAGTCGGTGAAGAATGAGGAGGATTATCAGCTATGAACACCTCGGTCAAGAAACACTACGCGAGCCATCGGGCTCGCAAGATCGCCAAGGTCACGTCCATCTATGTGGTCCTGGCGATCGTCTCCGTCATCTGGATTCTGCCCTTCGTCTACCTGCTCCTGCAGTCGTTTGCCGGTCCTAACCAGTCGATGTATTTCATTCCCCACCAGTGGTCGCTGAGGGGATATGAGATCCTCTTCACCGAGCCTACTCAGAAGTTCTGGCTCTGGTGGATCAATACGTTCATCCTCGCCTTCGCTACCGCTATCATCCAGACGCTCATCACCCTCGCTACCTCCTACGCGCTCTCGCGTCTGCGCTTCCGTCTCCGTAAACCTATCATGCAGTTCATGCTCGTCATCGGTATGTTCCCTTCCTTCCTGGGAATGGTCATCATCTACTACATCCTCAAGCTGCTCGGCATGGAGGGTTCCATCTACTCTCTGATCCTGATCTACGTCGGTTCTTCCGCGATGGGCTACTACATCTCCAAGGGTTTCTTCGATACGATTCCGAAGTCTCTCGATGAGGCGGCGATGATCGATGGCGCCAACAAGAACACCGTCTTCTTCCGCATCGTCGCTCCGCTGTCTAAACCCATTATCGTCTACACCCTGCTGATGGCTTTCTCCGGTCCTTGGGGCGATTTCATGACCGCTTCCTATTACGCTCAGGGAAACCCCAATAGCTTCAACGTGGCGGTCGGACTTCAGAACATGCTGACCAAGGGTGCTCAGGGTTCCATGATGCCGGCCTTCTGCGCTGGTGGTGTGCTGACTGCTATCCCCATCATGATCCTCTTCTTCTGCCTGCAGCGGTACTACGTCGAAGGTGTTACCGGCGGCGCGGTCAAAGGTTGATCTATGCGCTCACGTGCTGGCATTATTGCTCTCTCGCTCCTCGCTATCCTCTCCGGTTGCTCTTCCGTCCCGGCGACCTCTTCCTCTATCTCTTCGGCCGCCTCGACGCCTTCCTCCTCTGCTTCGTCGGTCGCCAGGAAGGATCTGAGCGAGAATCGTCGAAACTACTATGAGATCTTCGTTGGTTCGTTTGCCGATTCCGATGGCGATGGTATGGGCGACCTCAATGGTGTGACCCAGAAGCTCGACTATATCCACCAGCTGGGCTTCGATGGAATCTGGCTCATGCCGATCTTCCAATCTCCTTCCTATCACAAGTACAACACCACCGACTACTACAAGATCGATCCGGACTACGGGACGGCAGCTGATCTCAAACAGCTCGTCAGCCGGGCTCACGAGCTGGGGATCAAGGTGATCATCGATCTCGCGCTCAACCACTCTGCTACCGACAATATCAACTTCCTGAAGGCCTGCGCCGCTGAGGCGCAGCAGCGGGGTGAGCTGAAGGATTCGGAGAAGCAGTATCTCGAGGGATTGAGCACCGATCAGATCTCGGCGCTCGCCCAGATGTACTCCTTCGCGGACACGAGCCGCAACGGCTACACTCAGGTCCCTGGCCACAGCTTCTTCTACGAGTCCAACTTCTCCTCCACGATGCCGGAGTTCAACTTCGATTCCCCTCTGGCCCAGGATCTGTTCCGCTCGGTGATCCACTACTGGATGGACGAGGCGAATGCGGGGGTGGACGGGTATCGGCTCGATGCGGTCTCCTACTACTATATGAACAATACGTCGGCTAATACCGCGGCGCTGAACCGGATTCAGAGCTACGGCCAGGAGGTCGATCCCGACTGCTACTTCGTAGGTGAGTGCTGGCAGAACAGCCCCATCATCACGCAGTACTATTCCGATTCGACCCTGAACTCCTACTTCTGGTTCCCCGCGCAGGGCGCAAACGGCTTCGTGAGCGAAGGCATGTACGATAAAGGGAAATACCTCCGCGGTGAGAAGGCGATGCTCGAAGCGGCGGGCAGCGATATCGCTGCTCCCTTCCTGGATAACCACGATACGGCGCGGATGACCTTCTCGGCGCTCGACATGGCTAAGTTCCAATACGGTCTGTTAGCTACCCTGAGCGGCAACGTCTTCACCTATTATGGCGATGAGTGCGGCATCGGTCAGGGGCAGTCGAACAACGATGAATCCAAGCGGACTCATATGCCCTGGGGCGATGGTCAGGAGTGCCAGGATCCTGCCAATGCGGCCGAATCCTACTATCCTCACGGCGATGTGAAGACTCAGCTGGCCGATCCGAACAGTCTGGTCAACTTCGTGGCCGCAGCGAATAGGCTGCGGAATGCGTATCCCGCCCTCGGCTGGGGACAGATCGATGGCAATGAGTTCGAGGAGGACGATGAGACTTCGCTGTTGGCTATCGACAAGAGTCTGGACGGCGAGAAGGTGCGGGTGGTCTACAATTTTAGCCGGGTTGAGGCTGCTGATTATCAGGCGGCTGCCGGTGAGAAGTTGGTCGGGCAGCTCTGCTCTAAAGGTGCGGTGCAGGAGACTGATGGAAAGTATTCGATACCAGCGTACTCGATAGCGCTGTTTCAGAAGTGAGATATAGGGAGGAATCAAAATCAATGGCTAGTGTAAAACTGGAACACATCTACAAGGTCTACACCGGCGGCGTCAAGGCTGTCAGCGATCTGACCATGGAGATGAAGGATGGCGAGTTCATCGTTCTCGTCGGCCCCTCGGGCTGTGGTAAGTCCACTACTCTGAGGATGATCGCTGGACTGGAGGAGATCACCGCTGGTGAGCTCTATATCGGCGATCAGATCGTCAACGATATGGAACCTAAGGATAGAGATATCGCGATGGTCTTCCAGAACTACGCGCTCTATCCTCAGATGACCGTCTACGAGAATATGGCCTTCGGACTCAAGCTCCGCCACGTCCCTAACGATGTGATCCAGAGCAAGGTCATGTGGGCCGCTAATATCCTCGGTCTGACCGAGCTCCTCGACCGTAAGCCCAAGGCGATGTCCGGTGGACAGCGTCAGCGTGTGGCGCTCGGCCGCGCTATTCTCCGCGACCCCAAGGTCATGCTGCTGGATGAGCCGCTCTCCAACCTCGATGCGAAGCTGCGCGCTTCGATGAGGACGGAGATCGCCAAGCTTCACCAGAAGCTGAAGACCACTTTTGTCTACGTCACCCACGACCAGACCGAGGCGATGACTCTGGGCGACCGGGTTCTCGTCATCAAGGGTGGTAGGATGCAGCAGTTCGATACCCCGAAGAACCTCTACAACTATCCCGAGAACAAGTTCGTCGCGGGCTTCATCGGCACTCCTCAGATGAATTTCTTCGATGGATATCTCACCAAGGAAGGCGATGCCGTCAAGATCTCTTTCGATAAGGCGCCCGAGATCATCTCCGTTCCCTTCAAGAACCTGATCAAGGTCAATCCCGCCTATCTGGATGGCAAGCACCACGTGACTGTCGGTGTGCGCTGCGAGCATGTCCACCTCGTTCCGCGCGGCACTCCCAATTCCCTGCAGATCTGCGTCAACCACTTCGAGGAACTGGGTGCTGAGACGCTGATCTACGGCAGCATCGGCGCTAAGGAGGAGGAGAGCGTCACCGATTCTTCCGTCGGTATCATCATCCGGATGAACGCCAAGCCCGAGAATCTCAAGGCGGGCGATCTGGCCAGCGTCGTCTTCGATGTTGACCACACCTACTTCTTCGATGCGAAGACCGAGGAGAGCATCGTTCCGCGCATCCCCAAGAGCAACGCTTTCACGGGTACTCTGACCTCCACTTCGGTGAGATTCCTCGATACGGATCTAGCTCTGCCCGCTCAGCTGGTGGCGGACATCTCGAAGAAGCTGCCTCAGGGTGGCTCGATCGGGGCTACGATCCTCGTTCCCAACGATGCCTTCCTGCTCTCTGATCACGGGCAGATCCAGGCTACGGTAGTGAAGACCGAGATGGTCAATACCACGCCGCTGCTTCATCTGTCGGTGGGCGATCGCACCTTCTTCGTGCTCGCCGGTCAGGTTCTGGAAGCGGGATCTCATATCGGTCTGGATATCGACTGGTCGCGAGTCTCCATCGTGGCTGACGATGGTACCCACCTCGTCGATCCCGTCCAGAGCTTCGATCAGTATCACGCGGCCTTCTTCAACTATAAGACCATTCAGGGTTCCGACAAGAATCCGAAGTATCCTCAGTTCGTCAAGATCCGTCAGGATCGTATCGACGAGGTCAAGAGGCTCTGGGGTGCGAAGATCGCCCAGTCCGAGAGCGATTTTGCGCGCACTCTAGATTCCGTCACCCCGGCCGAGTTCAAGAAGCTCCTCGCTGATGGAAAGGATGCGAAGAGCCCCGAGTGGAAGGCGCTGGTTCGCGAGCGCCGGGCGGAGGCGGAGGAGAAGGACCGGGTCGAGATCTCGGGAGTCAAGGAACAGATGTCGGCTCTCAAGACTCAGTGCAGCACCGAGATCGCTTCTCTCAAGGCCGCTCACAAGGCTAAGAATGCGGAGATCAAAGCTAGCAATCGTGATACCTTCGCCCACATCAAGGCTCAGGAAGTCGCCGACTATCGCCACTTCCTCGAGACCAACAAGGATCGCGACACTATCCGGAGACGCAAGGCGGAGTACCACATCTTCCGCGATACCTTCGCCGATCAGAAGAACAACGCGCTCGAGCAGGCTCTGCGTGGTGAGCAGATGGTGTTTGATAACTCCGCCAGCAAGATCAAGGCCGAGACCAAGCGTCAGCTGAAGACCCTCAGCAAGAAGATCCTCGATATTAAGGAGGAGACCAAGAGGGCGGTCGATCCTGCCACCTATCTGACTGATAAGCACAGGCAGGAGCTCAAGGAACTCAGCAAGCAGGCTAACGCCGCGGTTGCGCAGGCCGGCCTGATCTTCTTCTTCGGTATCGGTGACTATCACTTCCCCTCCACTCCAGTCATCTCCGGTAAGCTCATCCAGGGTCTGGGAACCCGCGTCTTCACCAAGAACTACCTCCTCGAGGTTCCGCACGATGCCTACAAGCTCTCGCAGACGGATGGAATTCAGGCTATCGTGCACGGCTATGCCGATTACGGGGTGAAGAAGTTCACCGTGGTTGGCTACTTCGATGCTGATGGCCAGGAGAGAGTCGCCTATCTGCTGCTGGATCAGCCCCTCGAGGTCGGCGCCCACGTGCTGCTCGACATCGATATCACCAAGACCCGTATCACCGAGACCGGTATGGGTATCAGGCTCTATTAGAGCTAGGGAGGCTACCTGTGAGAAAAAGTTTATTAGTGCTGCCTCTGGTCTGCCTCAGCCTCAGTCTGGGCAGCTGTTCTAGAAGTTCCGACCGTGCGTTCATAGCTGATCTGGCGGATCTATCCGAGTCGATCCAGAATGACGCGACAGTCACCAGCTATACGTCTACCGTTTATGGAAAGATTAAGGACTTCTGGAATTCCACTGACAATCCTGTCTCGGGAGAAGGGGATGCCAATCTCCAGTACTTCGAGCAGTATCAGCACGATCATTGGGATTCCAGCAAGGGCGACAATCCTTATTCCGACGAGTACTCCGGCACCTGGGAGAATGCGATGAGCACCCTCCTCATGTCCCCCGTCGAGATCTCCACCGACAGTGCGGAGATCGCGGCGCTGGAGCTCGGCGATTATTCCTTCTACCAGACGCTGGCGGGAAATAACCCTGGGCTCTTGAGGGTGAAGAAGACTGCGGATGGCGGTCTGCACTTCTACGTGCGCGGTTCGCGGTTCATCGCCTGGATCTACGCTATCGCCGGCGTCTACGACGGTACGGACTTCGGTGGCCCTTACGATCCTATTAAAGCTTACGGAAACTGGAACATCGACCTCTATTACAGCGCTTCCGGTCTGCTCCAGAAGGAGGAGCTGAAGATCGCTGGCTACACCTCGGATCCCGAGGGAAACATCCACGTCTGGGCGGAATACCAGTATCAGTGATCGGAGGTGAGTAGCATGCAGAGAAGGTTCTTCATCCTAGCGCTAACCGCAGTCAGCCTTCTTTCGAGCTGCTCCTCTCCCATTCCTGAACCCCTCAACAGCTTTCTACTCAGCTTCTCCTCCTCCAAGGTTTCAGGTCGAGTCAAATCGGCCTCCTATACCTATGAGGAGAGGATGTATACCAAGGTCGTGGCTGCGGATGGGACGTTCGTCAACGGGGAGCAGGTCGGGGTCTATACCCAGAAGATCTCTCTCGATCTGACGGAGGATCAGTATTCCTATCTCAACGAGCAGACCTGGGAGGGCGAGACGATTCCGGAGGGGAGCGACCAGATATTCGACAGCCGTACCCTCACGAAGGATAAGGATGGGGATAAGTGGACCGAGGTGACCGTGCGAAAGTACACCGATGCGTCTCAGGACACATCGGAGACCAAGGACGGAATCCTCGCTGGCGATGCCCTCTCGGCGACCCAGATATACCTCTTCGGCAATACGCAGACGAACCTGGGTGGACTCTACTACGGTGATTTCCTCCGCAGCGTGTCGAAATACGGCTGGTCGTATATGACCATCGGGTCTGACGACCACCTGGTCTACGATCCGCCCGCCCAAGGCGTTTCGACCGACACCCAGACTTATCTCGATTTGAAGATCGAGGTGAACGACCTCGGTCTGCTGCTCGAGCGGACCATGAGCGGTTACGATGCGGAGAAGGATCGGATGGCTGAGAGCCAGGGGCAGGCCACCTATATCTACTTCTAGTTGTTCTAGGGTTAATAAAAGGATGGAACCATCGATTCCATCCTTTTTTGTATGAATCTATCTTTTTCGGCTCTGCTCGGCGCGCTGCGCCAGCACGCGGCGGTCGATCTTCTTCAGCGGGGTTCGGGGCAGAGCTTCCAGAATCTCTATCCGCTGAGGGATCTCGTATTTGATCAGGTTATCCGCCATCTTTTGCTGGAGTTCTGACTTGACCAGGTTCGGATCGACGCCAGGCTTCAATTCCAGGTACAGGTGGATATAGGGATGCCGGTCGTCGGGAACTGGGATTGCGGCAGCAGCTACGACGCGGGAATCCTCCGAGACGAGGTGTTCGATATCGTCGGGAAAGACGTTGTGACCGGCGATCTTGAACAGGTTTTTCAGGCGGTCTTTGAAGTAGACATAACCGTCCTGGTCGATCCAGCCGAGGTCGCCGGTGCGGAGCCACTTCCGTCCTTCTTCGTCGATGAAGAGCGCCTCGCGGGTCGTCTTCTCGTCATCTAGGTAGCCGATCATCAGCGCGGGGCTGGAGATCTGGATCTCGCCCTCGGCTCCGGCGGGGAGCGGGTGACCGGTTCGGTCCACGACGCGGATGTAGGTGCCGGGGAGCGGTTTTCCTACCGATCCGTAACGCTTTTCGGATTTTCGGTTGACGCAGATGACATTTACCGTCTCCGTCAGACCGTAGCCCTCCAGCAGGGCGCAGTCCGATCCGTACTCCCTCATGCGTGTCTCCCACTCCTGGAAGAGGGGGAGCGGGGGTTTGTCGGCACCGATGAAAGCGTGGCTCAAACATCTTAGGGCGCGTCCTTTGAAGCCGCGATAGCTGAGGAGTTTTCTAGCGGCGTAGGGAATCACCAGCAGGTAGTGGAGACGATCTCTCCGGGCTAAGCGGCAGATCCGCTTGATATCGTAGGAGATCATCAGGGCGGAGGTGGCGTTCCAGACCAGCGGGGCATTTACACCCATGCTCAGACCATATCCGTGGAACATCGGGAGAGCTCCCAGCATCGCGTGTCCAGCCACGCCTCCCGGGGCTACTTCGAGGATGTAGCGCGCGTAGATGGCGGGATAGCCGGCGGCTGAATCGTTGATGACGACGATCTTGCTTCGACCGGTCGTGCCTCCCGATTCCAGATAGATGGAGGGCTTGAAGGCGTCGCGATTCACCTCTTCCAGCTCTTTTCGCTCGAGGCGGGTGACCCTCAGCTCGGGGCTCGTACCTCGGAGCTGGCGGCGATAGATCAGATCGTAGAAGGGGGTGACGATCCGGGGGAAGTCATCCGCGGCCGATATCGTTCGGATAGGGCAGCATTTTACGTGGTCGCGATAGAAATTGTACCGTTGATCTATCACGATCAGCAGTTTCGCCTTCGCGCGTCTTAGATCCTCGTCGAGCGTGTGCGGAGGGAAGAGCGGATGGACGATGAAGCAGATCGCTCCGATCATGTTTAGGGCGTAGAGCGCATAGATGGCCTGAGGGATATTCGGCGAACAGAGGCAGACCACATCCCCGCTTTTGATCCCGTATCCGTGCAGCCGCTCCGCCATCTCCACAATCTTCCGCTTCAGCTTGGGGTAGCTGATCGAGAGGGGGCCGAAAGTGAGGGCGGTTCCCCGGTAGCCGGCGCTCGCTTGAAAGACCTTGTCCCAGAGGGTGAGGTCGAGCCGGCTGACGATCTTCTTCTCGCGTTCGTTCTCGGTCATCGGTCGCTCCTAGAATCCCAGCGTGTATCCCAGAGGGATCATGACGAGGACGATCACCACCCAGGCGACCGCCTGCTCGCCCAGATAGAGGATCAGCGAGTGGCGGCCGATGAACTTGAGCGGGGCAAACCACCAGCCGTCCAACTTGGGGAAGAGGGAGACCTTTCCGCGCCTCTCTCCGTAGCACAGCTTGCCCAGGCCGATACCGACCAGGACCTTTCCCGCGTTGGGAAACAGCGGGAAGCTGTCTCCGTAGGAGCACTTGGTACCGACGACGATCGCCAGGATGTTCTTCGGATCGATATCGGCGAAGGAGACGAGATTGCCTGCGGAGGCGCTCTCCGCCTTCAGACCGTAGATGAAGTAGTATCCGACTAGCCAGACCAGGATTCCCAGCGCGATGTAGAGCCAGGCTGGCGTCCTGAAGCTGAGCTCTCGCTCGAGCCGCTGGTAGAGTCCGAACAGGGCGATGGTGAAGCCGATGCAGTGGAGGATGCCGAAGACGATCAGCTCTTCGGTCTGTCCTACCAGGCAGATGATCACCGTGATGACCGTCAGCAGTTCCCCCCAGGAGAGGATCTTGAGACCGCGGAGCAGATTGTCCTTGGAGAGCGAGCAGCAGATGCCGGTCAGCAGGAGGAATCCGCCCGAGAAGATGCGGACCAGCCAGGTCATCGAGGGAAGGTAGAGGATGTGTCCGATCTCGGATACGAATCTCCGCAGGCTGGGTGAGGCTTGGAAGTAGAAGTTCGAGAAGACGGATGGCAGCATAGCTATGTCCCATCCTAGATGAAAGAGAAAGACGCCGAGAAAGAAGAGACCGCGCAGGAGATCGATCTCCCAGATGCGTCCTGGCGCCTTTTTGGGGATATAGAGGCTCTTCGAGAGCTGAGCTTCGCTGTTTTTCATACGCGATGATTATAGATTATCGAATAATCATTTAGCGGCATTTGTTTCGCTGCTGAACGATAGTGAATTAAAAGTTAACCATTTATCAAATTTTATTTATTTAAGTATTTTTTACATTTTGACATCGACGGTTTTAGGCTCGTCTCGCTCGGCTGAATCTCATGTGAAAAAATATCTTATTATCGTTGTCGAAGCCAACCCGAAAAACTATAATCTCAAGTGCCTAGATGAGACGCAGAGAAACCTGAAACCGCGAGATCAGCATGGTCGATCCCCTGTTTTTTGCTATGGAGGTACGAATGGCAGAATCAAGCGCAATCAAGCCCGATGTAGGTCTGTTCAACATCGTTCCCGGTGCTCTCTTCTCTCCGCTGTCACGAAAGTATAAAGCGGTCTACGCCTACGCCCTCATCACCCTCTATCGCTGTCTCAAGCTCGATGGGTCGCACATACTCAAGAGCGACTACATGGAGATGCTGAGGGCTGACGGTCAGGATTTCGCTGATCTTTTCAATATCGCTCGCGATAAGGCGGACGATAACGACGGTGAGGATTCTCCCGTCGTCACCGATGAGAGCGACAAGTTCGCCTACGTGGTCAGAAAGCTGGCCAGCTGTGGCTGGTTTCAGATCATCAAGGACTTCAAGACCCGCGAGGAGCTGATCTTTCTTCCGCCCTACGCCATCAAGCTCTTGGAGGTGATCAGGGATCTGGTCAGTCGCGACACCACCTATATCCCCCTCGTTCACCAGACCTATTCCGAGCTGTCGCTCGAGGATAAGGAGGAGGACGAGTACATGTATCGGAGTCTGGCCAACGCCATGCATAACACCGAGCAGCTCCAGCTCTCCGTCACCCTCCTTCACCATTCGATCGTGGTCTATAGCCATCGGCTGGTCGGGGTGAATAGCGCCAACGATGCCCTGCATCAGCACTTCGACGATTTCCGCTCCCAGGTCAGCGATCCGATCTACCACCCGATGAAGACCTACGATTCCTTCGGACTCTACACGCGCCCCATCGTGGAGATCCTCTCCCGGTGGCTCAAGGATGAAAGGATCGTGGCCAAGCTCGCCAGCCAAGCGCGGCTCGACCCGGCCAACCTCGGTCTGTCCCAGTCGGACGCGACCGATCTGGTGATCCGCAGTCTCAATTCCGTCATGGATGTCTTCAAGCGGATCAATCAGAGCTTCGATCAGATCGATCGGGTCAACTCCGATTACACCGAGGCGGTCCAGCGGAAGGTCAACTACCTGTCCGGCAGCGATCGCTCGGTCAAGGGAAAGATCGATCGCATCATCGCCCGGATAGCAGAGGAGGTGAAGAAGCACCCCAATGCGAGCGAGGACAGCTCGAAGATCCTGGAGCTCGCCTCCGCGTGCATCGACCCCTACCGCATGGGCATCTTCAAACCCGAATCTCTCTACATGCCCTTCAAGAGGGAGAAGAAGGTCGATGAGGAGCCGATGGGCCTGATGGACGATATGGCGGGGGACGACAGCGGCGACCTGATGGAGGACTTCATCTCCAGCGAGGTCAGCCAGTTCTCCGATGAGGCGATCGATAGATTTATGCGCCAGGCTTTTGCCGGGCGCCCCCGTATCACCTCGACCGATATTCCCATCGCGAGCGTGGACGATCTGATCCTGCTGATACTCGCCATCGTTCGGTCGGAGTACGACACCTCGTTCTTCACCAGCGAGAAGATGGCGGAGAGCGTGGTGAGCTGCGGATACCGGATGCCGCTTTACAGCTTTGTGAGAAAGGAGCGTTAGAATGGATTTTCAGGAAGAGTACGAGAAGCTGCGCACGCAGGAAAAGAACCAGTTCTCCGATGTTCTGAACAACCTTCTATTCCACTGCTATATCGTCGAGAAGAGGTTCGACCGGGCGACCGGCATGGATAAGTTCCAGTGGGAGTACTCCTTTATCGAGCGGCACTTCTCCCTGTTCGAGGCCTACCTCGATATCATGGGCATCACCCTCTCCAAGGATCAGGATGCGGGCGTGTTCTTCATCCGGTCGCAGGACGATCGGAATACGGTCCGCTTCAACACGCCTACTACCATGGTGGTCTTTGCGCTCCGCTCCTACTACGAGGGACAGCTCGAGCAGCGTCCCAATATGCTCTCGGTCAAGATGGACGCCAACCTGCTGCGGCAGACCCTGAACGATTTCGGCCTCTCCTCCGTCACCAAGCGGTTGACGGCCGATCAGATCGGCTCGGCGCTGAAGACGCTGCAGTCCTTCAATATCGTGGTGCTGGCAGCGGGTAGCTTCTCCGATCCTACCTACGCCTTCTACATCCTTCCTTCCATTCGCTTCATCATCGACCGTGATCGGATGAATTCGCTGTATCGCTTCATCACGGGTGAGGAGGCTTCGAACGACAGCGCCGCTGAAGAGGAGCCGGCTGTTTCGCAGCCTTCCGCTCCGGTGGAGAAGAAGGTGGAGGGGAATGCGACTCCCGCGGGGGACGCGCCGGCTGCACCCAAGGATGAACCGTCCGGATTCTAGGAGGAATAGGCAATGATCAAGCTTAGAAAACTCAGGCTGATAAACTGGCACTATTTCGTCAATACGACGGCCGATATCGAGAATATAACCTTCCTGACGGGCGCCAACGGTACGGGAAAGTCGACCATCATCGATGCGCTGCAGATCGTTCTTCTCGGCGATACTACCGGTCGCAATTTCAACAAGGCAGCCAACGAGAAGACCGGGCGTACCCTCCGGGGTTATCTGAGGTGTGAGACCGGTGAGACCTCCGAGGGCAAGGTGGTCGCGCTGCGACCGGGTCGCTTCACCTCGTATATCGCACTGGAGTTCTACGATACCGTGAAGGATTCTCACTTCACGCTCGGTATCGTCTTCGAGTGCTACGCCGATGGCCGGGATGATCGTCACTTCTTCTATCTGGATTCCGGCTTCCCGCAGAACAATTTCACCAATCGGGATCTCCTCGATAAGGATGTGGCCCCGCGCGCTCTGACCTATCAGGAGCTCGAGAGCTTCCTCGCCAGCTCGCAGACCAAGTATCGCTTCTTCGAGACCAACGAGCAGTATCGCCAGTTCCTGAAGGTGAAGCTGGGCAACCTGCCCGACAAGTATTTCACCCTGTTCAAGAAATCGGTGTCCTTCACTCCCATCTCCGATATCTCTCAGTTCATCACTGAATTCGTCTGCGATGTGGATAAGAAGGTCGATATCGAGCCGATGCGGAAGAACATCGAACAGTACCGCATGCTGCAGGTCCGCTCGCAGGAGATCAAGGCTAAGATCGCGGAGCTACAGAAGATCCAGGATACTTTCGATCAGTACGATAAGATGCGCATCAGCCTCGGCGCCTTGACCTACGTCAACGCTAAAGCCGATTTCGAGTATGCGCAGAAGAATGTCGAGAGCGCCGAGGATGAGAAGCGGCGCAATCAGGACAAGCTTCAGTCCGTCGCCGTCCAGCTCTCTCAGATCGATGGTCAGATCGATGAGTTGCGAGGGGAGAAGGAGAGCTGGCTGGCGAAGAAGGTCGGATCCGAAGGTTATTCGCTCTCGTCCGATCTAGGCAAGAAGAAGCAGGATTTCGAACAGCGGATCACCTCGTTGAAGATGCAGGCGCAGAACATCGTCAAGCACTTGTATCAGTATTGCGATGATTTCGAGGTGGCGGCCCGGGCGGCGATCTCCGCCTTCAAGGATGTCGATCTCCACGAGCTCAACCTCGAGGAGCGGGATCTCGATCTCTGCTCCGAGTTCATCGATTTCTCCTCGGAGATCATCTCGCGCTGCACCGCGGTGAAGGCGGAGTGCCAGAGCAATTCGGTCGATCCCGAGGGGTTGGAGAGCCTGCAGAAGGATCTGGATTCCTATCGGGCTAAGGCGTCGACGCTCGGAGCGAAGATCGACCAGGCCCTGTTCAGCGCTTCGACGGAGCGGGACGATCTCTCGCAGCAGATGCGCAACATCGGATCCGGCAAGAAGCCGCTGCCCGGCATCTACGTCTCGGTGCTGAAGGAGTTCACCAGCCAGCTTCAAGCTAGCCACCCCGATGCGGAGGTCCGGATGTTCGCCGACTGCGTCGATGTCAACGATCCCAGCTGGACCACGGCGATCGAAGCTTGCCTCGGCGGCACGAGGTTCAATGTCTTCGTCGACCCTGAGTACTACAGCGAAGCCTATGCGCTGATGGCGAAGATCGCGCGCAACTACGATTACTACTCTCTCAACATCATCGATTCCGAGCGGGTGATCGAGCACATGAAGGATCACCCCGCCTCTCCGTCTTCCTGCGCTTCTCTGATCGATGCCGATTCCGAAGAGGCGCGCGCCTACGCCGACTTCCTGCTGGGAAGGATCAGGAAGTGCGAGAGTTTCTCCGAGGCGAGAAACGCGGGATCGGGTCTGCTCGCCAACTGCACGGGATATCGCAACTTCACTACCTGGTATCTGCGGAAACCCCAGAATCTCATTCTGGGTACCAAGGTCGATTCGCGTTCAGCAGAGCAGATCCACAGCGATTTCTCCAAGCTGGATAAGGCGGTCAGCATCCTCAGTTCCATCCGCGATCACGTGATATCGATCGGCTCCATTCCTACCATGTCCATCAACGAGGCTACCACCTACCGGAACGATCTTCTGGCCTGCCGGGAGATACCCGATCTGGAGGCGAATGTGACCCGTCTCGCCCAGCAGATGACCGAGGGCAGCCTCAAGGATGTCTCGGCTATCGACGAGAAGCTGCGGGCGATCGATGCCGATATCGCGGACCTCGCCAAGAAGCGGGAGAGCCTGACCATGGATAAGGGCGCCTTCAAGTCCGCTATCGAGAGGATCGATACGGAGGTGCTGCCCGAGCGGCGCGATGTCTTGGACCGCGCCAGGATCGAGATGGAGAAGTTCACCCCCGACCAGGCTCAGCAGTACGATCCCTACTATCAGGAACTCGTCCAGCAGATGGATATCCGCGAGGTCAAGAACGAGGCCAATCGGCGCTACCGCCGCTTCGTCGAGAAGCAGAAGGTCCTCAAGGATCAGCTGCTCTCCCTGCGCAGCCGCTACGTCACGGCCTACAATCTCGCCTACGATGTGAGCAGCGAGACCTCTAACGAGCCCTTCTCCTCGGAGCTGAACAACCTGTCGGTCGTCATGCTCCCCCAGTACAACAAGAAGATCGAGGAGGCGCACAGCTCGGCTGTCAAGGAGTTCAAGGACGATTTCGTCTTCAAGCTGCGCGGCCTGATCGAGACGGTTCAGTCCCAGATTGCCGAGCTCAATGACGCTCTGGTGGATGTCAGGTTCGGCCGCGACTCTTATCGCTTCGTCACCACGCCTAACAAGGCGCTGATCGAGTACTACGAGATGATCATGGATCCTATGCTTCTCTCTACCGGTGACGCCGATGTCTTCATGGAGAAGTACAAGAACCTCATGGAGCAGCTCTTCGCCCAGATCGCGGATGAGAGCGATGCGCAGTCCGAGGATCGCGAGAAGATCAAGGCCAATATCGAGCGGTTCACCGACTACACCACCTACCTCAACTTCGATCTGCTGGTGAAGAGGGGAATCGGTCCCAACGCGACTGAGACCTCGCTGGCCCACTCCTTCAAGCGCCAGTCGGGAGGTGAGACCCAGACTCCTTTCTACATCTCGATCCTCGCCTCCTTCGCTCAGCTGTACCGCTGCTCCTCCGATGCGGATACGCTGCGGCTCGTCATCTTCGACGAGGCCTTCTCCAAGATGGATAGCATCAGGATCAAGGAAGCGGTCAATCTGCTCCGCGGCTTTGGACTCCAGGGACTCATCTCGACTCCTCCCGAGAAGCTTAGAGATCTGGCCAAGCTGGTCGATGAGTCGCTGGTCGCTATTCACAGCGATAAGAATCGGGTCTCCTATCTGGATCTGTATCAGGATACGAATAGGAAGATCGGTCCCATCAAGGCCTGGAATCTCAAGGATCGAGAACCGGAGAAGCCCGGGGAGGACGCTGGTGAACCCGCGGATGCGGCTCAGCCGACCGTGGAGCCTCAGCCGGACGGGTCTGAACCGGTTCTGGATCAGAAGTAGAGAGATGAAAAAAGGAAGCGGAACAGCTTCCTTTTTTTGTTTCTTCCTGATGGCCGACAGCTAATTCTCCGAGTTCAAGCTCTGGAGCCTCTGGTTCATCTGGTTGATCAGCTTGCTGACCATGCTGTTGAAGCCGAGGACTCGATTGTGGAACCGGATCAGGCGGTTATTGGTGTTCTGCAGGAGGTCCTTGTTCTCGATATTGTCCTCGTAGGAGGTCGTTTTGAAGAGCTGGTGGACCATGGTGTTGCGGGTGGTCAGGATATCCTTCAGCTCATCGAGATCGCTCTTCTCGAAGATCCGGGTATCGGCGATGGCGGAGATCAGTGCACCCAGGGTCAAGGTCGAGATGGACTCCTGGATCTCCTTAGCTTTGGCATTGATGCGGATGCGATCCTCGTTGGCGATCTGCCCGTGCTCCTGGATCTGCCGGCGGATCTGTTTGAGGACGTAGTCGTACATCAGCATGAGGCTGAGGTTGTACTCGAGGTTCTGCACGACCTCGATCACCGCACCGAGGTTCTCGCGGATGCTGGAGATGAGCGTGCGGCTGTCGCTCTGGGGTTTAGGTGCGGGCTGGGTCGGGAGCTTCTCTCCGAGCACCAGCAGGATCTGCTGGATCGAGGACTTGATGCTTTCGACGATGAGCTTGTATCCGGGGGCTTCCCTTCTCTCCTCGCGGATGTCGGGCAGGTTGGCCTGGCCGGCGATGAATTCGCCGAGGGATTTCAGCGTATCCGAGATCGCGTAGCCGTTGGTCGGCCGGATTGGGGCGGCGGTTCTCTCGTGCAGCTTCTGGGGAATCGTCCTGGCATCCGAGGGCTGACGAGGCTTCATGTCCGGCTGGTGCGAGGAGTTGTTCCAGTGCTTCTGGTGCCTATCATCGCGGGTGGAGAAGTGCGAGTGCCGGTTGTTGTGGAAGGCATCGTGCCCGTGCGGGTTGCTCTGGGGATAGCGGCTCTGAGCGGAGGGGGTTGGCTGATGGTCAGTGTGGCTCGATCCCGGATTTGGCGCAGGCGCTCTCGGGGCGAGAATCGGTTGCGGTGCCGCGGGCTGCACCTCCCTTTGGGTTTCCGCGGTCGACTGCTGTTTGATGATGTTTTGCTCGAGTTCGATGGCTCGATGGGGCAGGAATGTCACCTGGGGTTGACTCTCCGTCTCCGCTGGTACCGGGGGAACTTGCAGGTGAGGCTGCTCGGGGGTGACGTGTGTCTCTTCTGCTTTTCTCTCTTCTTCGGACGCGGCTTTGATCTGGGTGGGAGCTTGGACTGTTTTATTCTCTTCAGCTTCTTTTTTATTTTCGCCAATCTTTATTTCACTAATGGAAATGTCGGATTTCTCCTCGTCTTTTTTACCGGATTCAACATTCGTTTCCGACTCTTTTTGAATCGCCTTGGGGGATGGGATTTCACCGGTGCTTTCAGCTGGAACTCCGGGGTTCTTTCTCCTGCGGGTCGCGGTTGTTTTAGAAGTGGCTCGGTGTCCTACCTTTCCCTTGGTGGCGGTGGTTCGGCTCGCGGTTGACGCGCCTTTCGATGTCCGGGGGCGGTGGACCCGGGTTACCTTTTCCGCCTTCTCCTCGTGACTCGCGTCAGCCGTTTTCAAAGACTTGTTCATCTTCGACCTCCTTAGGAATCCTCAAGTCTATAAGATTATGATAATTCAAGCGGCGCGATTTCAATGGTCTAGTGTTTATATACCCTAGTAAGAGCTTTCACAAAATGGCTGGTCGAGCGTGCGTAAGGGCCTTACATGCGTATATAATAATTTACGTAATTTTTGTTGGAGGAACTGTCTTATGGGAAAGAAGAAAGGAATCGCCAGTACTGAGCAGCTGGTGGAATACCGCAACAGGCTTAAACGCCGTGCGACCTGGTGGGGAGTCGTCTGGTTCTTCATCATCCTGGCCGTCTATTTCATCTATTGCTTCTTCGCGATCGCTCCTCGGGGGTATGCGGGAAAACCCGGTTTCTCCTGGGCGAGCAACTGGAAGTTCGTGCTGCCTTATTTCAATACTGACAACACTCTGCTCATGCTCTCGGACAATCAGGTCATCCTCCGCTGGGTGACGCTGTTTATCGTCGTTATCCTCGCGCTCGTCGTCCTGTTCGTCGCTCGCTCGCTCCTCATCTCCTCCTATCGGTTCAAGTCAGTCTCGAAGCACGATAAGGCGCTCGGCAACCTGCTGAAGGAGAATTATGGTATCGAGACGGCGGTCATCCCGGGAAGTGGCTTCAGCCAGGATGGCGACGTCATCTCGCTGGCCAATATCGAGACGGCTGAGAAGGAGTACACCGTCATCCTCTCCGACCAGCTGGTCTCGATGGATGCGATGCAGTATACCTACACTTTCGATGGTGGCAAGTTCCACGGCGTCTGCGCGGTGACCGAGCTGGTCTCCTCCAAGGTCGATGGTCTGATCCAGTTCCGCACTTTCGGCAAGCCCCAGTCTCTGGTGGTCGATGGTCGAATCGTGGCGCAGTACAACATCTGGGATCCGCGTCTCGCCGGTGAGTTCACGGTCTTCTCCACCCTGTCCAAGGAGGAGGTCATGGCTTTCGCTGGCGACGACTTCCTCTCCAGGCTGATCAAGCTGCGGAAGCTCACTTCCGGCGGTCTGGTCGTCTCGATCCAGGATAGCACCCTCTCGGTGCTCATCGATGGGATGGAGCTGAGGGTCGGTAAGGATCTGAAGGAGAATCTGCCCAGCAACTATCTGGAGCGGCAAGGGACGGCGGTCAAGGCGCTGTTCGACATATTCGAAGGCTTCGTCAAGGATTCTTCTCTGACGGCCGAGGAGAAACAGATTCCGCTGGTTCAGAAGTTAGGTCAGGAAGATCGGGCGTAATTTGAGGGCGTCAAGGGAGCTAGGCTCCCTTTATTTTATCGGGGGAATTTTATGTCAATAGGAACAGAAGTAGTAGCGATGATTCTCGCTGGCGGTCGCGGCAGCCGCTTGAAGGCTCTGACTAACGCGATAGCTAAACCCGCGGTCTTCTTTGGCGGCAAGTACCGGATCATCGATTTCGCCCTCTCCAACGTAGCTAACTCCGGCATAGATCGGGTCGGAGTTCTGACCCAGTACGAATCGGTCGTCCTCTCTACCTACATAGGTTCGGGATCTAATTGGGGACTGAACGGCAATCGGTCGATGGTCTCCGTCCTCCCGCCCCGCGAGACCGGGAAGGGAATCGCTTGGTACCGGGGAACAGCGGATGCCATCACGCAGAATATCAACTGGCTCGACAGCCTGATGCCGAAGGAGGTTCTCATTCTTTCGGGCGATCATATCTACCGGCAGAATTACATCCCGATGATCATGTCGCACCGGGCTCACGGCGCCGATCTGACGGTCGCCTGCATCCAGGTCTCCCTCGAGGAGGCGAAGCGCTTCGGCATCATGTCGACCGATCAGGAAGGGATGGTGACGGAGTTCAGCGAGAAGCCCGCTCATCCCAAATCGACGCTCGCCTCGATGGGAATATATGTTTTCGACTACGCGTACCTGAGAAGAACGCTGCTCAGCGATCAGCGCAACGAGAAGTCATCTCACGATTTCGGCAAGGATATCATCCCGAAGATGCTCGCGGATCATGCACGGGTCTACGCCTATCCTTTTCAGGGTTATTGGCGCGATGTCGGGACGATCGAGAGCCTCTGGGAAGCTAATATGGACTGCCTCGATCCTGACCTGGGGGAGGAGATCATCGGCGGTGTGCCTCGCCTCTTCTCCACCCACACCAATTCGGTTCCGCAGTATATCGGTCCTGAAGCTAAGGTAGATCACTCCCTGATCAATCAGGGCGCGGATATCGATGGCCGCGTGGATCATTCGGTCATCTTCAATGAGGTGCGAGTCGGGCGCGGAGCGATGGTGGAACAGTCGGTGGTGATGCCGGGCAGCATCATCGAGCCGGGCGTGAGAGTCTCCTATGCGATCATCGGGCAGAGCGTCGATGTGAAGAGGGATGTCATCGGGGCTCCTGGCGCGATTGCCGTCTTCACCAAGGAGGATCAGTAGAATGGAAAAGATCTGTGGCCTTATCAACCTGCACAACGCCCCGGCGCTCGGGGCGCTCACCGCTAATCGTACCCCCGCTTCCGTGTCTTTCCTATCCCGCTATGCCGTGATCGATTTCGCCCTCTCCAACATGGTCAATTCGGACATCGACTATATCGGGGTGCTGGCGCCCGATTCCATCCGCTCGCTGACACAGCACATCGGCTCGGGAGCTCCCTGGATGACCAATACCAAGAACTCGAAGGTTCAGGTCCTTTACGATGAGCCTCATTCCAAGATGGTCGGATATTCTAACGATGTGAACAATATCCTGGAGAACTGGTGGTTCATTCAGGAATCGCGAGCGGACTACATCCTGATCACCCCGGCTCAGCTCATCGGTACTTTCGACTACCGCGATATATTCAATTACGCCAAGACCATGGGGGCACACTGCGTCATGGGCTACGTTTCAGTCAACGACGCGGATGATGGCCCCCGCGGGGGTGAGATCGTCGAGGTGGATGATTGGAATAACATCCTGTCGATCCGGGACAATGTGGGTGACAAGAACAGCTGCCGCGTCTTCAGCGGCGTCTACCTCATGGATAAGACGTTCCTTCAGCAGGTGTTGACGATCGCGGTCAAATCCTCCTCGTTCTTCTCGATCGTGGACGTCCTGGCGCGTCACGTCCCCGAGCTGGATATCAAGGGCTATGAACTGAAGGCGCCATACATCAGGTGCCTCGATACCTTCGAGCACTACTATCGCTACTCGCTCGAGCTGCTGTCCGCAGATGTCCGGCAGCGCCTCATCCGGCGCGAGTGGCCGATCAATACGAAGTCCTACGATACTCCTCCTACCTTCTATTCTCGGACCAGCAGCGTAAGCGATTCGCTCATCGCGAACGGATGCGTGATCGACGGGGCGGTGAAGCACTCGATCCTCGGCCGCAGTGTCCGGGTAGCGTCGGGGGCGAAGATCAGCAATTCTATCATCTTCTCCGATGTCGATATCGGTCCTGATGTCGTCATCGAGAACGCGGTAATCGATCGAGATGTCCGAGTCGATACCGTGGGGATAACCGTCAAGGGTACTCCAGAAGAGCCCGTCTACATCAAGAGGGGAGACAGGATATGAGTATGAATCTGCTCTATGTGACTTCCGAGTGTGCTCCCTTCTCCAAGTCTGGTGGCCTAGCGGATGTCATGGGCGACCTGCCCCGAGCCATGGTGAAGAAGAGCGCCGTGAAGAGCGCGGTCGTCATCACGCCGGGGTATCGGAAGACCATGGCGCGCTTCGGTTCGCGGATGGTGCACCAGTACGATATGAAACTGGACGCACCCTATGATCAGCTCTGGGCTCACCTCTACCGGTTGGTTCAGGACGGGGTAGAGTACTTCTTACTGGATATACCGGGCCTGTTCGATCGGGATGATCTCTATGGCTACGGCGATGATACCTATCGCTTCGCCGCTTTCTCCAACGCTGTTGTGAGGTTCATCATCGACCAGTGCCAGGCTGGACGCCGCTTCGATATCGTGCACTGCAACGATTGGCAGACGGGCTTTGTTCCTCTGCTGGTGAAGCGGGTCTACTGGAATATGCGGTGTATCCTCACCATCCACAATCCCGCCTATCAGGGCTGGCTAGCCCCAGACCAGTTCTGGAATACGTTCCACCTTCCCTTCGACCTCTACACCAGCGGAAATGTGAGGCTAGGCGAGAGCGTGAACTTCCTCAAGACCGGGATCTTCTATGCCGATGCGGTCAACACCGTCAGCGCTCACCACGCTCAGGAGCTGATCTCTGACGGCAACTGCTTCGGCGGTATCGGATGGGCACTCCGGGCTAAAGGCGATCTGTTCGTCGGCATCACCAATGGTCTCTCCGACTGCGAGTACAGTCCGATGCGGGATATGAATATCCCTCTCCCCTACTCCTATCGGGTGCGCCAGGAGGGAAAATCGGCTGCGCGCGAAGCGGCTATGCGTTCCTTCTCGTTGACCGATCGTCCGGGTACTCCCCTCTTTGTGGCCATCTCGCGCCTTACCGCCCAGAAGGGGCTGGATCGGCTCTGGGCTCTGGGTGATCTTCTCAGGAAGTGCGGTGGACGCCTGATGATCCTCGGCTCGGGTGACTATGATTCGGAGGGGAATATCTATCGTCTGCAGTCTGCCTATCCGGAGAATGTCAGCTTCTGGCGCGGATACGATAACGGGCTGGCACACCTCCTCTATGCGGCGGGCGATTTCTTCGTCATGCCCTCGCGGTTTGAACCCTGCGGCCTCTCGCAGCTGATTGCGATGCGCTACGGCACGGTCCCTATCGTCTCCGACGCCGGCGGGCTATGCGATACCGTCCTAGATGCCTCGCAGCCGCATGGACGCGGCTTCGTCTTCGGCAACTGGTCTGATCGCGAGGGGCTGCAGCACGCGGTCAGCCGCGCGCTTCTCGCCTTCCAGGACCCGCGGGCGATGGCGGCACTCCAGTTCGAGGATATGTACTACGATAGCTCGTGGACGCAGGCTGCTCAGGAGTATCTGAAGCTCTATCAGCGACTGATGTGAGCGACGATAAAAAAATGGTTCGGATGAACCATTTTTTATTGCCGGAGAATACCGCTTATTCCGCGATGGCAGGCAGGGTCATATCGATCATGGTAGCCCCGGTATCCGGATCCGGTATCAACATGATATCTACACCGAGTTTTTCGAATTGGAAATCGTACATTCCACCTTCGACATCGGAAGCGTCACTGAATCCGGCCTTCGTTAGAGTTGAGGTAATCTTGGTCAGCGCCTCCGCGGTGAAGCCGGAATCGAAGACGAAGTTCAAGTAGGTGGCATTATCCTCGGAGGAGACATTTCCTGAAACCTCGGAGAACAGGGCATTCTCCGGGATGAAGAATGGGATCGTCAGCTGGTCGCCCAGGGCCAGGTCGAAGACCTGTTGAGGCGTGATGTCCTTCTTGAATATCGTGTCCACGGTCTGGCCATCACCCTGGTCGACGGATTCCATCAGGTCGAACTTCATATTCTCGTCGGCCCAGGAGGTCACCTTGATCTGGGGCACGGTGAAATCATCGAAGGTACCCGCGGGGATGGTCGTGGTGCCGATATCGTTGAAGTAGATCTCGAAGCGCGATTTGTTGGTCGTATTGGGAACCAGTCCGATATAGGAGATCCGGTAGAGCTTCGAATCCTTAATTTCGAAGGTGATGTTTCCCTCGCTGGGCAGATAGGTCTCCGCGATCTCGTTTCCTAGCTCGACGTGATCGAGGACGCTCTGGAAGGCGGCGGGGAGGACGTAGGTCCTTATTCCCTCCTTCTCGCCGGTGAAGGTGAAGATATCAGACGAGAAGCTGAAATCGGGGAGGGTCTCGATAAGGGTGGTATCGGTCTTCTTTCCAGTCAGGGGCAGCGAGGTGGTGCTGAATGTATAGGTATCGCCGTTCTCATCCGTGTGGAATCCTGAGTAGGTCTTCTGCTCGTTAGCCAGTATGCTCCAGGCGTAGGTGTCGGTCGCGGTGACATAGGCCTGCTTGTAGGTCTTCGTCTCGCCGTTGGGAGTCAGGTCGAGATTCAGAGGGGTGATATCGATCTTCTCCGTATAGGAGACGATCTTGTCCGTGCCCGTCTCGCTGTCGGTGGTCGGTCTGATTCCGTCTATGGCTGACTGCAGAGCATCGTTGTCCGCGCTGTGCTCGAAAGGTTTGAGCTTGCCGATCGTGGTCGCGTCGACATCCGCGATGGTCAAGTCGATGGTGCTGCCGTACATGTATCCATCGGGGTACTCCTCATCTCCCTGGTAGACATCGTCGGACTCCACCTGCTTGAGGGAGATCGAAGCGATCTGACCATCCTGGAGTTTGAAGATGGCGCTGGCGGCCTCGAAGCTGGTGTTGTTGCCGACCATCCTAGCGAAATAGTCGGTGTTCTCCTTGACCTCGGGGTCGTCCAGGTTCAGAGCGATAGTCTGATCATCTACGATGGTGAAGTCGTGAACTCCGAAGTGAGCGAGCCAGTTGATGTAGATCGACTGTTCCCATTTGTAGGTCTGACCAGCGGAGTTCAGCGACTTCTCCGTCACCAGGGTGTTGTTGATATCCAGGGTGTCGGAAGAGACATCGCCATCGGCATCCTTGTACAGTTCCAACTCGGAAGCCACGGTCTCCGTCCCGTGATATTTTCCGACGAATGAATAGGCGTCCTCGGTCACTTTAGCGGTGCCGTCAAAGTGCTGCAGCACGGCTTTCTTGTCCAGGTGTCCGATGGGGTAGTAGTAGAACTGGATATCCGAATTGAAAGTTATATTGCTGACGGCGTAGTTATCCAGCAGCGCGGCGATATCGAGGCTGGCCGCCGAGGAGCTGGCTGAACCGGTCGAGCTGGTACTGCTCGAAGCGGAGGTGTCTGTCGGCGTGGAAGCCGGGATGGATGGGGTGCTGTTACCGCTGGGGGAACAGCTGGCTAGCCAAGCGAAAGAAACGACTAGCAGAGTGAGATTTCTTCTTTTCATTTTACATTTATTCCTTTCTTTCTCGATGACAGCTCACAGGTTGAAATTAGGTGAATACTGGCGAGTCCCAGGTGTCGATCTTCTCTTGCGGTTTAGATGCTCCGTTTGTTCTTCCATTCGAGGTAGGCTTGGTAGATCTTGTCGGCGTCCTGAGCGATGCTCATATGGTCGGTCTTGATGACGAAATCCGCCATCTTCTTGGGCGAGTTAGCACCATCAGCAAAGATCTTGCGGTCCTGGGTCAGGCGCTCGATCGCGGCTTTTTCACCATCCTTCCGCAGATCGATCATCCGCTTGCGGCGCGTGGCCTCATCGGCATCCAGATAGACCAGGAAGAATTTTTTCCCTAGCGCTCGGCGATAGGAGTGGGCACCGATCGGCTCGATGCAGACCACCTTATCGTCGCCCAGATCTGCGAACTTGGTACCGTAGAGGTTTCCGTTGTACTCGGCTGTCTCGAGGAACTCGTGTTTCTCGATCCCTTCCTCAAACTGTTGGCGAGTCAAAAAGTGATAGTCGATCCCATCGACTTCTCCGACCCTGGGCTTCCTCGAGGTGCAGGTGATAACTTTCTTCAAGCCCATGTGATCCATCAGGTACTTGGCGGTCTCGGTTTTTCCCGAGGCACTCGGACCTATCAATACGAGCATTTCATACCCCCTCTCTAGATTTTTTGTGATTATAGCGCAAGATAGCTATATTTAGTTTCAGGTTTATTTCAGTTTTGGCAATAGCGAGTTCAGCTCGGCGGTAGTATCCAGATAGGCGGTAGGATGGATGTTTAGATCTCGGATCTTCTGCTTTAGGAGATAGGACGGTCTAAAGCCGTAGGTGACCAGGAATAGCTTTTCTATCCCGGCGTTGTGGGCAAACATGGCATCGACTTCGGTATCGCCGAAGTAGGCGGTCTCGGCTGGAGTGAAGGAGAGATCGTTCAGAACCGACTTCATGAGATCCGGATAGGGCTTGGGTCTATCGTTCACGCCCTGCCCTCGGATGGTGGCAAATCTTATCTGAGGGAAGGAATGCGCGATCAGTTCCTTTACTGCTCTGTCCGGTTTGTTGGAGATGACGGCGAGGGTGAAGCCCAGCTGTTGAGCTGCAGAGAGGAAGGCCGGGATACCTGGATAGGGGTGAGTCTTGATGCAGAGGTGGTGGTAGTAGTAATCCAGGTATTCCTCTTTGAATCGATCGAAGATGCTCAGGTCAGCATCGACCGCTTTCAGGCTCTCTGTCACCAGGTGGTCGGTGCCGTAACCTAGGAAGTCGGTAGCCTGCTGCAGCGTGATCTCAGCCAGTCCCCAAGCTCGGAGCGTGTGGGCTATCGCGTCGCGATAGTCCTCTCTGGTATCGAGGAGGGTACCATCGCAGTCGAATGCAAGCAATTTCATTTCCATTCCCTTTTCAAGCCTATTTAATAGACGATTAATATTTTACCAATTAGAATATGCAGGGAAGAGGAGGTGTGTTATGGACAGGAGAAAAGCTAGTGTGACTTTTGCGCTGTTATCGACTGCCTCCCTTTTGGGTGCGGTGAATCAGGGCGATTCTGTGGTGACCGATGGCAATAGGACCCACGATGCTCTCCTATCTAAGGAGAGTCAGACGACGGTCGTGCCCTGGGACCAGCAGCTTCGGGATGAGCTGGGCAATACCGATGAGCTGCTCAAGACCTATAGCGATGCACCTACTAGATATGTGCATCAGCAGAATGATCTGAGGGACGTTACCTTCTCCGATGGTAATTTCTCTTCCGATGTCGAGAAGTTTTCGGGCGAGGAGGAGAGTAAGCCTCAGGATGTCTGGGTGGGATTCGATGGCGATTATGAGACGGAGATGCACTCCAGCTACGCTCTATTAGGAAATATGATGTTCAATGCTGAGAATGATCAGAGCTGGGATGGTAAAGAGGTCATTCACGAAGAGAAGACTGCCACTGATCATAATCATAGGTGATCCTATCCGGCTCTTTCCTGCTATCGCCATTTTTGATTCAGGGAAGGGTTAAAGAAAAATATTTTAGTCTGGTAGCATCTGCAGCTTCTGGTAATTATTTTGCATAGTTTCCTAGATTCGCCGAGCTTTTGACTTATGGACATGTGTTAAGTTCTGCTTTTTTTCTAATATTTAATATCACACGTCGGTTTGTAAGAATATTATTGCTTTTGGCGACTTGTAAAGTGACCATATATAATCTAACCTCGGAGGGAGAGGAAAGATGGGGGATACCGAGAGATTCGATCCTGTAGATTTCTACAGGATGCAATTGAAAGATCAGTTTCGCTCGAAGGCAGAGAGTTTTATCGACCGATTGATAGGAGAATCGAAGATCGATAAGTCTCTCAATGATCAGACCTATTCTAAGCTGGAGAAGGCGAAAGAGATCGATGAACAGATGGATCGGAAAGCTGTAGGCTTCAAAACGCTCTCCTATTTCGTTCTAGTAGTGGCGATCCTTCTCGGTCTCGCTGTTCTCGCGTCCATTTATGTCTGGGTTGAACATGCTGGGAATACGACAATCGCGATCGTGGTTTTCTCCATCTCGCTAGTTCTCTGCATCGCGTTTTTCATCCTCTACTTCACCTATTTTGCCAAAAGGAAGAAGTATCTCGATAACGAGGATCAGCAGCGACAGGAGGAGATCGATAATCTGGAGCGGGAATGCCGAAAGCAGCTGGCTCCCCTCAAGAGGCTGTTCCAGTGGGACGATTTCAATAGCATCGTAAAAGCGACGACGGATATGTTCACGATCGACCCGGTGCTTTCCGCGGAGAAGTTCGGGCTCCTCTCTGATCATTTCGGCTATGTTGATGAAGTGGGTGAGGACGATTCGGTCATCGGGGTGATGTCCGGCTCGATAAATGGGAACCCCTACATCAGATTCCGCGCTAAGAGTATGAGGATGCTTCCTCATGTCTATCGAGGAACAAAGACGATCTTTTGGACTGAGACCGAGACGGACTCTGATGGGAATACCCGTCTGGTCACGCGGTCGGAGACCCTGGTGGCTACCGTGACTGAACCTGCGCCGGTCTACTCCTTTCAAGTTGAGACCATATATGGAAATATGGCCGCACCCGATCTCAGGTTCTCGCGCTTTCCTAACGATGTCGACTACGCGAACAGTCGAGCTCTAGATAAGTTCATCAAGAGGCGGGAAAAGGAGCTGGACAGGCTCTCCCAGGAAGCCACCGAGCAAGGTCGGGTATTCACTCCTCTGAGCAATGAGAACTTCGATGCTATCTGGGGCGCAGATGATCGGAATAACGAGGTTCAGTACCGACTTCTCTTCACTCCCTTGGCCCAGCAGAATATGACGGAGGTCCTGAAGAATAAGGATGGGGTTGGGTACGGTGATGACTTCCAATTCTATAAGCGCGGGAAGACGAATCTCGTCATCTCCCAACACGCTCAGTACACCGATTACTACGATACTTCCTTCCTGTCGGACCGGCTCTCATGCAAGGAGCTCCGTCAGGATTTTGTCGACTATGTGAGCGGTCTGTTCAAGTCCATCTATTTCGATCTCATCCCCTTCTTCGCTATTCCCCTCTATCAGATGACGGAAGCGGGTGAGTATGTCTATACGGAAAGACCGGCCGGGGCGGTATCCGACTATGAGGCGATGGCGGTGGCTAATGGAATGCCCAGTAGATACTTCATGCCGAAGGGGTCGATCACCGAACAGATCCTGAGGGTTAAATACCAGCAGCACGTTGGAAAGTCGGATACGTTTACTGTCACCTCGTCCGCGTTCAAGGGAATCAAGCATGTGACGGAGGTGCCGATGATGGGTGGGGATGGGCACGTACATCAGGTCCCAGTGCCCTGGATCGAGTATCTTCCCATCAGCAAGCAGCAGAATATTTTGGTGCGGGGCGTCGATGCGGAAGAACGGAGAGAAAATATAAAGAGAAAGACAGGTAATCCTGCCGCGTTCGTAGGTGGATTCTTGGGAATGCTGATTAGCGAGTATAATGAGGATGACGAGAAGAATCTCCAGAAAATATTTGATGAGGGGGTCGCTCGAGAAAGGAATGTTAAAAATGGCTAACCAATTGGATGAGATGAACGATCAGCCTTCTTCTGGTAGGGATGTCAAGGTCATCGCGAAGAAGATTCCGGTAGTGGAGCAGAAGGGAACTAAGGTTCTCCGCATCGCGCTGTGGTGCATGCTCGTCATTCCTGGAGTGATTTTCCAGCTGGTGGCCATCAAGCGTCGCACCTACTTCAGCAAGCTGGAGCAGCGGATCCAGGCGGCGGCTTCTACCATCGATAACTACATGGAGAATCGGGTCACCATCCTGAAGAATGCGGCGAAACTGCTCGACAAGGCAATCGATCTGGATAAGGATGTCATGACCAAGGTGGCGGCTTACCGCTCCGGTGTTAGATCGTCCGACAACGATGCGATCCGCTCTGAGACCAACGCTAACATCGACAAGCTGTTCGGTCAGATCAATGTCGCGCTTGAGAGGTATCCCGATCTCAAGGCGCACGACGCTATCGTGAAGTGCCTGGATCAGAATGCCTATCTCCAGAAGGAGATCACCGCGGCTCGGGATCTCTACAATGATACGGTTCTGAAGTGGAACACCGAGATCTTCTCCTGGCCCGTCAACGAGTACGTCTGCGCGAAGGCTGGCTACACGACCCGTATCCCCTTCAGCACCACCGATGCGATCAGGGAAGAGGCGAGAGGAACCTTCTTCTAGGTGATATAGAGACGAGAAAGGCTAGGATTCATCTCCTAGCCTTTTTTGATACGATCGATTCTTTGAACAGATCAGGTTTGGTTTTGCGATTTCTTGTTCGGAATATTTTCAGAACTACCTATCGTTCAAGCGTGCGAGAAATCTAGGCTCTCTCTAGCTTCTTAAAGACTGCGATGGTCTCCCTGGTCGCTTTCAAAGCTTCGTCCTCATAGAATCGGATCCGCTCGCGGAAGATCTCGAGGAGCTTCTCCTTCTTCGCATCATCTTTGAAGATATCTAGATAGTCGTCTAGATAGCTGAGGTTATCCAGCCACTTGACTTTACCTTT
>DJOB01000004.1:131362-133020 GCA_002437105.1 Caryophanales bacterium UBA6449
GCCTCGCTGAATGAGAGCCGATAGACGTTGTTGTCGAGGTGCTTCAGGATATTCCTGCGCCAGAAGCGATTGCCGCTCTCGATATCCGCGATGGCCTTCCGATATATCTTCGCCTTCTGGAGACAGAGGGCCGGCAGGAATACGAATACGTCTTCGCTAGTCAGAAAGGAGGTCTGTTCCTCTACCTGTTTCAGCTCTCTACGCAAGGTCGAATTGTCTGCTCCAGTATTTAAGTGTCGGTGTGGATGAGCGAGGAAATCCTTCTCCTCGGCGGTCAGTCTCGCTGCGAGATCGCTATTCTTTCTAAGATTCAACGCTCTGATAAAAGCATTTATCCTAGTCGAGAAATCGAACGGCATATCGGGGATGGTCGCGAAGACGATAGCGAGGGCACCGTAGGCTCTGGCTTGATAGTCGAAGGCTTCGCTATCGAAGTTCTCCTCGTCATCGAAGGGCGAGTGATAGAGATCACGGTGGTAGTCTTCGTCCCGGTAGTCATCGCACGAGATGCAGGGGACCCCCTGTGTCTGATAGGCGTAGTCATCGCTCCAGGTCAGAAGCGGCGTGATCACCTTTTCTCCCTTGGGGTAACTTCCGATCAGCGCGTCTATCTGCTTGATGATCTTCCGGGTGAAAGCAGCATACTCGAAGGTGGTGAAGAATTTGATCGCCTGGTGAGGTTTGATGCCGGGGCACTCGATGTTGAGCATGACCATCGTCTTCTCGGCCCACTCCGGCCGGGCTTCGGTGATCTGCTTATAGGAGCCGGTCGCCCAGTCGTAGCGGGAGTTGGTGGTCCCCCATTCCTCGGCGGCATGCAGGACAAATCTGATCGTGTGCTGGAAGGTCCGGTTCGCGCTCTTCAGCGCTTTAGCGATGGAGAGAACCAGGCCCACGCCAGCGGCATCGTCCTCGAATCCCGCGAAATACGCATCGTAGTGGGCGGCGATGATGACCAGCTGATCGTCCTTTCCCGGGATGTCGCCAAAGATGTTATAGGTGGGAACCTTCAGATCCACGCGCGAGTCGATATCGAGTCTGATCTTGATCTCATCGGTCTTTCGGGCCTTCATCACTGCGCGGATCCGGTTGAAGTTATTCACCGAGATGGAAAATACGGGTGCGTCCTTGGGACCGCAGATATCGTTGGTGGTCAGCGCATCCGGCGACGACTGCCCGAATCCTCTGGTGTTGGCGACAATCAGTCCGTGCGCTCCCTTCAGCTTAGCCTCCAGGGCCGGATAATTGACCCACCAGTCCCGGTCCTGGTCGATGGTGGCTAGCAGCCATTTACCTTCGACCTCCTTATTCTTCAGGTCGGATTCAGTGGCGCGATTCACGAAGAGGAGTTCTACTTCTCCCTTCTCCTGGCAGTCGACCGCCTGTCCACCCAGCAGGGCCATCACCTCCTGGCCGTCGCAGTCCTGAAAGTAGGCTCGGCCTCGGTTGTAGGTCCAACCATCCACGGTTATCCTATCCTTGGTGACGTTCGTCAGACCGATCCTTTTAAGCTCCTCATATAGGTGATCTCCTAGGTTCAACTCAGCTGGACTCGCCGCATTCTTATAGCCGAGATCGGGGTTGTTCTTGAACTCGGTCTGCTTTTTCGTCATCTCGAAACCGTAGGAGCCAAGTGCGTGGAGATCGCTGACGAACTT
>DJOB01000004.1:133124-181379 GCA_002437105.1 Caryophanales bacterium UBA6449
TTCATCGCCTTCGCCAGGATCTTTCGCGCATCCTTGCGCTGCTTTTCGGTCGTCTCCTTCTCATCGGCCTGCAGGATCAGCTGGGCGATCCTCTGCTTTCTCTTCTTCCGGATGGCGCGGTCGCGCAGCTTCCAATAGGCGAGGCCTATCAGTCCGAGCACGATCACCGCCAGCACGACCCAGTATCCCCAGGTGGGGAAGAGCATGGAGCGGCTAGCTTCCCAGACATCGATGACATCGACGGTCCGATCCCCGAAGTCCTGGAAGACGATCAGGGAAGGCAGGATGCTCTCATCGGGGAACATCGCGTCGAGCTGGCGGTCCTTCTCGCTCACCGGGTAGTAGATCTTCCAATCATCGTCGGTGAATTCGCTGCCACCGGTTCCCTTGAAGAAATAGGTGAGATCCTTGACGAGGTAGTCCTTGCCCGCTTCTCCTTCGGGAAGCTGGTTGTAGACCTCATCGCCGGCGTCCTCAGCGGTGCGCATATCGTAGGACTCGCGGATGTATTTGAAGACTTCGCTGGACGCGATGAAAGAGGTGTAGCCGATAAAGTCTACGTTGTCGATCAGGGGACCGTTCTCGTATTTGTCGCTCTCGGGGAAGGGGTTGGAAAGAAAGTCAATATATTCCTGAGCCAGGTCGGTCACCCCGTGCTGCAGCGCGCTCTTGGTCATCACCCATCCGTCGAACCAGATGTTGGAGCCGCTGTCGGGCAGGGAGTAGTAGAGACGGGCGCGACCCTGCTGGTCGGCCTGAGTTAAAGAGTAGACGGCATCTCCCGAAAAGGACTGCATGATTCCGACATTGTCGTTGTTCTGGATTTCTTCCTTACCTCTATCGACCTCGTATCCATAGAGGTTCTTGGAAAGCTGCTGGATGGCGTCGCTGACCTTATTCAGGGCTTCGTTGTCGGTCCTATTCAGCAGGTTGTTCAGATCCTTGTTGTATTCCTTCTCGGATAGCTGACCGTTCTCATACTTCTCCTTGAGCGCGAGCGACTCGCGGTAGAAGGCGTGTTGGAGACCGGCGGAGTATCCATCTCTGGTCGAATCCTTGATGTAGGCGGTGTGGGAGTAATCGGTATTCCAGAGGACCTCCCAACTTTTTACATCCTCTCTGACCTGATCGGCGGTCAAGCCGCGCTCGGCGAACTTGTGGAAGGTGGGGTTGTAGACCATGCCGACCGTGCCCCACATGTAGCCGCGCATGAACTGGTTGACGGTTCCTTCCTTAGCGACCACCTGGTCAGCGTCGATGTTCGGATTCTCCTTCTTGGCGTGGTAGACATCCTTTCCGGCGATCGCAGCCAGCTCGGAGTCCCGAAGCCAGGGGGAGACGTACTTATCGTAGATCGGCGTGGAGCCGGGGTAATCGTCCTCGTTCTCGAAGGGGATGATCAGATCGTCGGCCATGAGACGCTGGATGGCGTAGTCCGACGGGCAGACCAGATCGTAGTCGACCTTTCCCGTGCGGAGCTGGTTGATCATGTCCTCGTTGGTCAAAAATGTATCGTAGACGAGGTTGACCTCGACTCCCTGATCTCGCATGTAGTCGACGAACCGGTCGTTGATACCGGTGACGGGGCCGTCGTAGCCGTAGCTCTCGGCCTCGGCCTTACCCATGGTCGGCAGGATGTAGACATCCCAGTTGTAGACCTTGAGAGTCCGCTTGATCGGGTTGGCTCGTTTGATGCTGGTCTGGACGGCTGCGTAGGTCCGGTTGGACAGATCCACGAGCGGGGCTGAATCGGTGAAGGCGAACGCGAGCCCTACCAGGCTGAATAGAATGCTTCTGAGTTTCATCTATCGTGCCTCCTCATTCAGGAGCTTATTTCTCCTCTTGGCATGCGCCGAAGCCTTGTTGGCTTTGAAATTGTTGATCATCGTGTAGACGACTACGATCGAGACGACGAGCAGGAAGATGAGTAGGGTCAGGGGACGCAGCTCCGCAGGAACTGCGCCCTTGACGATCTTGGCTTGGATCATCGTCGAGAGAGTGACGATAGTTCCTTCGCCCGACAGGAGTCCGGGACCCGCGGTGAAGTTGGTGATGATCAGGTCGTCCAGGGATAGGGAGATCGCGAGCAGGAATCCGGAGAAGACGCCCGGAGCGACCTGCGGGAAGATCACCCGTCTCAGCGCTATCGCGGGGTTGGCGTTCAAGTCCAGGGCCGCTTCATAGAGCTCGGGATTCATCTGCTGCAGTTTCGGCTTGACGTTCAGGTAGACGAAGGGGAGGCCGATCACCACGTGGCCGATCAGCAGGGTCCAGAAGGAGAACAGGTTGGTCTTGAAGATCATGTTTCCCGCGAAGACGAACATGACGGTGAGCGACATGGCGATGACGACTTCCGCATTGACGATGGGGATATTGTTGATGCCATCCAGGATGGTGGAAGTCCGGCGCTTGGAGTAGAAGGAGCCGATGGCGCCTAGAGTTCCGAGCAGGGTGGAGACTAGACCCGAAGTGATAGCCAGAATAGCGGTGTTGGCGACGGCGGTCCAGATCTCCTTGTTCTGAAATAGGCGCACGTAGAGTTCGCCCGTCAGACCGGTGCCGTTCCATCCGCCACCGCTGTGCCACGAGCCGATGATGGTCGTGTCGTTGAAGGAGAAGGCGATCAGCATGAGGACCGGCAGGTAGATGATGATGAGGATGAGCCAGATGAAGGACTGGGCCAGGATCTTTTTGAACGTTACCATGAAGCACCTCCGCGGAGCGATTCGCCGTTAGTGGAGAACCGCTTGGTCAGAAGCATCGTCAAGAATACGAGGATCAGCATGATGAGGGACATGAAGGATCCGGCATTCCAGTTGGAGTTGGCGAAGCTGAGCTGGATCGAGTTTCCGAACAGCATGATCTTGCCGCTGGACATGGTGTCGGAGATCACGTAGGAGGACATGGTCGGCATGAAGACCATCTGCGCGCCGGCGATGATGCCGGACATCGATTGAGGGATGATGTTCTTGGTGAAGGTCTGGATGGGGTTGCAGCCCAGATCCTTAGCCGCCTCGATCTGTCCACGATCGAGTTTCAGCATCGTGGAGTAGAGCGGGAGAATGGTGAAGGGCAGGTAGTTGTAGGCCATACCGATCATCGTGGAGACGATGGGGTGGGTTCCCGCGTCGATCCCGATGCTGGAGAGGATGTCCTTCATGGCGTAGGTGCGAAGGACGAAGTTGATCCACATGGGAAGGACGAACAGCATGATGAGGATGGCGTTCCGGTTGTATTTAGGGTTGGCCAGCAGATAGGCGATCGGATAGCCGATCAGGATGCATATCAGGGTGTTGAAGAAACCGACGAGCAGCGAGACGAAGAGGACGGATAGTTTCGTCGTAGAGGAGAAGAAGTAGACGAGGGCATCGAAAGTGAAATTGCCTTTCGTGTCGGTGAAGGCGTAGTAGATGATGAAGAATATGGGGATTATCACGAACAGCAGCATGAAGATGAGATAGGGGATCCCCAGCGCTTTTCTGGAAGCTTTATATTTCATGATCTGTTAAATCTCCCTCCGTTCTAAGAGACGACCTTCTCGCAGTTGAGACGGCGATAGAGCCTTTGGTATCCGGTAGGTGATGTCGGCTCATCCTGTCTTTTATTTTTGAAAATGCTATTTGAAACTGCACCTTTTTAAATAAGGCGAATGGATATATTACCTATGATTGAACTATATCTCGTGCTCGGATAGATCACCCTTGATCTTGAGTGCGATCTTCTCCTTGGGAATCGAGAGTCCGACCGTATCGTCAGTGGTGAAGGAGTAGGGGGTGGAGACGACGTAGTCCTCATCGTCCGAGGTGCGGACGACGAGCAGATAGTGGTCACCCTTCCAGACGACGGAGTCCACGGTTCCGGTAACCTGGGCCTGGGAGGTATCGTCGGTGATCGCGATATCCTCGGGTTTGACGGTCGCGACGACTTTGAGATCGGTCAGATCGTACCTCTTGCCATCCTGGCAGAGGTAGCCATCGGAATCCACCTTGGAGTTGGCGAGTATCTTGGTCACGTCGATATCGAAAGTGGCCGAACCGATGGTCAGGCAGTTCTTCTTGTCGATGACGCCATCGGTGAAGATGTTGATCGACAGCTCCTTCTTCATGATGTGGATGCTATCGGGGGCGATCTTCATATTGACCGTCGCCCCTTCGTCGAAGGCGTGGGTCGATTTGACGATGACCTCCTCCTTGCCGACCATGATCGAGTACTGGAAGAAGATACCCTTGAAGACGCGGGTGTCTATGCGGCCGGAGATCGTCTCCTGATCCGCCGTCGCGCTGAGCTCGACATCCTCGGGACGGACGACGACATCGACTCGCTCGTTGGGAGCGAAATCATCGATGCAGGCGAACTCGCGACCCAGGAATCTGACCTTTCGGTTGCCCAGGTAGGTGCCGTTATAGATGTTGGAGTCACCGATGAAGTCGGCGACGAAGGCGTTCTTGGGCTCGTTGTAGATCTCGGTCGGGGTTCCGATCTGCTGGATGAGACCGTTGGACATGACCATGACCCGGTCGGACATGGTCAGAGCTTCCTCCTGGTCGTGGGTGACATAGATGAAGGTGATACCCAGTTTTCGGTGCATCTCCTTGAGCTCGAGCTGCATGTCCTTTCTCATCTTGAGGTCCAGGGCGCCCAGAGGTTCATCCAAGAGGAGGATCTTGGGCTCCAGACAGATGGCGCGGGCGATGGCGACACGCTGCTGCTGTCCACCGGACAGGGTGGAGATGGAGCGGTCCTCCATGTTGTCCAGGTCGACGATCTGCAGGGCGCGCATGACCTTGTCATCGATCTCCTGGTTGGTGAGCCTTCTATTTCGATAGGCGGGTTCAGGGGTGGCCTTGAGCCGATCTATCTCGGCTTGGAACTGAGCGATTCTCTGCTCCTTCTCCTCAGCGGAGATGACGGGATCCTTCTGGAAGCGCTCGATCTGTTTGCGGTAGTAGTGGATCTTGGAGCGATTGATCTTCAGGATGGGGGTGCCATCCTTTCTCTTGAGGGGCACGGGAACCCTCTTGAGCTTGAGTCCGAAAGCGACGTTTCCGTAGACGTCCAGATTAGGAAAGAGGGCGTAGTGCTGGAAGACGGTATTGACGGGTCGCTTGTAGGGCGGGACGGGCACGATGTCTCGACCGTCCAGAATGATGTCGCCCGAGGAGGGGGTCTCGAAACCGGCTATCATCCTCAGCGTCGTGGATTTTCCACATCCGGAGGGACCTAGCAGGGTCAAGAACTCGCCGCGGCGAACGTAGAAGTTCTCGTCGTCGATAACTTTGATGCCGTCGAAGACCTTGGTGACATGCTTCATCTCGATGATGTGATCCGAGGAAGCGGGAGTGGAGCTGGTGTGTGTCGGCTGACTGATCGGATGGCTTATCGGTGAGACGGCAGGGGTGGGGGTAACTACCTTGGTGGTCGGAGCGGTCACAGGTTCAGCGGGAGAGGCCTTCTCCTTGGCTCTGAACATTTCGGATATCGCAGCGGCGATCCGCTTGAAGCGGCTGTTGTTTTTATCTTTCATTTTGAATTCCTTACACTAGAAATGACGATCTTCTACCGAAAAATCGTCTAGTAGCGCGGAGGTTCGAAGATGAAAGAAGAAGGGAGAAGAATCTGATACTCCGATTTGTCGTCACAGTGAGCCTTCGCCAGGAATGACTCTCTGTCCTCAGCTTTGCGTCTCTTATACTGCTCTTTTCGCTCGTGGCTGAAGCGGTGATCAAGGCCACACACCCAAGGCTCTTTGAAGCCTGAAGATGAAGCTCCCAATCTATCGTTCCTCCTGTAGGAATATCCAGATGAAAATCAATCGCACCATGGCTATTTGATTCAAGGCAAGATATTAAATACTACAGGCAAAAATACAAGGCTTTTTAGAAAAATTTTTCGATTATTTTTTAACTGCGTTCAATGAATGGAGACACCAGTCGACCAGCTGCCCCGCCACATCGACTCCCGAGGTGGATTCAATACCTTTGAAGAAGGCGTTGGAATTGACCTCCAGCAGGGTGGGAAGACCCTCGCAATCCAGCGCGATATCCACGCCGGCGTAGTCCACTTTCAATAGTCTGGAGACCCTCTCCGCCATCGCGCTGATTTCCTCAGGAAGGTGGTCAACTCTGATCGCGTGGCCCCCGCAGCCGAGGTTGGAGCGGAAGTCGCCGTCGTTGATCCTCTTCATCGAAGCGACCGTCTTTCCGCCGATGGTGATGACCCGGAAATCCTCACCGTGGTCGATCCTGGTTCCGATGAACTTCTGATAGAGGTGGGTGACATGCGCGAGGCGCAGATAGGTGCTCTCCAGCTCGGCCCTATCCCTGACCAGGTAGACCTGCTTTCCCAGCGAGCCGTAAGCCTCCTTGCAGACCAGGGGGTATCCCAGCTCGCGCTCCACGGTGTTGAGAAATCGCTGCATCGGTTCGGCGAGGGGCTGGCTGTAGCAGAGCGGGGCGGGAATCGTCTTAGGGGTCCTGATGTGCGAGCCTAGCAGGGCCATGTAGGTCAGGGTCTTATCGTCGCAGATCTCGGTCGCTTGCGCGGAGTTGAAGAGCGGGAATATCCGTTCGATCGCCCGACCGATGTACTTGTCCTTATCCAGGTAGAGACCGAAATCGAACGATTTCAGCTCCTCCCTGAAAGCGGCTTCGGAATCATTCAGGATGAGGGTCAGGTAGCTGGTGTCGAGAGTCTTAAAGGATATTCCTCGTGCGTGGAGTTCTTCTTCCAGTCGGAGTGCCTTCTCCTTCAGGGAGGAAGTGGCGGCATAGGGATTAGTGACAATAAGGCAGTTCATAGGTAAGCCTCGTTTCATCTAGAGTATAAGGCTACCAAGTAGAATTCTCTTTCGTGATAATCATTACGGAGCAGGTATAATTCCTTCAGAAGGAGCAGGATGGAAAATTGGAAGAGAAGGTGAAATACTGCGTTCGCTGCGGGGCAGCGATTGGTCCGGAAGATAGCTTCTGTGGCAAGTGCGGCGCGAGGGTAGGGGGACAGGCGGCGGAGCCGGTTGCCCCTGTCTCTGCTGATAAGCCGGTTAAGGCTTTGAGTCCTGAAGAACAGCGGAAGGTTTCTAAGCTGGTCAATGCCGGTCTAGTGCTGGGAATCGTCTCTATCTCCGTGGCGCTGCTCATCGTACTTTTCTTTATCTTTTCGCTCCGACAATTTAAAGTGTTTTATATCTATCTCGTCCTACTCTGCCTGACTATTCCACTCTCCGTCGTTTCGACGGCGATCAATGGTTGTGCGATCGGACGGAAGGAGGATGCCAAGTCGATCACCTCGCTCGCTTTGAGCATCGCGGCCGATGTTTTTCTTCTGCTGCAGCTCGCGACGGTCGCTATCCTTTTCCTGCGTTGATTCAATCGGTGAAAGCGCAGTTAGCAAATGCGCATTATAGGGAAAATTCATCGAAAGCTCGATGAATTTTGCTCCTTTTAGTCTATTTTCGGTCGATCCTTAAGCCTCTTCCATAAAAAGTTTTTGTGGAATTTCATTTGGCGTGCTTTTTGTCCCAATAATTATCTGACAAACAAATTCTGTAACTCAAATATGGCTTCGCGGTCTTAGCCTGGAGCTTTTCTGATGAAGAAATTATGGATTCTACTTCTTCGCTAGTCAGATTCTAGGGGGGATTATTCACTTCCCGAGCGGAGGGATTTTGCCTTTCTCCTATGCATCTTTCTTCCTATCTCGTCTATCCAGTTCTGCTTCGTGAACAGTTTCACCATCACGCAGAAGACATATTTGTGAGTCTTTTCGCAGGAGAATGACAGCGAGGAAGACTCGATTGTCCGCTTCGTCAAGTCGTCGAACACATAATTGACTATTCCGAGCCCGACTATAGTATCCAAGTCCTCTTTCTCAGTGTTGAGGAGATATTTCTTCAGCCTGGCCGAGAAGCTCTTGTATATGAGATCCGATCGTATACTTTAGTCCTTGAGTCTATCTTGCCCTTGGCCAGGACAAAGCCCACGCTTTTCTTTACGACTTCGAGATATTCCTGACTCACGACGGGCAGCCCTTCTCAAGACCACTTTGACGATACCTTTATCACTGCGAAGGTGTCGACGGTCTTCGCCCCGAGCTTCACTTCATTCTCTGTGTATTTCCCTTGCTCATTTGGGATAGTCCTATGTTCTCTGTCTCATAGCCGAGACTCATTTTTTATATACTGTGCAAAAGATACAATAGGAGCGAAGAACAAAAACAGCCTAGCCCTGAAAACTAGAGCCTAGGCTAGTTTTCCTGGTGCGTAATTGTTAAGTAAACTTAAAACCGATTGACAATGTAGCATTATGAAACTATAACTTCCTCCCAGTTGGTAGCAGGAGGAACTGATTCTATGAGAAGAAAACTATTTTTAATACTGGCTTTTGCAACTTTAAGCTTAGCTAGCTGCGAAGTTGCAAATGAATCGTCTACACCAAATAAAGATTCTACTGATGGAGAGTCATCTGTAGTTGCAAGTGAATCGTCTACAAGCAATAAAGATTCTACTGGTGGAGAGTCATCTGTATCTCTTCTAGACAAGATTATTGCTGATGGCTTAACTTCAGATATGCTTCAAAGTTATAAGGAAGCTTATTCTTTCTCTTCCATTAGAGATGAGATAGTAGATAAGACTTTAGAAGGAACTCCCATTCCTGTACAAAGGAGTGTGGGATTTAAAGAAGGCGCTATCTCTAATGATGCTATCTATAGAAGAAACTTCACTAATAATGGGGCATCTTACGATACTGTTGAGGATGCGAATAAAGATACGCACATCTATACTGATAGGTCGATGGTAGAAGAATTGGAAAGTCAGTTATATACGGATACTAAGGATGGAGTTACTGATTCTAATGGACCAGTCTATATTCCTACTTTGGCTTTGAATAATAAGATTAGATATGATGTCTCTGACGATTATTCATCTTATGAAGAAAGCCACTTTCAAAATGCCTTTTCATTCCTTCCTGAAAGCATTAGCAGTGATTACATTTCAGATTATGAGGGGGATTATGTCTTATTCACTTTATTCGATTCATCCCAAGAGACTCTCGATGATTCCCCTTTTAAAGAATTCATCTATAGATTAGCTAATCAAACTACAGATCTTTACGATTTCGATAATGTATACAATCTAAATACTGTTTCTTTAAAGACTGATGGAACTAGCTTTGAATTTGTGTATTCTATGGAAGGAATCATGTCTGAAGAATATGATTATCCGTATTATACAAAACTTATAATAGATACTAAAAAGAGTGGAGATGACGCTTTGAATGATATCCCTCTTCCTAAAGCAAAGACTGGAGAAGAGGATGAAAGATTAAAGACTGCTTTTGAAAAAGTCAACACAAAGAATTACACTTTGGATATTGTTAGTAATAGTATTTCCATTCCAGCTGGATCTGATCAAGTTGATGTGAGTGAGACCCTATCTCATACTCGTATTCTTTCCACTGATGCAGGGCAGATAAGATATACATATGATGGTGATAATAAACTTTCATCAGTTGAAGGATTCTTAGTTGAAAACGGGAAGAAAAAGAACTTTATTGGAGCGACCATAAATGGAGAGTTGAACTTCTTCAAGAACGGAGATTTGACTGATCTTTCTGATAGTGACTATCAAATGGCCTATGAAATTTCACCTTTGTTCTTTAATTATCAGAGCGCTCAAGGAGTTTATATCTTTGATAATTCAACAAGCATAACTGAATCAGACTTAAATCTAGGATATGTCAGCACAACACCTGTAAGAGATTTAACTATCAATGCAAGGTGGGATACTTCCTTCGGAGTTAAAAATAATCTATTGTCTTTGAACTTCTCTAACACTCTTTCTAACTATTCTGGGTATTACAATTCGAGCTATGTCTTATCCAGTTTTGATGTTACTAAATTGCCTGAAATAAACATTCAAGATAATACTGATAATATTCCTTGGGAGACTATTTTAGGGTCTAACTATAGTGGAATAACAGCAGACTTAGGAATCAGTTATAACTTGGATGATCAAATCACGAGCAATATTGACTTTAAAGATTATCCTTTGCTGCCTTTCTTTGGACAGGGGTATCTGGAATGGGATTACTATTCATTCGAGGGCAATGTTTATCTCTCTAGCAATCTAAAAGAAGGAGATGACATCAACACTCTGATATCTAATTATCAGAAGAGACTTACTACAGAGAATTACTTCGTAGAGGATGGAACAGTAGATATCGGAGATACGATTAAAGGAATAAAGCGTTATACAAAGACTATTGAAGATGAAGACACGGGAGATACAATCAAATTCCATGTGGATGTCTATCCAAGTCACTCTACTCCTAAGTCTATCTTTATTAGGCTTACCGCTGATATTACTCCTGCCGAATAGAAGACTTATTATTTCTTCCCTAAAGGAAATTTCCTTTGTTATGCAGTGAATGTTTCCATCACCTAAGATGATCTCTCTTCTATGCAAAATAATTATTCTTTTAGATTCTTTATATAATTTATCTAATATTTCAAAGGTTAATTCATCTTCTTTAGTTTTGAGCTGAGGTAATAATAAAAGGTCTTTGCCTATATTGAAGTTTTCATAAGGCCCTGCCAACCTATTTTTTCAAGACGTGGCTTAGCGTTGACTCCTATTTGTTTATTTATGCTTTGTTCTTCTTCTTTAGTCATATAAAGAGGGTAAGAAATCTTCATTCCTATGACTTTGATCTTTTTGCCATCTGTCACTTTAGGTCTATCGGCTCAATCGTCTTGTCCCTGTCTGAAAAAGCAATATTGGTAGCGGATCGTCTCCTTATACTTGGTGTTGTCCTGCTTAAAGTATTTGAAAGACTTTATCTTCATGAGATCTGATGCGACTTTCCATTCTGTGTATTTGGTGCCCTTTATCTTGCAGAAATATTAGAATTTCCCGCTGAATTCCACATTGGCTTCACGCCCTTCGCACTTTTTGAATTCGGCGACAGTCCTTCTTCCTTATCAGCCTGATTATGTCGATCTAGCAGTGGATGGCGTCTGCCGTGACTATGTATTGTGTGAGGGCTATTCTCCTCAGGAAGTCATACGCGACGTGTATCTCGTTTTTCTTGTAGTCGATAACCTTGGTGAAGAGAGACAATGCCCTGCCAACGCAGTATACCTTTAAGACATTCTTGTTCCTCAGGGGCTCCTGCCAGCTGTCGGCTTCTCCTCTGAAGGGATAAAGAACAAAAACAGCCCAGGCTCTGAAAAACAGAGCTTAGGCTAGTTTTCTTGGTGCGTAATTGCTAAAGCACCACCTTCAATCTTGAATTATCTGTTTACTGTGGTACAATTTTCCTTGCTGTCCGGAAGGATAGAGTCATCGCGGGGTGGAGCAGTTGGTAGCTCGTCGGGCTCATAACCCGGAGGTCGCAGGTTCAAGTCCTGTCCCCGCTACCATGAAAGATCTAGGGGAGTTCGCTCCCCTTTTTTGTTTAAACAATCACCCTGAAGATAATAGAATATCGCAGGATTCAGGAGGGTTAGGGTATGCGGCTGTGTTCATTCAATGTCAACGGAATAAGGGCTATTCTCAAGAAGGGTAGTTTTCCTGCGGATATCGCCTCTATCGCTCCTGATGTGCTCTGCCTGGAGGAGACGAAACTATCGGTCGATCAGCTGCCCTTCACCATGGAGGGGTACCAGGCTTTTTCGACGATCTCTAAGGTCAGGAAGGGATATTCCGGGGTGGCGGTTTATTCCCGGGTCGTTCCCCAGTCTGTGCACTACGGACTCCTGGAAGGAAAGTACGACGAAGAGGGACGTGCGATCACCTTGGACCTCGGGGATTTCTACTTCGTGGGGCTCTATGTCCCTAATTCGGGCCAGGAGCTCAAGCGGCTGGATTTCCGGCTCGAGTTCCAGCGGGATCTGATCGATTATCTCAACAAGCTGCAGCAGATTAAGCCGGTCATCGTCACGGGCGATATGAATGTGGCTCCGGAGGAGATCGATCTGAAGAATCCGGCGAGTAACCACCTCTCGGCCGGGTTCACCGATCAGGAGCGCGCGGCACATCGAGAACTCTTAAAGGCGACTGGCACCTTCGATGTCTTCAGAACGCTGTATCCAGATAGGATCGCTTATACCTGGTGGAGCTATATGTTTCATGCCAGAGATAAGAATATAGGCTGGAGGATCGATCACTTCATAGTTTCTAACTCCCTGAAGAACCGGATCAAGGATTGCATCATCCGCTCCGACATCAAGGGCAGCGATCACTGCCCCATCGTTTTAGATATCGCCTGAGCAAAAGATTTAGGGTGCCCTCTCTTTGAGATTCTCTATCGATATTTTCAGTGTGATTTCCTATTTGTTTAGGCTTTTGGCGAGTAGGGGATAAGCGATTGATGCTTATCCTTTTGTTTTGAAGCTTGAGACAATAAATTTAAAAGATATGGATGAAAGTGTTATCTAATCTATGTTGGGTAGTTTCCTAGGTTTATGTATGTGCATAGTGAGAAGGTTAGATCACTTAAAGCCAAAAGGTAGTTATCCTGTGGATATCGCCTCTATCGCTCCTGATGTGCTCTGTCTGGAAGAGGCGAAGCTATCGGTCGACCGGGTTCCTCTCACCAGGGATGAATACTAGACTTTTTCGGCAATCTCCAAGGTCGGGAAGGGATATTCCGGGGTGGCGGCGTATTCCTGGCTCGTCCGCTTGGGTGCGGTGCTCATCAATCTTTTTGTCGGCCTTTTGATCAGAGGTGATCGGAGTGGAATTCCCGGCTTTTAAGCGGTTACTGAATTTGTTTTTCATGCCTAGTGGATGCGCTTAAGTTGTGGTGATTCTATTTTGGCAACGGCATTTTCTGTCTGCTCCGGCGGCTCTATTTTCACGCTTTCATTGAAAGGGTTTAATAAGGTATATAATTTTGACGGCCGCTTCCAGCCAAGGAGCTGGAGGCATGGATTATAGGAGAGTATTTCAATGGCAGACAGTCAGACTAAGAACCGCGTGACCATCTATCAGGTTGCGCATCAGGCAAATGTGTCTCTCGCAACGGTTTCTCGCGTCATCAACCAGCATTCTAACGTCACTGAAAAGACGCGCCAGAGGGTCTTGGAGACGATCAAGGTTCTGGGATATAAGCCTTCGGCGCTCGCGCAGAGTCTCGCGAAGGCGAAGACGACCGATGTGGGTATCATGCTTCCTGAGAATTCCTACGTCTACACTTCCAACATGCTCTCGGGTATGGTCACTGTCGCCAAGTCCTACGGTTTCCGCTCTTCGCTCTTCGTCACCAAGCGGTTGAAGGCGGATGCGCAGGCTCAGGTCGAGAAGCTGATAACCTCCCATGTGGATGGCGCGGTCATCTACGAGGATGAGCTCTCGCTGGATGAACTCTCGATCCTGAAGAACTATCAGGTTCCCGTCGTCATTATCGGTCACGAGATCGAGGATCAGTATACTGCCAGCGTGCCTCTGGATTTTAAGACTGGAATCCTTCAGGCGGTTCAAGCCTACTATGAGCGGGGTGGCACCGAGATCTCCTTCCTGGAGGTCGACTCGGAGGGCTATCTGATGGATCAGCTCAAAGATGTCCTCAATTCCTTCTGCCGCGAGAAGGGGATGACATTCACCATCATCGCCTGCGATGACTCCTACCAGCGTCTGTATCTCGATATGAAGACCAGGTTCACCAACAATCCCAAGCAGACTGGATACTTCATTGCCCCGCGCGACTCTCTAGCCTGTGCGGTCACCAATGCCGCGACCGATCTGGGAATTAAAGTTCCCGATCAGATCGAGGTGCTGTCGGTGATCGGAACCAAGTACTCCTATATCTCGCGTCCGGAGATCTCCTCGCTCAATCTGGATATGTTCATGGTCGGATCCATCGCCATGCGTATGCTCACCAAGTTTATGGATGATCCCAAGAAGCTGAAGAATAAGATCTACCCTCTCAAAGCCAACTATGTCGTGCGCGGATCCACGCGGGATTCGATCGATTCGACGAAGAAATAAAAAAGTTTTTGAGTGACTTTCTGGAGGTTCGGCGATGCTTTCTATTCTGTTCTTGAACCAGCTCTCCGGGGGACAGATCACCGGTATAGTCATCGGTTCTGTTCTCGGCTTGTTCATTCTTGTCCTGGGCGTCTATATCCTCTGGAGAAATTTTCATCGGAGCTCTCTGAATCGCCGGGTTCAAAGTCTCGATACGATGAGGATCTCAGCCCTGAATCATCTTCAGTCCGATGTGGATGCGAAGCTGCAGAGGATCTCTATCATCTCCGAGCGCTCCGATAGTTTTAAGCAGTATCTGGAGGAGGGTCAACGGGAGAAGCAGGATATCCTGAACTCGACTGATGCGTCCCTCCGGAGCAACCTGGATCGGCTCAAGGCCATGCTGAAGAAATTCCCGCACTGCCGGGGTTTCGCCCGTGTCTATCGTGACGCCAGCACCGATGCGCTCTCTCTTACTGAGCGGGTCAATCAGCTCAGCTCTCAGCTCGCCGGCTATCTCTCGCAGGATAAGGAGCTGAACGAGAGGATCGCCCACGTCAAGGATCAGCTGCGCAACTACAAGGAGTTCGTCAGCGACAACACGAAGGATCTCGTCGCCGTTTCCTCCGTCCTGGATTTCTTCTTCAAGGGTCTGGACGATCAGTTCGAGGCTTTCGATATCCTGCTGGAGAAGGCTGATTACGAGGCGGCTCAGCAGCAGGTGCAGCAGCTGGAGATCCTGGTCAAGGCGCTCGACAGCTACGGGAGAAAGCTGCCGGATATCATCTCCATGGTCAGCACTTCTCTGCCGCAGAGTCTGGTCTCCCTGTATCGGGATTATCGGGAGAAGGTCAATCAGGGACTGCCTCTCGACCATCTGGATGTTCAGAATAGGATCGAGAATATGTGCAAGCAGGTCACGCGCGTTCGGGAATCCCTGAGCTCGCTGGATATCGGTCACGACGAGGAGATCATCCGCCGGGTGAAGCAGGAGCTCAAGGATATCCGCGAGTCCTTCGCTGCCGAGGAACAGGCCAAGGTCACACTGACCGCTAAGAAGATCGATTTCAGCCGCGCTACCTACGATCTCTCCACGAGCGCTATGGATATCAAGGAGAAGTTTGCGAAGGCGCAGCGTACCTTCGTGATCAGCGAGACCGAGCAGCACGACTTTGCCAGCATCGATGTGGAGCTGAGCGACATCTCCTCCAGCAAGGAGATCTTCGATGAACTCCTGCACGCGACGATCCCTCAGCCCTACACCAAGCTGCTCAAGCGCTATAACGACCTGTCCTTCGCGATCGAACACCTGCGCGATGTCATCGCTGGGGTCAATAGCTATCTGGATGAGCTGACAGGTGAATTCGCGACGCTGCAGGGCAAGGTGGTCGCCGATATCGCTCGTTGCTATCAGATTCAGGAGAGCATCGAAGCTACCGGTGTCGACCCCTTCATCGACAAGTATATGGAAGAGGTGAATGGGGTCCTCTCATCCTTCGACGAGATCACTGCGATCCTTCACTCATCTCCCTGCGATGTGGTCCGGGCTTCCAATCTGTTCGTCTCTGTCGACGAGCGGCTCAACCAGCTGAAACTAAATGTGAAGGCGAGCTTGGACTCCATGCAGAAGGCGGAGAGCAACGCGCTGGTCCTCAATCTCAACTTCGAGAGCTGTCGGCTGCAGAATGCGGGCTACGATGAGTTCGTCAAGGCGTTTTGGGGCGGTGATTTCTATCGGGCAGAAAAGCTCTCGACCGATCTCATCCATGTCGTCGATGACAGCATGAACAACTCGGCGAAGTTTTTCGGTGGTGCTATAAATGGATAAACTCTATCTCGATGCAGCGGCTTCGACTCGTCCTTTCAAGGCGGCTATCGATCTAGCCAGCCAGGTGAGTCTCGTCGATTTTGCGAATCCGGGTGCGATCCACGGCTTTGGCGATTCGTGCAACCGGATCGTCGAGGAGGCGAGGCGCCAGATCCTCACGACCCTGATGGGTGATCGCGCCAAGGATTTCGCATGTATCTTCACCTCGGGTGCGACCGAGTCGAACAACCTGGCGATCCTCGGTGCCGCGCGCGCTAAGGCTAAGTTCTCGAAGACGGTCATCACGACCACGGCGGAGCACGATTCGGTCTCGCGCGTCTGCGACCTTTTGGCAAACGAGGGCTTCCAGATCGTGAGACTCCGGGTTGGCCCGGATGGGCAGATAGATTGGAATGAGTTTGCTTCGCTGCTGAAATCCCCGGTGGCGCTAGTTACCGCTCTCGCTGTGAGTAACCAGAATGGTGCTATTCTCCCCGTGGAGAAGATGGTGGATATGGTCAGGGAGCTCTCCCCGCGCACCGTCTTCCATACGGATGCTACCCAGGCAATCGGCAAGGTGCGCCTGGACTGGTCGCGCTTCGACCTCGTGTCCTTCTCGGGTCACAAGGTGGGAGGACTCCGGGGCAGCGGTGCGCTGCTGAAGCGGAAGAAGATCCAGCTGGTTCCTCCCGAGGTGGGAGGCGGGCAGGAGTTCGGACTGAGATCCGGAACGCTCAACACCCCGGGCGATGCGGCGCTGGGACTGGCGGTCGAGCAGTGTCTCTCGACTCTGGATGCGAGGGTGGCGAGGGCGGAGAAGTTCAAGGAGACTCTCCTCGCTGGGCTGCAGGGAGTGGCGGGGGTCGCCGTGCTCTCTCCCGCCTCGGCTTCGCCATTCGTCATCGCGCTGGGTCTGGAGAGGTGGAAGGCATCGACGGTGGTGCAGTACCTCTCGACTCAGGGTATATATATCTCGACCACTTCGGCTTGCGACGCTAAGAGCGATGCGCCCAATGCGATCCTTCGTAGTATGGGTTTTGCCCCGCACCTCGCTGATAATCCCCTGCGTATCTCCATCTCGGGCGAGTCGGAGACACCCGCGGATGCGACGAGGTTCGTCGAGGCGTTGAAGGTGGCGCTGAAGACGATCAGACCAGATAGATAGGAGATGCTGAAACCATGGCTGAACAGATTGATAATGCGGCTGATCAGGTGATCGTTTTTTTCGGTGAGCTATCGACGAAGGGAAAGAATATCTTCGACTTTATCCGGCTGCTCGGTCGGAATATCCGCGAGAAGCTGAAGGACTATCCTCAGCTCGGCTACGAGATACACAAGGATCACATCTACATCCAGCTTAATGGCGTATCTTACGACGCCGTGACCAAGGCTCTGGTTCAGGTGCCTGGCATCCACGCCTTCTCGCGGGTTCGGGCGGTCCCGAAGGATCTCGACGCGATCAAGAAGCAGGCGATCGAGCTGGCTAAGGCTTCGGGACAGAAGACTTTTAAGGTCATCTGCCGTCGGGCGGATAAGACCTTCCCCCACCATTCGGATGAGATCTGTCGCTGGGTGGGAGGAGCCGTGCTCGAAGCTTGCCCCGATATGGCGGTCGATGTCCATAAGCCGGAACTGGAGCTCCACATCTATATCCGCCCCGAATTCGCTTATGTCTATGGACCTAAAACGCCCGGCATGGGCGGATATCCGCTTGGCATCGCGGGCAAGACCCTGCAGCTGCTCTCCGGCGGCATCGATTCACCCGTGGCGGCCTATCTGATGATGAAGAGGGGATGCCGGTTGGAGTGCATCCATTTTGCCGCTCCTCCCTACACTTCCGATAAGGTCCTCGACAAGATCGGTGACCTGCTGGATGTCCTCAACGCTTACCAGCCCGCTATCAAGCTGTATGTGGTGCCGTTCACCAAGCTTCAGGAGGCGATCTACGATGCGGCTGGCACCTCCTATGCGATCACCATCATGCGCCGCATGATGCTGAGGATCGCGCAGAAGGTCGCCCGGAATCACAACGATCTGGTGATCTCGACCGGCGAGAGTATCGGTCAGGTCGCGTCTCAGACGCTGAAGAGCATGATCTGCATCGATCGGGCGATCGATTCTACGATCATCCGTCCTCTCGCCTGCTTCGATAAGACCGAGATCATCGCTCTGGCGCAGAAGATCGGTACCTTCGACATCTCGATCCGTCCCTATGAGGACTGCTGTACGATCTTCGATGTGAAGGATCCGACCACCGCTCCGCAGATGGAGAAAGTCGAGAAGATCGAACAGAGTTTCGATTACGCGCCGCTTGTCGAGCAGTGTGTCCGCAATACCAAGGTCGTCTGGGTGAAGAAGGGCGAGAAGCTCTCCTCCGACTTCGCACAGCAGCTGACGCTCGAGGTGAAGGATCCTACGCCTGCAGAGGATAAGTGATCCTTGGGCAGCTCAGAGGAGTGGGCTGCTAGTCACCTGAGAGGGGCTTACCTCCGGTTATCTTTGGAGGGTGGCGAGTAGCCACCTCTCTTTTTTATCCGGGGTGTTGAAATATTTTCTTCCGCTTAAATTCTGAAGAATCAGCGAGGCTCTCGACGGTCGCGTCTCTGCTCCGCATGCGGGTTTTAAGGCGTGATCAAGCGGGCGAATCCAGTGGATATGGCGAGTATATTTTGAAAAAATATTTCAGTGCAGAAAACAAATGAAAAAGATAGGCAATTTCATGTTTCTTCCACGTATTGAAAAAGGGTTTTACGCCAATTAAAATCGGTATCCGTTGGAGGCTTGGATATGTTATTTCTCTCCGTCAGTCCCGCGTTGGAGCTGTGGGGGACCTCGATCCTCTCCGCCCTAGCAATCTCCGTCGATTCCTTCTGCGCTTCGGCGACCGATGCGGTCGAGCTGCCTCAGAAGCGGAAATGGTTATGGCTCTTTCTCATATCCCTCATCTTCGGTGTCTTTCACTTTTTTATGCCTCTGATCGGATATTCGATCGGCCGGCCTTTCATCGAGGCGGTTCGTCCCTATGTCCGGTGGATCTCGTTCGGGATCCTGACTTTTATCGGCTTGAAGGGACTCTTCGATATCATCCTCGACAAGCACGTCGACAGGATGGATCGCCTGGCAGGTAAATATTCTTTCCAGGCGGAATCGCACATCAGGGAACTGGCCGCTCGGGATGGCGAGGTGAGGCGGATTCGCGCGATCTTGAAGCGCCAGGCCCGCGAGTTTAAAAGCGGTCAGATCCCGGCCGATTGGTGTGGTGAGGGCGATCTGAATAGCCCGCAGTCGCTGCACGATATGGGTATCTATCTGCGCCATCTATCCCGTTGGTTGAACCGGAAGAAGCTGAAGGAGATCCTGCATGCGCCGGATTTCAAGTCTGCGGAGCGCGTCGGTCGCCTCAAGCTGGTGAGCGTGGTCTTGATCCAAGCCTTCGCTACTTCGCTGGATGCCCTGATACTCGGATTCACCTATGTCGGAATGCCGGAAGTCAGCGGGTATGGTACCGTCCTACCGATATTCGCGCTCTTCACCCTCGTGGTCACCCTCATGTCCTTCACTGGCGGAATCCTCGGCAAGCTCCTCGGAGAGAGAAGTCAGACCGTCGCTAATATCCTGGGCAGCCTGGTCCTCATCGGCATCGGTATCAAGGCGCTGTTCTAGTCCGGAATCGTGTGGGCTTATCATTATCCTCCGCCTTTTAAAAGTGATAGAATTTCGCACTTTGGAGGCAGCGGTATGGCTGAGAAAGTTGAATATACCAAGGGTGAGAATCCTGCGGTGGTGCTGAGGAGATACATGGATTCGATCGAGGGTGGAATCACCGTCTTCGATCTGGCGGAGAAGTGCCGCAATAAGATCTCTTCCGGAACGATCAATGCTATTCTCGAGGGCAAGAGAAAGATCGATGAGGATATTTCGAAGGAGTTCTCGATCGCTTTTAAGACTCCGAAGAAGTTCTTCCTCGATGTTCAGAAGGAATACGATAAGACCCTGAAGAAGTAGAGTCTTCATCGGTTCTTTCCGTGCGTGTGAAACCTTCCAGCCATAGGGGCGGAAGGTTTTTTCTTTTGGATTCTAGTTTTCTAGAGGTTCAGGGAATCAGAAGATGAGAACGAAAAAAAAGCTCGCATGACGCGAGCTTTTCTCTCTGTCGAAGGACTACTTGCTGGCGACCGCAGCGGCCTTGACCGCCTTGACCTTCTGCTTAGCAGGAAGGTTGGCAGCCTTGGGAGACACCTTAGTGACGGAAGCAGCGGAGGGAGCAGTGATCTTCCGGGCGGAAGCGCCCAGGGCCTTGTTGGCAACATTCACCAGAGCGGTGAACTGGCTGGGATCAGCGATCGCGATCTCGGACAGCATCTTTCTGTTGAGGTTGACCTTGGCGAGGGCGAGACCATGCATGAAGGAGGAGTAGGAGGTGTCGTTGGCCTTGCAGGCGGCGGAGATACGAGTGATCCAGAGACGACGGAAGTCACCCTTCTTCGCACGACGGCCGACGAAGGCGTTGTTGAGCGCCTTGACGACGGACTGATGGGCAGTCTTCCAAAGGAGGTGCCTAGATCCGAACTGGCCCTTGGCCAGCTTCAGCCACCGATTGTGGCGACGACGCAGAACGTAACCGCGCTTGACTCTCATTTTTCTCTATCCTCCTTAGCTTAGAAGCTGATGAGCTTCTTCATGTTCCTGGCGTTGGTCCCAGTCAGATAGCGGGCGTGACGCAGGTTGACCTTCTGTTTGTGGGTCTTGCTCAGAGCAAGGTGGGAAGTATTCTGGTTGTACTTCTTCAGCTTGCCGTTGGCAGTGATCTTGAATCTCTTGGTCACTGACTTTTTAGTCTTCATCTTGTTCTTCATGGCTTTTCCTCCGTTTGAATCACTTCTTCGACTTGGGAGAGATGTAACAGAAGTAGTACTTACCCTCGAGTACGGGCTGTTTCTCCAACTGCCCCACCTCACCGATCATATCGATGAATTCCTTGAGCGTCTTCTCGGCCAACTCCATCCTGGTGACCATCCTTCCTCTGACGAAGAGGGAAACCTTCAGCTTGTTGCCCTTCTCTAGGAACTTGCTGGCCTGTTTGGCCTTAGTCTCTAGATCGTGGGTGTCGGTCTGAGGGGTGAATCTGATCTCCTTGAGTTCGTTGACCTTGGAGTTCTTCTCGATCTCCTTCTTTTTCTTCTTCTGCTCGAACTGATACTTGCCGTAGTTGAGAATCTTGCAGACGGGCGGTATGTTGCTCGGGTTGACGCAGAGAAGATCGAGACCGAGGGCTTCAGCTTCCCTGAGCGCGTTGTCGCGGCTCATGGTAGCCGAGGTTCCATCGGGACGAATGACGATGAGGTTACGGAAGCGGTAGGGGATAAAGTCGTTGACGAGAGGCCTATTTCTCTTCGGTCTCTCGCGATCATTGTCTAAGTACCTTATTTGAGTAATTCCTCCATTGTCCAGTAGAGAAGGAAAAGGCGGTGCACACAGTGCCCCGCCGCATAAGATACGTTTCTGTTCGTTCTTAGGCCTGTTACCCATGGACTGCGCATCCATCGGGCGAGAGCGGGCGCTCTGCTTTCCTGTTTCTACCGACAGCAGAAGATTATACGCTAACTCTCTTTATTTTCAATAGCTCTCTAGGTTCGATCCTGGTACTGTTCGATCACTTGACCGGCGATCTTCTCCGGGACCGGCTCGTAGTCGGCGAAGACCATGTTGAAGAATCCCATGCCCTTGGCCAGGCCCTTTATCTCGTTGGCGTAATCGGTGATCTCGGCCTCGGGGGCGATCGCGACGACCTCCATATCGCCCGCGCTGTTCTCCTCGCTCGAGATGATGCGCCCTCTCCGGCGGGCTAGATCGGATAGGACATTGCCCAGAAATTCGTTGGGGACGGAGACCGTGAGCTGGTAGAAGGGTTCGAGCAGGATGGGATGGAGTTTATCGTAGGCGTTTCGGAAAGCCAGGATGGCGGCATTCTTGAAAGCCATCTCGTTCGAATCGACCGAGTGCTGCTTGCCGTCGACGAGGATCGCTCTGACTCCGATCACGGGTGCCCCGATCAGTCCTCCCTTTTCCAAGGCCTCTCTGAAGCCCTTATCGACGGCGGGGAAGTAGCCCTTATCCACGTGACCACCCGAGACTTCAGAGGCGAAGGAGATGCTTTCAGACGGTTCGAATCTCATCTCGACCACGCCGTAGTATCCGGCTCCTCCGGTCTGCTTGATGTACCGGCCCTCCGCGGAGGCGGTGGCGGTGATCGTCTCGCGATAGGAGATCCGGATCGGCTCGGTAGTGAAGTGGATACCATACTCGTTTCTCAGCCGCTCCTCGATGTAGGCCAGATGGGTTTTGGTCATTCCTCCCAGGGTGATCTGGTGAGTCGTCTCGTCCTTGGACAGCGCGATAGTAGGATCCTCGATCGCGATCTTGGCTACCGCGGGGAAGAGCTTATCAGAGTCCTTCTTGGTGCTGGGAACGATACCGATGAAGTAGGTCGGAGTCGGGTAGGAGACCGGTTTGAATTCCACCGGTCGGTCGAGGGCAGCGAGCGTATATGACAGCTTGAGGTCCTCGAGCTTGGTGGTCGCACCGATATCGCCAGCACCGATCTCCTCGACGGGTGTCAGCTTCGCGCCGCAGGGGCGGTAGAGCTGGGCTATCCGGTACTGTTTTCCGTTATTGGGACAGATGAGCGTATCGTTGAGCTTCACTCTACCCGACTGCACCTTGAAGGTGGAGATGGTGCCGAGGTAGGCGGAGTAGCTATTCTTGAATATCTGGAGGGAGGCCGGTTCATCTAGACTGGTCGATATCTGGATCTCCTGGTGTGTAGCCGTGTCCAGAGCGGTGATGGGCTTCAGATCTGCGGGTGAGGGGAGGTAGTCGATCAGCATGGTGGACAGCGTGTTTAGACCGATATCCTTGGCTGCGGATCCGACGAGGACGGGGAACAGCTCGCCGTCGAGGACCGCCCGGCGCAGTCCGATCTTGATCTCCTCGTTGGTCAGCGGTTCCCCGGAGAAGAACTTCTCGAGCAGCTGGTCGTCCACGGAAGCGACCGCCTCGCAGAGCCGGTTGTGGAGTTGGAAGACGATCGGGCGCTTCTCCTCGAATATCTCGTCATCCTCGCACGTCTTGCCGTTGTACCGGCGCGCTTTGAGCTCCACGATATTGACGAAACCATCGAACTTCTCTCGCCGTCCGATGGGATAGGAGAAGGGGACGCAGCGCTGGCCCCCCAGCCGCTCCTGGATCTCGGTGAACAGGTGGGGGAAATCGACCTCGTCCTTGTCCATCTTGTTGATGAAGATGAACATGGGTACGCCTCTCTTGTGGAGCATCTTGAAGGCCTTGATCGTGCCGTTCTGGACGCCCTTCGCGGCGTCGATGACGATGATGGCGCCCTTGACCAAGCGGGTGACCCCGATGGTCTCGAAGATGAAATCGTCGTTTCCAGGCAGGTCGATCAGGTTGAGGAGATAGTCGCCCCTCTTCACCGAGACGAGGGACGAGGCGATGGAGACTTTCTTTTCTCGCTCGTAGGGGAGATAGTCCGATATGGTGTCCCCCTTCTCGACGCTGCCCTGCTTCGCGATGGTACCGTTCATGTAGGCGAGTGCTTCTACCAAGGTCGTCTTACCGCTGCCCTGGTGGCCGACTACAGCGATGTTTCTAATCTTTTCTGGTGTGTATGACACGGTGTGCCTCCTCTATAAGTAACCGCTTACAAGAATAGACTAAAAGCGGGGAAAAATAAAGAGAAAGCCTTTACATATAGTTTAAATATCGCTATTGGCGGCTGCCTGAGGCCAAAAGAAAAGCACCTCGCGAGGAGGTGCCTGCTCTGCGGTCGATCGATCAGTTGATGGACAGGGTGAGCCAGCGGTCGTTGTTGGAACCGTTGTCGTTATCGTAGATGCGGACGAACAGGGTGTGAACCTTGTTGTCGCCCACATACTTCAGCGAGGAATTGGACTGGATGTAGACATAGGCCTGATCGCCCGACTCCGAGATCACGACCAGCGCGTTCTCAGCCTGGAAGTAGTCCTTCGCCTTGCCGACCAGAGTAAAGCCGTGGTTGGCGTCGGCGGGCGTCGGAACCGCGTGACGATCGGCGCGTCTGAAGCTCAGGACTCCCTGCTCCAGGACGCCGGTCCAGTAGTATTCCTTGACGCCGTAGATACCGGATATCTGCGATTTGAACTGGTGAGCGGAATCGAATCCGTTGTTGGGACCGATAATGTAGAGATCCTCAGTTCCCTCCCAGGTCTCCTCAGGGGTGACTCTCTCGGTCTCCTCGACCGTGCTGGTCGTGGGCTCGAGGTTCTTAGAGGCGTGGACCCTCCGCTTTATATCGAATTTTTTACCGTGCATTTTCTATCGCTCCCTTCATGGTTAATAATATACACCAGCGGGGGATTAAAGATTTCCCCGAAAGGAGGCCGCAGGTGACTGAGAGCGATTATCGAAAGATGTTGATTCCTCCTCTGGATGAGGTTGGTTTTAAAGCTTTTAGCAGTGCCTTATTGGCTGATCCAGTAAAGGGGTGTGCGTTTAAGCCCGGCGATCTTTCATGCGTGCTGTCCGCTGTTACCGGTGCCGAGCCCGACCCGGTCTTCACCGGTTACGCCCTCTACCCCTATGGAACTTTCGTCGGGCGCCAACCGCTCTATCTGGCTGGCGGTCTCTATCCCATGGATCGTTCGGCCTTCGCGGTCAGCTCCGGTCTAGCCGAAGCCCTGAAGGGGCGGAGCAAGCCTCGAGTCATCGATCTGTGCGCGGCGCCGGGCGGCAAGACCATCGCGCTCTCTGACCTTGTGGATCTAGGCTTCGTGCTCGCCAACGATATCTCGCGGAAGAGAGCGGGGATACTGCGCACCAACCTGGAGCGCAGCGGGATTCCCGACTGTGCGGTGACCTGCCAGGAACCGGGCCTGATCGCCCAGCGGCTGGGGCCCGTCTTCGATGCGGTCATCCTCGATGCGCCCTGCTCCGGGTCGGGAATGACCCGCAAGGATGAGGAGATGGGGCGCGACTGGTCGCTGACCAAGGTTCACGAGTGTGCGGACCTGCAGCGGAATCTGCTCGACTCCGCCTATCAGCTCCTCGCTCCCGGTGGAATCCTCTCATATTCCACCTGCTCCTATTCGCGGGAGGAGGATGAGGACCAGGTAGCGGATTTCCTCCGGCGACACGGGGATATATCGATCGTCCCTACGCCATCCTTCGGGGGTATAGAGGGGATCGGAGGAATCGGTTATCGGTATGTACCCGGCCTTTTTAAAGGGGAGGGACAGTACCGCTGCCTGCTGGCGAAGAGCGGCACGGCGGCGCCCGTCCCGACTCTGCCTCTACCGACTTTCGAGCTCGGCGGTCGCTCCTATTCGGGGATCGATCTCAATGGGGTCAGGCGAATCATCTCCGATCTGGTCGATGGCGTTGTCTCGCTCGCCCCGATCAAGCTCGGATATGCGGTCGAGAATACCGACCGGGAGATGAAAGCTCCCTACGATTGGGATCTCTCGCACCTGACTGATATCTTTCTACCCTCGCTCGAGCTCGAGCGGAGGCAGGCGGAGATGTATCTATCGGGACTCGATCTGCGGGATGCCGAGCTGAGCGGCGAGGATGGAATCGTGCGGTTCACCTATCAGGGGCATCCCCTGGGGTTTGGCAAGCGGATGCGAGGGAGGATCAGAAACCTTCTGCCCAAGGGGCTGCGGGTCGCTATTTGATGTGGTTGAGCGTGAATAGCTTCAGACCCTTCACTCCGGCGCTGGTCGCGATCTGAGGATTGTTGTCGGCGAGGATGTAGGAGACGCAGCGACCGGCGTGGAAGATCTCGATGCAGTCCTGATCGATCAGGGCGGAGACCGGACAGGTATCGCCCTTCACCGGGAGGGCAGCATTGACCATGGTGCGGAACCTCTCGAGGTTGGAGAGGGCTTTTCTCCGATCCACATGCAGGGTGGAGTCGCTCAAGTAGATGGCGAGATTGCCGATCGTGACGTAGTCACCATCGCGCAGCGTCACCTTCAAAAGCTGGGGGAGATGGGTCTGTTTGATCTTGGGCTCATCCTCGGTGAAGATCAGTCGATTCTCTATCAGCGGATGGAGCTCGAGCGCGATTCCGCTCCGATCGGCGGTCAGTCTCTTCGGCAGCGATATCATCCCTCTTGCGCCCTTGATGTCGTGTTCCATCTCTAGGGCGGTCATCAGGTAGGGCAGATTTCTAGTGTCGTAGGCGATTCGGGGTGAGGAGGAATCCATCCCGTAGTCGAGGATCTGCTGATTCTTGGTATCCAGCGCGAGAGATCCGGCTTTAAAGTCTAGATTTCCCCGGCATCCGACGATCTTGGAGGCGGTCTCGATCAGGGCGCAGTCCAGCCCGTCGATCCTCAGGAAGCGCAGGGTGAGAACGGGCGACTTGAAAGGGAGGGCAAACCGGGTCTGAAACGAGAATCGACACTCTACCTTCTTGAATAGGCACAGCTGCGGAGCTGCTCTATCATCCGTTCCTAGGACGGTCAGATACTCCTCTGGGCCGACGCCGTAGAACTCCGGGTCCCTGATCGATTCGGGAACGAGTCCGGCGGCGATCAGGCTCTGCTCCGTGATGAGGACCCGTTTGCTATTCACGTTGTCGAATACCGTGCGCCCCGACTGCTGGTGCGAGGTGACGGCGAGGATGGAGGTGTGGAGGGGAGCTGACGCCGGGAAGATATTCAGATCCCGCGCGGTGTGTCCCTCCGATCTCAAACCGATATAGATCAGTTCGAGATCGCCGTTGGCGAGCTGGCGGATCGATCCGGCGCGCGCCCCGTCCGCATCCTCGGCGATGGTCGGATAGACTGCGCAGCTCTCATCTTTCCACTGCATGAGGTCCTCGCTGGACACGAAGGCGATGTAGCGCCGGTCGGAGCGCTCGAGACGAAACGGAAAGAATTCGAAGAACGCCCTATAGAGTCCGCGGCTATAGGCTATTCCCGACAACTGGTAGGAAGTATTGACCCGGGGGGCGATATGGGCCTTGGGTCGCACAGCTTTTCTAGGGATATCCATCGCGAGAGATTATATCCGCTAAAATTGGAGATACGCGCCTCGAATCGTAAGATTCGGCGCGCGCCCGCTCCGGTAACGCGGATGAATATCCACTTGAATCTTGAATATATCTATGATTAAGTGCTAAACTCTTTTCCGCTATTGTAAAAGCCAATCTAGGAGGCAATACGTATGTCAAGAGTAGATAGTCTGACCGGTCGTGGACCTTCAACCGGAAACCACAGGAGCCACTCTCTGCGCGCTTCTAGGCGCACTTGGAATGTGAACCTGCAGTGGGCCACCGTTACCATCAATGGTAAGAAGGCTCGCCTCCGCGTTTCCGCTAAGACTCTGAAGACGCTGCGCAAGGCTCAGAAGCATGTTGCTCCTGTGGCCCAGCCCACCGCTGATCAGGTCGCTGCTGCTGAGGCTCCCGCCCCAGTGGCTGCTCCTGCCGCTCCTGCTGCTAAGTAGCAGGTTTGACGCTTGAAAGGACTCGCTCTGTGCGAGTCTTTTTTGTTTCTTTCCTTTCGGTTCTTTACGGGAGTATTTAGTTAGTAGCCAGCGGGATAGATCGAATAAAAAAAGAGCTCCGCGCGGAGCTCTTTCGATCTGATTTAGCTACTGAGGATTACCGACGAAGATCGCGATCGCGATCAGCAGGAGGTTGAGGCCCGCCACCAGGTGAGCAGACCAGATGTTGACTGACATCCAGTTGACCTTCGGCCGGAGGAAGTAGGTGGCACCATCGACCTCGGTGCGCTCCATCCGGCTCCAGTTCTTGACCTTCGGGTTGAGGAGGGAAGCGAGCAGCAGGACGGAGAGGCCGCAGGCGACATAGCGAGGGATCAGGTTCATTCCGACGAGCGACAGATCGCCGGTGGTGACGCCGATCGACAGGATGCCCCACCCGGCGGTGAAGAGGATGCCTACCATCCAGCAGATGAGCGACCCTTTGACATTGCTCAGGGGCAGGACCGTCGCTAGGCCCAAGCCGAGGCTGGAGGCCGCAGCGAAGAGCATGACGAATAGAGGGTAGACCGAGATGCGGTCAGCGGAGTCCGGCACGCTGGGAACGGGGATATCTCCTCCGAAGATCAGTGCCGTGGCGGCCATGCCGAGCAGCGCCGCGGCCAGACCCGCTACGAGGGGAAGGATCCTCTTGGATCCCTTGGCGTTTCCCAGCTCGCCAGGATAGGTGTTGAGCAGGGTCATCCTATCGTCGTTGGTGCTGCTGCGGCGACAGGTCGCCCAGCTGACGGTCAGGTAGATCAGCTCGGCGGCAGCGGCGAGGAGCGCGATCGTCCCGGCCGCTATCTCGTATGTGCTATACATTCTTCTTCCTCCTTGCGTCCACCTGATTCTATATCGTAAGAGGAGGGGAGCAGGTGGTTCTACTTCCTTCCCAGTATCTCTTCAAGGGCTTTTGCAGGTTCGCTGGACATGCAGATGTAGGCGCCGGATACGAGCACCGAGGCGCCGTTTGCTAAGCAGAGGGGACCGGTGTGGGCGTTGATGCCGCCATCGACCTCGATGTCGGTGGCGAGTCCATTCGCGTCGATGTACTTCTTCAGCTCCGCGATCTTGGTCTCGCTTCCGGGGATGAAGGTCTGACCGGATCTGCCCGGGTGGACCGACATGACCATGACGCGGTCGAATCCGGCGAGGCATCTAAGCACCTCGGGAGAGAGGGGAGTCTCGGGATTGAGGGCTAGACCGATGATTCGACCCTTGCGGTAGGGCTCGATGGCCTGCAGGAATTCCTCCGGCGCCCCGTTGAGGGTCTCGTAGTGGACGGTCACCTGATCCGCCCCCAGATTTATGAATGCCTCCGCGTGGGGCAGAGGATTCTGCACCATGAGGTGGACATCGGTGAAGAGACCGCGGTTGGTGAAGAATTTGAAGAGGTGCTCACCGAAGGAGATCCAGGGGGTGAAGTGTCCATCCATCACATCGTAGTGGATCATCTTGACGCCGGCGTCGACCAACCGGTTCAGCTCCGCGTCCAGCCTGGAGAAATCCAGGGAGAGGACGGAGGGGGCAACCTGGGGATATTCGAGTTTCATATCTATTCTATTTTTCCTTTCCCGGCCTCGAGGAGTGGGAGGATCTCTTCTCCCAGCCCCGCGGCGCGTTCGCCTCGCTCAAAAGCTTCAGATAGTTCTGGTACGAGTCGGGGCAGATGAGACCGTTCGCGACCGCTTCGGAGACGGCGCACCCGGGCTCGTTTCGGTGGAGGCAGTCGCGGAAGCGACACGCGTAGGCGAGGTTGAAGAAGCCGGGGAAGTCGTGGGCGAGCTCGCTCTGATCCAAGGTCAGCCGAAAATCCGAGAAGCCCGGGGTATCCGCGAGGAACCCGTGGGCGAAGGGGATCAGGATTACCTCTTTCGTCTGGTGCATTCCCCGTCCCATCTGCTCGTCGAATCGACCGACTGGGCGCTTGAATTCCGGATCTATCTCATTGGATAGAGAGGACTTACCAACTCCGGTCTGTCCCATGAAGGCGGATATCTTTCCCTCCACTTTCTCCACCAGGGCCGGCAGCTCTTCCTCACATTCTCTCCCCATCGTGAATACCCGATATCCCAGCTTCTCGTACCAGGCCAGCCGGGTCCGGCAGGTCGCCTGCTCCTGCGGATTCAACAGGTCCCATTTGGTCACGATGATGAAGGCGGGAATGTTGGAGCTGATCGCGGCAGTCAGGTACTTATCCAAAAGGAACGAGGAGAAGTCGGGCTGCTTGGCCGAGATGGTGACGGCCACCTGATCGATATTGGCGACGCGCGGGCGCTCCATGACGCTGGTGCGAGGGAGAAAGCGCACGATCTGGTCGGAGTCGTCGATCTCGACCAGGTCGCCGATCATCGGCAGACCATCCCGCGTGTCTCGTCCCTTGCGCCGCTTCGCCCTGATGACCTCTCCGCTCTCGAGGTAGACCTCGTAGCCCAGCGAGGAGGAATGGGTGATTCGGCCGCGCCTCACGAGCGGCGCCTCCGCTTGATGCGGCTGTTCTGGAAGGCGCGCTTGATCCGCTCCCAGATCGAGGGTGCCTTCTGGACCATCTGCGGGTTATTCTTCACGCGCAGGATATCCTCGCGCAGATCGTAGACGGACTGATAGCGGTCCAGAGGATTCTTCGCGCAGCACCGATAGATGATCTTAGCGACGCTCTCGGGACACTCGCTATTGAACTTGCGGATGTTGGGGAACTTGGTGTTGGCGTGTCCCATGGCGACCTTCATCGGCGTATCCCCCTCGAAGGGGACCTTGCCGGTGATGAGCTCAAAGAAGGTGATGCCCATCGAATAGATATCGGACTGGGGGGTGGCCTGTCCGCCGGCGGATATCTCGGGTGCCAGATAGTGGATGCTTCCCACCACATTCTGCGTCTTGGTGATGTGGGCGGAGTTCATGAAGGTGGCGATACCGAAATCGCCCAGCTTGATGGTGCCATCCGGCATCAGGAAGATATTCTCCGGCTTGATGTCCCGGTGGATGACCAGGTTGCGGTGCGCGTAGAGCATGGCGCGGCAGAGCTGGGCCATCGCATCCAGCGCCTCGGGGATGGGCAGGCGCCCGCGCTGGTCGAGGACCTGGCGCAGTGTCTTGCCGGGGATGTACTCGTTGACGATGAAAGGACGCCCCTCGTAGTTTCCCACGTTCAGCACGCGGACGATGTTGGGATTCTGGAGGCTGGCGGTCGTCTGAGCCTCCCGGTTGAAGCGCTCGAGGTTCATCTTGTCCCGCATGTTCTCGTCCTTGATCATCTTGATGGCGACGGGATTGCCGGTGACGATGTCGGTGGCCTTGTAGACGTTGGCCATGCCGCCTGAGCCGATGGGGTCGCCCTCGATCTTATAGCGGCCTCCGATCAGGGTTCCACGCGGGTCCATCAGATCTTCCTCCTCTCGATGAGGGCGACCGAGATGTTATCCTTGCCCCCCGCATCGTTCGCGGCATTTACCAGGGTTACCACTTTGCTGTTGATATCGCAGTCCTTGCGTAGGACATTGGCGATCACCTGGTCCGAGATCATGGTGTAGAGACCGTCGGAGCAGAGCATCAGATAGGAGAAGTCCGAGGGGATCTGCGTGAACTTCACTCGCATCTTCTCCTGTATTCCCAGGGCGTTGGTGATGATGTTGCGATCGGGATGGACGCGCGCCTGCTGGCGGGTGATCCGTCCCTTCTTGACCAGCATCTCGACATAGGAGTCGTCGACGGTGATCTGATCGAGCGTGACCCGGCGGGGCTTAAGCGTGTAGCACCGCGAATCGCCCATGTTGGCGATGAGGGTCTGCTCGGCGAAGACGATGGCTACCACGGCCGTGGTTCCCATGCCCGCACACTCCTGGACGGCTTTCGAGGTATCGAATATCTGCGCGTTGGCCCGGGTCAGCGTCTCCTTGATCAGCCGCTTAGCAGCGGTCAGGGACGGGGTCTTCGTCAGGGGTTCAAAAGCGTCGCGAAAGGCGTTGAGAGCCATGGATGAGGCCAGCTCTCCCTTCCTGTGTCCGCCCATGCCATCGAAGACGCAGAGGAGCGTGTATCCCGGCCCCTTGATGATGCCGGCCGAGTCCTCGTTGTGGCTGCGGAGCCGACCGATATCGGTCAGCGAGAAGGAGCGAAATTCGAACTCGGGTTTCCTCATGCTAGGACCTTCTCGTGCCGGGCCCGCAGCTGACCGCAGGCCGCATCGATATCCGAACCGAACTCCTTGCGCACCGTCGCTTTGATGCCGGATTTGAGGAGGATGTTCTGGAACGATTTGACCCGATCGCGCTCGCTGCGCTCGAAGGGCTTCTCACGCACGGGGTTGTACGGAATCAGGTTCACGTAGCCGAAGGTGGGCTTGATGAGGCGAGCGAGCGTCCGCGCCTGCTCGTCCGAGTCGTTGATGCCCTTGAGCATGATGTACTCGTAGGTGACACGACGACCCCCGGAGTCCTTGCCGTACTGCATGATCGCATCGATGAGCTTAGCGAGGGGATAGGCCTTGTCGATGGGCATGATCTTGCGCCGGGTCTCATCGTCGGGGGCGTGGAGCGAGATGGCCAGATTGACCTGGAGTCCCTCCTTGCCGAAGCGGATGATGCCGGGTACGATGCCGCAGGTCGAGACCGTGATGTGGCGCGCGCCGATGGCGAGACCGCGCTGATCGTTGATGATGCGGATGAAGTCGAGGACGTTATCGTAGTTGTCCATCGGCTCGCCGATGCCCATGACCACCACGTGGGTGACGTGGGATCCGGGGTCCTTGGCTCGCAGCATCTCGTCCATGTTGAGCACCTGACCCACCATCTCGCCCGCGGTCAGTCCGCGCGACTTCTTGATCAGTCCGGAGGCGCAGAAGGCGCAACCCATGTTGCAGCCGACCTCGCTGGTCACGCAGACTGAGTCGCCGTACTCGTACCGCATCAGGACCGTCTCGATGTCGGAGCCGTCCCAGAGGCGGGACAGGGTCTTTATGGTGCCATCTTTGGAGTTCTCCACGATGATGGTCTCGGGGCGGTAGAGCTCGTACTTCGCCTTCAGCACCTCCCGGAACTTGGCGGAGATATCGGTCATCTCGTCGAACGACTTGGCGCGCTTCTCGTAGAGCCAGGTGAAGATCTGCCGAGCGCGATAGGGCTTCTGCCCCAGGGCGATCATATCCGCCTCCAGCTTGTCCAGGCGCAGCCCGTAGATGTTCACTTTTTCTGATTTAGTCCCACCTTTAGGGAATACCTGACGGTGCAGAGCGAAGGAGATCTTCTCCTCCTCGCTCACCTTGTCCGAGTAGGTAACCTTCTTCTCACTCTCGTCCGCCATCTATCTCACCCTCCTCAGGATCGCAAAGTACATGCCGATTCCGGCATAGTCGGTAGCGGGGACTAGGTAGCGCTGAGATATCAGCTTGAATTCTGGACGCTTGCTGACGAGCCAGCTGACCACTCTCTCGCCCTCATCCTTGATCAGCGAGGTGACGGCGTAGGCCAAATAGCCGCCCGCGGCGACGAAGAACGAAGACTCGAGGATGCCGCTCTCCTCCTTCTCGATGGTGGCGAACAGCTGATCGGGGTCGAAGGTGGCCGCGATCTCGGGGTGGTGGCTGATCTCGCCGGTCCGCGAGCTGGCAGGGGTGGATATGACCAGGTCGAATGCGTTGAAGGGCAGGTAGGTCTTGAGCAGGGTGGCCGAGGAGGCGACAGTCTCGACGGTGGGACCGGTCGCCGCAGCCGGGTCGTCGGTCCCGGTCTCCGCGGAGGTCTCGGATATGGAGAGCCTTCCCATCCGAGCCTCAAAGCTGGTGAGATCCTCGCTGCGATCGAAAGAGGCGGTGAACTGACCGCGGGCGGCCAGCGACCGCAGGGCGAGCGAGGCGGGCAGCGCGAAGGAGGAGGCTTCGACCAGCAGGGTCTTGCCGTACTGGGGGAAGGGCAGCGTATCGAGGAAGCTGAACCAGGACAGGTCCTGGGGGAACAGCTGACCCTTGAGCACCTCGGTCAGGGTGGAGGCCCGTTTCGTCTTCAGCGAACGCAGGAGCGCGCCGGTCGGATAGGCGGGATTGGTCGAGGCGGTGACCTGGAACCGCTCGTCGGAGGCGAAATCCGCCCGCGCGGCGGTAGAGGTGTTCAGCGCGAGGAAGAGCTCGGGCTCTCTGGTCTGAGCCTTCAGCAGGTCGATGGTCTTCTCGGGGCCGAAGTCGGCGATGTAGTTCTGGAGCAACCACTGGGGGCAGTTGAAGACGGCGGCGTTGTTGGCCAGGGGATCTTTGGCTACCGCAGCGGGCAGTTCGGCGGGCTTTTCGGCCAGCTCGACCAGCCGGTCGATATCTTTCTGGTCGCACTCGATCATCAGCGCCTTAGCGGTGTTGACGATCAGACCGGTGCGCTCCTTGATCCGGTCCTCGTTTCCGTCCGCGTTCCTCAGCAGATCTAGACCGAGGCAGAAGAGGCGGACCAGCTGGTCGGATGAGACGATGGCAGGGAAGCGATCGCGCACCTGGATATCCAGGATCAGGTGGTGCTTGAGCTCGGAGGTGATCATCGCCTTGAGAGCCGCCCGGTCGTGGGTGGTCAGGTTGTAGCGGTCGTAGGCTCGATCCAGCGCGTTCTTGAGCGACTGGTTGCGGTCGAAGATCGCATCGAGCACAAATATGGCAGAAGTCAAGTCAATCATTTGCTTCTCTCCTTCGATAACACTCTTTATTAAACGATACAAAATATATCATAAGCGCTGCGGCGATCACCTGTGAGGGCTTTTCTTCTCTTGCGGTAAAATCATCTTCGCGTCGCCGGGAGGTTTACCATGGAAAAAGCGGTGCTGGTGCTGCAGTATAGGGACTATCCCCTCTGGACGGTGGACGAAGAGTCGGGTCTGAAGATGCCGGGGCTCCCTGCCTACCTGTCCATGCCTGACGGTCTAGAGGAGAAGCTGGATCGCCTGCAGGAGATGTTCGATGCGCTCTTCGGGATGGATGGCGAGGCGATGAGCTTCAAGGGTATTCCGGACGAGAAGTATCGCAGCTCCCTCTCAGCCCTGGCTGAGGAGTGCGTCGCGATCCTTCGTCAGAGCTATCCCACCCTCGAGATCGACAATCGGATCCCGAAGGTTCTTCTCTCCTGCAAAGTCATCGGATAAAAAGAGTTGCTAATGCCCAGGTGTGGCATTAGCAACCCTTTTTTTATTTGTTCTTATTCTTGGTAGCGTAGAAGGCGAGGGTCGCTTCCTCCGGCGACATCTCCGGATGGTCAGCCACGAATTTGTCCAGATCCTCGAAGACGTTTCCCAGATATACGTCATCGGGATCATCCCCCTCTCCGTCCTCGTCCTGGCGCTCGTCGCCGTAACGGTCGTCGGCGGTCACCATATTGCCGGGTTTAAGGTATTCCGGGCACTCGCGGTCGATAAAGTCGAAGGAGTCGGAGCGGTCGAACCACTGGAAGACCAGCCGCGAGTGGACCGTGACCCACTTCAGCGAGGCGCCGATCGCCTGAGCGATCTTCTCCTTCTGGGGCTTGAGGTCGCTGGGGGCGAGGATCTCGCACAGCAGGTTGAACGAGGTCTGCTCCTGCCCCTCGTGGATAAACAGCGTCTCGTTGGCGATGATGCTGATGGGCTCGTCGAGGTTGAGGGCCGCTTTTATCCCCTTCTCCATGCGCTTGGCGTGATAGTTGATGTTGCTGATATCCGCACCGAAAATCTTAATGAAAATCATCTTTATCTCCCCTTTTTTACCTATATTCTATTCTAATCCCCGCGCGAGTCTACATCGATGGTTATCTGGATCGCGGGGGCGACGAAGGTCTCCCGCAGGGCCTTCAGCACCGGGTAGAGCACCCGGGTCTCCTTGTACTTGATGGTCACGCGCTTGAACCGTTTGCCCTGGACGATGCCCTGGTAGGGATCGGAGGGTCCGTAGATATTGCATCGGGTTCCCGTGAGCTTGGTCACCAGGAAGGACTTTATGCCGTAGGCTGTCTCGGATACGAGCTTCTTGTCCTCTCCGGAGATCAGGATATCGCACATGAAGCAGTAGGGAGGGTAGATGAAGCGCCGCCGATCCTCGATCTCCAGCGCGTAGAAGGTCTCGTAGTCCTGGCGCGAAGCGCAGATGAGCGTCCGGTTGGTCGGATCGTAGGTCTGGATGATGGCGCGCCCTTCCCGCGCCGCCCGTCCGCTGCGCCCCACGAGCTGGGCAATCAGATCGAAGGTGCGCTCCGCCGAGGTGTAGGAGGGCACGGCGAGGGACATGTCGGCGTCGAGGGCCGCTGCGAGCGTCACTCGCGGAAAGTCGTGGCCCTTCACGACCATCTGGGTGCCGACCACGATATCTAGCTGCCCGTCTCGGAACTGCTTCAAAGTCCTCTTCCTCTCCGGTTCGGTATCGAGGTCCATGCGGCCGATCCGCGCTTGAGGGAAGAGGTTGGACAGGTCGTCGATCACCCGTTCCGTGCCGTATCCTAGCTGGAAGAACGACTTCGAGGAGCAGCGGGTGCAGGTGTAGGTCGAGTAGGGGACGGAGAGCTCGCAGCGGTGGCAGAAGAGCCGGTCTCTATCGCGGTGCAGAACCAGGGGGATCTGGCAGTTCGGACACTCGGCCACGCGCTGGCACTTGCGGCACTGGAGCCGGGGAGCATAGCCGCGCCGGTTGATGAAGAGGATGGCCTGCTCCTTTCTCTTCAGCGTCTCGTCCAGCGCGGAGAGCAGCTCCTTGGAGAGGATGCGGGAGCGGTCGGAGAGGTTCGCGAGCTGGGACATATCGACGAAGGTGGCTTGAACCAGGGGCGTCTGGCTGAACTTGTGCGTCAATCGGGTGAAGCCGGTGAGTCCCTTCTCGGCGCGGAGGCGGTCTTCTACCAGCGGGGTGGCGGAGCCCAAGACGACTTTAGCTCCCTCGTTTGCCGCTCTCATCTGCGCTACCATGCGGGCATCGTAGAAGGGTGTCGTATCCTGTTTATAGGTGTCGGAATGTTCCTCGTCGATACAGATGAGCCCCAGGTTGTTCACGGGGGCGAAGATGGCGGAGCGGGTACCGACCACGATCCGGTTTTCCCCTTCCCTTATCCTCAGGTACTCGTCGTATTTGGCGGCATTGGTCAGATTGGAGTGCAGGATCGAGACGCGATTGTGGAAGCGGCTCATGAAGAGGGCGGCTGTCTGGTCGGTCAGGGCGATCTCGGGGACGAGGATGATCGATCCGCGGCCCTGCTTCAGCATGCGGTCGGCCAGCTCGATGTAGACGAGGGTCTTGCCCGAACCGGTGACCCCCTCCAGCAGGGTGGTCGGCTTGGGTGAGCTGAGGATATATTCGACACAGGCTAGCTGATCCGGGGTGGCGCTATAGGAGCCATCCGGCGCTTGAACGTCCTGCTTCACGCGGACGAACCGAGTGGTCTTCGGGGTGATGAAGCCCTGGGCGAGGAGGGATTGGTAGGCGTGTGAGCTGCGGATAGCGGCGGTGCTCAACAGGCCTTCCGGCCTCTCGGTGATCCGCTTCCAGAGCTGCTGCTCGTAATGATTAAGGGAGGATGGATCGCAGTTCGGGGTCGGCACGATCCAGGTCTGGAATCTCTCCTTGGGTTTGTTCAGCGAGGAGTCCTTCGGCTTCAGCGAGGGGGGAAGCATCGCCTGGTATATCGCGATCAGCGGGCAGAGGTAGCGGTTCTCCATCTCCAGAGCCAGTGATTGTAGCTCCGGCGTGATGATGGGTTGGCGATCCAGGACGCTCAGGATCGGCTTGATGATGATGCCGGTTCTCTGCGTGTAGGCCTCGGGGGTATCCGCCATCGGCTGGGGCGCCGAGGCGATGAATCCGACACAGTTCTTCTCCGGGCCGAAATCGACTAGGACGCGCGTCAGGGGAGCGGGAGCCGCGTCAGCTTCGATGAAGTAGTTGAAAGTGCGATTGAGGGCTTGGGCCGCTCGTCCGATCAGGATTGGACAGAGATATCTCAAAGCCGCCTCCTATCTATTCAAGAAGCCTTCTCCCTTAAAGACGGTACCTTTGGTCAGGGTGGGATCCTTGTGTCCGTTCTGCAGGCTGGTGTGGATCATGGTGCGCACCTGGTCGGCGGTGAGCTGCAGGCTCGAGCTGATGATGGTGCAGTCGAAACGAGGGGCGAGGGAAGCTTCCTGCTGGGCGATAGCGATCCTCTCTTCGATCCGGGTCTTGCCATAGGTGGTCAGCTTGTGCCGGAAGGCGTCGGCGTCGGTCAGGGTTATATAGATGGAGAGGGTTCGGGGACCATCGAAGAGGGTGAGGAGCTTCGCCGCTCCGGTGGGGGAGAGGGTGCACAGGACATTCTTACCCTGGTCGAGCAGCTGGTTCAAGACCTCCCGCGAGGTGCCGTAGAGGGCATCTTCGAATTCGTAGACCTCCAGGAATTCACCATCTCTCTTCATCTGCTCGAATCGCTCCCGACTCACGAAGTGGTAGTCGCGCCCCTCGGCTTCAAACTCGCCGATGGGTCGGGTCGTGTAGGAGATACAGGGGGTGATGTCGAGCGAAGAATCGGCACATATCAGGGACGAGACAGCGTCCTTGCCGATGCTGGCGGGACCAGTAATGATGATCAGGAATCCTCTCTGCATACCTATACCTCCTCACTATAATTAACCATTGGGATATTATACGAAAGATACAGCGTAGTAATCCTCACATCAGGTATCCGCTTCGAGGGAGAAATGATATATGGCTTTCGATAATCTTGTGCTCGCTAAGATCGTTCAGGGGATCGATGATCAGCTCCAAGGCGCCTTCATCGATGTCCCCTACGCGCTCGCTGCCAATCAGTATGCGCTGCCCTTCCACGCCGCTGACCGCCTTAAAGAGAGAAGCGGGGGACGGGGCGTCATCGTCCTGAATATGGATCCTTCGAATCCCTTCATCTCCTTCTCCGATGGCAAGTTCACCAAGGCAGTGGACAATACCCCGTTCTTCAATTCGCTGCGACGGATAGCTGGTCAGCGCTTTATCGGGGCGGAGAAGGTGCAGGGAGAGAGGGTCGTGACCCTGAAGTTTGCGAGGGTGAAGAAGGAGCTCGGCGATCTCGACGATGGCTCTGCGATCGTCCTGGAGCTCTTTCCCTCTCGGAACAACGCCTTCCTCCTGAGTCTGCCTTCGATGAATGTCCTCTCTCTGTACAAGGAGAGGGGTGATGTGACTTCGGCCCATTTTATCACGCGCAATTCCAAGTACAGGTATCCGGCGAGCCGCCGGGTCTTCGATCGCACCGTGACCGATCTGGAGCAGGCGCGGCCGCTCTTGGCCCGCGAGGTGTTCAAGAGGCTGGAGGCCCGTGCGCAAGCGGTGGGATTCATCCAGGCGCGCGATGAGCTCTTAGCGGATCCGGGACTGTACTTCGCCGCGGGGACGATCCTCCCTTCCAATTTTGGCGATTCTACCCTCAGACGGGTGCAGATCCAGGACATCTATTCCTGCTTCGTCGCCGATCAGAAGGCGCTGACCCGGGCTCTCAAGGAGAAGGATCTGACCCAGCGGATCGATAAGGCGCTCAAGACGGCGGAGAAGAAGCTCAGGAACCTCAAGGAGGACTACGAGCAGTCGATGCGCCGGATGAGCTATGCCGATATCGGCAATGCGCTCTTCCTCCACCAGACCGAGTGGGTGAAGAATTCCGACCATATCGAGATCGATGGGCAGCGGATCGCTCTGGATCCCCGCTTGGATATCATCGCGAACGCCAATGCCTACTTTCGGAAGTACAAGAAGGCAAAGTTGGCGATCACGGCCCTGAAGGAGCTGGAGCGGACTACCCAGGATGAGATCGACTATCTGCGCAAGAAGGCTCTCGAGATCCCGCGCGCTTCGAATCGGGATCTGTTGGAGCTCAAAGCTGAGCTGGTCATGGAGGGCTATCTAAAGGATCCTACGCGCCGCTATAAGACCAGCAAGAATAAGGCCTATCAGCCGCACCTCCTCACGCTGGCCGATGGGACGCGGATAGCCTTCGGGGCGAACGGGCTCCAGAACGAGTATCTGACCTTCAAGCTGGCCCACTCCCACGATACCTTCGTCCACGTGAAGGATTATCCCGGCTCGCACGTGCTGATCCTCGATGGCCGGATGTCGGACGAGTCCCTGCGGACCGCGGCCGAATTGGCCCTCTGGCTCTCCGGTCTAGACAGCGGCGATGTGATGGTGGCGGAGAAGAGATACGTGAAGAAGAATCCCCAGCGGATCGGTCTGGTCAATATCCTGGAGTATCGGACGGTGCACCTCTCGGGTATTCGCCCGGCTTCTCTTCCGCTTTTCAAAAAGGCGGCCCAGGGTTAGGACGGTTGCGGCTCGGCGCGACCGATAAATTTAGTTTATGTTTCCCTTGACACTAGGGAGGGAGAAGCGTAATATAACTCCCGCCGTCAAGGAGATGCCCAGTTAGTTAAGTGGTATAACAGGTCCTTGGTAAGGACCAGTCGCAAGTCCGATTCTTGCACCGGGCACCATTGGTTCACAGGAATTCCGGCGTGATTGACGGTGCCGAAATCGTCGTATAACAGCCCTGAGGTTCAGGGCTTTTTTCGTATAAAAATAGATGCTTTATCCGTTTGTATCCTCCACTATCTGTCCTGAGGTTGTCGGTGTCAGTCGTCTGTTGAGACGGATATTCTTAGGCGATATTTTGGGAAGCTAAGATGGTTTTCCTTCGGGCTTTTTGTGGATTGCTCATCCCTATTTTGACTGGGTGTTCTGCCGACTGAGTATTCTGGTCCGATAGCCATCTGTTCGGGCGGATCTATATCCACTGACCGAGATGAGCGTTTTTATATAAAAAAAACGAGCTGGATCACCAGCTCGCTTTCGATCTATCTGACGGATAGACTAGATCTAGTAGGCTCCGTGGAGGGAGTCGAAGCTCTCCTTCAGAGTCTCGACGGACTTGAGAACAGCCTCGGTGTCCTTGTCGTCGTACTTGGGAGCGACGATTCCCTCGACACCGTGAGCGCCGACGATGGCGGGCAGAGAGATGTAGACACCCTCAGCCTTTCCATCGAGGACGCAGTTGCAGCACTTCACCGAGACGGGAAGGATGACCTTCTCATCGTTGATGATGGCCTTGCAGATCCTAGTGATGGAGAGCGCGATCGCGTAGTTGGTAGCTCTCTTCAGAGCGATGACATCGTAAGCAGCGTGCCAGACGTTGTGGTGGATCTCCTCGAGGTGAGCATCGAGCTCAGCACCCTTGAGTCCCTTGAACTTCTCGTAGTACTCGCGGATAGGAGTGGTGCCGACAGTAGCGACGGAGTAAGCGGCAACCTCGGAGTCACCGTGCTCACCGATGATGTTGGCATCGACGGATCCGTAGGAGACGCCCAGATCATCAGCGATCTCCTGCTTCAGACGGGAAGAATCGAGGACGCAGCCGGAACCGATGACTCTCTTGTCATCGACACCCAGAACATCCTGAGCGACACGGGCCAGAACATCGCAGGGGTTGGAGACGACGATGACGACGCAGTGGTCATTCAGATGAGCCTTGAGCTGTTTGCAGATACCAGCGACGATTGCGGCGTTGCCAGCCAGCAGCTGAAGACGAGTCTGTCCGGGCTTCTGAGGAGCACCGGAGGTGATCACGACCACATCAGCATCATCGCAGATGCTGTAGTCGACGTGCTCGTTGCCGGGCTCATCGGTCCACTTGGCGGCAGTAACCTTACAGTTGCCGTCCAGGAAGGAGGCACCATCCATCATATCGAGAGCATCACCCTCGACATTGTGCATGGCGTTGAATCCCTTGACCCAAGCGCCATTCTCATCCTTGTGACCGGGGAGGACGACATCGATAACGCCCACCTCGTTGCACCAGGGCTGCTGGAACAGGGCGAAGACAGCAGAGCTGCCGACGCGTCCATCACCTACGACAACAACTTTTCTCTTTCCGTACTCTTTGGACATTTGGTTTCTCCTTTAAACCAAAGCACATTATAGACTTCTTTTTACTCGGAGTCGCCAATATTCTTGCAGCTGGATGGCAAATGATAAAAAAACTTGAAAGACCCTTCGTACATCCTTATAATCACGTAGGTTTTTAGGCTGCTTTTGTTGTACTGCCACGATACTAGGAGGCCGACAGATGACAGAGATGATCAACAATAACAATAACAAGAAGAAGTCGAGAGGACTATCCAAGAACCCGGTGATCAACGCTTTTCAGCAGGCGGGAATCTGGTTCAAAGAGACCGCTTGGATCCAGGTCGTTCTCGCGGTAATTCTCGTTTTTGGAATTATTTTCTCCATTCCCTTTATCGTCAAGGCTGCCACGGCTAGCGTCGATACTTCTAAGGAGAATATCAAGTACCTCAAGAAGTATCGCAAGAACTACGACGAGCTGCAGAACATCGTCGAGGGCACTTCCCACAAGTACACCGTCGTCTACTACTACAACGCTTCCGATTCCACCTCGGCTACCGTTGGCGGAATGATCAAGGATTACATCTTCAATTCCGACTACTTCAACTACGATGAGCTCAAGAGCTCCTTCGTGACCGTCGACCTGTCCCGTACCAAGGACGCGGACTCCAAGGATTACGATATCACCGATGAGCAGATTACCGACCTGGCTGAGCGGTACAAGAGTGTCTACAACAGCAAGGTCTGGGGATTCGGTAAGGGTGGAGCCACTTACGAGTACGGTGGCAATAACAACCTGCCCCTGTTCAACTCCTCTTACACCAATGGTTACGACGATGCGGGAATGAATGAGGGAACGCTGACTGTCCCCGTGAACAGCTGGGTTATCTACGAGAATAAAGCGGACGCTGAGCTTGCTACTCTCGATCCGGTCTGGGTCTCCCTCAGCTTCAACAATCTCTCGTCGGCCAGCTCCAATACGAGCAAGATGGGCGACTTCCTGAACGAGTTTGCGGCGGCGATGAATTACGCTACCGATCCTGATCTCATCACCTTCGTCGATTCCAGTAAGGATTAGTCGATGCGTCGATAGAGAAGGTGCCTGTGGGCACCTTTTCTTTTTAAGGGGGTAAAGAGAGATGGATATCACGACGATGAATGAGATCGATAGGCAGTGCGATGCCTATGTCGAGAAGCTCTTGGGGCTAGAGACGACTGGTCACGATGTTCAGCATGCGCGGAGGGTGAAGCTGACTGCCCTCTACATCGGTTCTCTGGAGGGGGGAGATCCCTTTCGGATCTCTCTCACGGCCCTGCTGCACGATGTCGATGATCCGAAGGTCTTCCCTGAGCAGGCGGGTAAACTCGTTCATGCGGCGGAGTTCCTCGGTCGCTATGTGGACGCGGAGCTGAGCCGGGAGATCCTCTCCGATATCTCCGCCATCTCGTTTAAAGGCACGGGTAAGACCGTTCCCGCCTCGCTGGAGGGGAAGATCGTCCAGGATGCCGATCGGCTGGATGCGCTCGGCTGGATCGGTATCGGACGCGCTTTCGCCTTTGGTGGGAGTCGGCACCGTCTCCTCTGGGATGGGTCCCTCCCTCGCCAGCAGATGACTGAGCAGGAGTATCGGAGCGCGGGGACGACGGTGAATCACTTCTACGAGAAGCTGTTTCGCCTCAAGGATCTGATGAACACGAAAACCGGTCGGCGCCTCTCCTTCGAGCGCGACTCAGAGATGCGGGACTTCCTACAGGGCTTCATCGCCCAGTGGCGGATGCGTCCCGATGTCGGTAGCCTGCCGCATAATCCGGATGAGATCGTCATCACGCAGGACGATGGAAAGAAGGACTTGGTCTTCCCCAGCGATTGCACCCTGGTCTTCCTCGACGGACAGTCGCTCCTCATCGAGTGCGAGGGCGGTTCGGTCCTTCTGGGGAAGGAAGCGGGTACCCAGCGCTACCTCTCGTTCGTGGCGGGTCAGCGCGCGACGGTCAGCTGTCCCCTGGATTACTCCAAGATCCTCGTTCTCGACACGGGTCTCTAGAGCTTATCGGTGCGGTTTATATCGTCGTTCTTCGACCACTTCTCCCCGTGGAACCGCGCGTGCAATTTATCCAGGTTGAAGGCGGCTACCTCCTCGAGGGTGATACCCAGGCCGGAGGCGGTCTCCGCTAGATACCAGAGCACATCGCCCAGCTCATCCTTCAGATGCTCCCGGTCGAGCTCGTGTCCTTGATATTTGAACTTCTTGACGATATCGCAGCATTCGCCGCACTCGCCAGCTAGGCCGAGGACCCCATTGGTGATCATGTCCTTCTTCCCTGCTTCCGAGATCAGGTTGTAGGCGTGCTTCTGATACTCATTGAAGGATAATCTCTCTTTTTCCGCCATATTCGTGTCCTCCGCTATACATGAGGATTCTACTCTCCTGTCGGTCTGTTTTTCCTCCTCGACCTGGATTATCGGTGGATGCGGGCTTAACAGTGTTGCTCATAGGACTGAAATGATCGGCAATTTCCTTGATTCTATCGAAATTCAGCCATGAAAAAAGGGCGCATCACGCGTCCTTTTTCTATATCTGCTTCCAGGATTAGAGCGCCTGGTTGACCGGAGCCCAGGGCTCGAGCACGACGGGCTTCTTAGCGAAGGCCTTGAGCTGAGCGGGAGTTAGGTACTTCTTGTTGATGATCGCCTCGTAGACGAAGCCGTCGAACCAGCGATCGGTCATGACGAAGTAGCCGTTGATTCCTGCATCCTTGCCCCAGGTGTTCTGAACCTTCCACCGATCGGGATTGCCATCGGGTCCGATGTTGACGCCGGTGAAGGTCATCGCGTGGTTGCACATGGAGGCGTGGGAGATCAGACGGTCGCCCTTATCGAAGTTGAGGGTAGTGGAGAACAGGTTGTCCAGATCGACCAGCTTGGTATCCAGGATGCCACCCTTCCTGAGCAGGTAGGCGGAGACATCGCAGGCGAACCAGACTAGATCCTTGCCCTTGAGCGAGGCGATGATAGCGTTCTTCAGATCGGCGATGGGCAGGTTGAGGCTCTTTGCGGCAGGAGCACCGACCACGTTATTGCAGAGTTTGGTGGTGTAGGTCTGATTCATCTTCAGTCCGCGGAGAGGCCAGTTGGTCAGGACCACATAGTCGTCCAGATCGGTACCGACATACTTGTCGAAGAACTCCTTGGGAGTCATCGTGAGACGGCGGTACTGGTTCTCTTCGGGTTTCTTGTCATCAGCCTTCTCGGCTTTCTTGTCATCCTTCTTCTCATCCTTCTTCTCAGGATCGTCCTCGAGGTATTCCCAGGTGAACTTATCGACGGGCTTGCCGATGCAGATGGTCAGGACGCGGTAGACCTCGGAGAGCATGTCATCCTTGAGGGCCCTGAGCTCAGCAGCGGTCTTGCCATCGCGGTGCAGAGCTCTGAGCTTCATGACATCGCGGGAGAGGATCTGCTCGAGCACGCTGTCCATCTCGCTGGAGGAGGAGGTGGGGACGGTCTCGCCCTGAACGCCCTTGGGGCAGACACCGTACTTCTTGACCAGCTCGGTGAAGAAGTGCCAATAACCGCCATCCTGATGGCCACCGATAGTGAGGATGGTATCCATCAGACGAGAATTATCGGGCTCATCGAGATTGTCGAGAGCGGCTTCCAGCTCGTAGTTGGACTTCTCGAGCTTGTCGTAGAACATCAGGAAGCTCTGGGAGAGCTCGAGGTTCTTCACGTGGAGCTTCTTCATCGCGATGGAGCGGAGGACGTTGAGTCCAGCGAACATCCAGCAGCGACCGGATTGCTTCTGGTTGGTGATCTCACCCGTCTCCTTCACATCGATGGAGAAGATGTCGGGAATCTGGTTCTCGACCTCGCTGGAATAAGCCGCGCTCATGACGCCGTTGTGGGAAGCGGCATGCTGCGCGATGGTGTTGGCGGGATTAGCGTCGTAGGCTTTCGCAAAATTCGCAAGCTGTTTAGAAGTGAGTTCTTTAGTCATTATGGATATTCCTTTCCTCAAAAAACACGAGGGATTATATACCTTTACCTACCTTTGTAGTTGGGTTCGGCGTGCGTCATTCTGATATCGTGGGGATGAGACTCGTTCAAGCCGTTCTCGGTGATGCGGATAAAGACCGCTTTCCGCTGCAGCTCGCCGATGTCCTTCGCACCTAGATAACCCATACCGGATCTCAGACCGCCGGAGAGCTGGAAGAGGACGTCGGCCGCGGAACCGCCTAGCGGCACGAGGGCATCTACGCCCTCGGCGACCAGCTTCTTCTGACCCGTCTGGAAGTAGCGATCCTTGGCGCCGTGGGCAGCCGACATCGCCTCTATCGATCCCATGCCGCGGTAGGACTTGTATTTCTTCCCGTCGATCTCCACGACAGCTCCGGGCGCTTCGGTGGTCTTCGCCAGCAATCCGCCGATCATGACGGCGCTCGCCCCGGCGGCTAGGGCTTTGGTGACATCGCCCGAGAAGCGTATTCCGCCATCGGCGATCACCGGGACGTTGAGGGGTGCGCAGGCCCGGGCGGATTCCATTATGGCGGTCAGCTGAGGAACTCCCATGCCGGAGATGATCCTCGTGGAGCAGATCGAACCGGGACCCATGCCGACCTTCACGGCGTCAGCTCCCGCCTCTGCCAGGGCTTTGGCCCCGTCGTAGGTTGCTACATTTCCGCAGATGACGGGGAGATTGGGAAACTTCAATTTAAGTGATTTAAGGGCGGATATCACATTCTTAGAGTATCCGTGAGCAGAATCGAGTACGACCACGTCTACCCCGGCTGCGATCAGGGCTTGAGCCCTTTCATCCAGATCGGCCGTGATGCCCAGAGCGGCACCGCACAGCAGTCGGCCCGACTGGTCGAGAGCGGATTTATCCCCGGTGGGCTGGGTCGCTTTGACGTGCTTTACCAAGGTGGCTTGTCTCTCGATCGTCATGCTCTTGTGGATGATTCCTAGTCCTCCGTTCTGGGCCATGGCGATGGCCATGGTATCCTCGGTGACCGTGTCCATCGCGGAGGAGAGGATGGGCGTGTTCAGCTTGATGCCCCGGGCGGCGAGGGTGGAGATATTCACGGCGTTGGGGGTGACTTCGGAGTACTGCGGAAGGAGAAGCACATCATCGAAACTCAGACCGACCTCATTCAGGATCTTTGCCATATTTAGCTATTTTTCCCCTCAAGGTAGAAACTTCTGATCGTCTTCAACTTCTCTGAACTTAATTTTAGTCCCTCTTTCAGGAAGGAGTCCATGGAGCCATATCTGGCCTTTATGGTATCGAGGGTTATCTGAAACCAGTGCTGATTGACGGTGATGGATCGGATGGCCTCCTCCACGACCTGCTGGTCCGTGAAGCCGTGCGTGCGGAGTTCGTCGCGAAAATAGGCGACCTTGGCGGAGACGAATCTATCCTCGTTGGTGGAAAGGTAGTCCTTCTCGATCTCTGCCTGGTCCACTCCGAGAGCAGAGAGGATGAAGAGCATGCCGAGACCAGTGCGGTCCTTGCCCGCCGAGCAGTGAAGATAGAAGCTGCGCTGATCTCCGGCTCGTGCCATCTGGTAGATCAGATTCAGCATTTTTGCATACTGTGCTCGGGCGAATTCGGACTCGATCAGGAAGGCGTAGGAGTACTCGAGAAGCCGGTCGATACTGACCTGTTTCTGCTGGATCGCCGTGGCTAGCTTTACGGGATAGCTAGCGTTCAGTTTGGCGATATCGCCATTGATGAAGCTGTCCAGTTTCTCCCGCACTGGCAGGAAGAGGTAGCTGGCGGGTGCGAGAACTCGATCCGGTGCTCTGCGTGCCTCTTCCTGTGTCCTCAGATCGATGATCCAGCCGAGATGGTACGTCTGAAACAGAGTCTCGTAATCTTCATCTGAGACGCTGCGCAGATCGGCTCCGCGGAGGAAGAAGTGGGGCTTGACCTGTCGGCCATCGGTCGTCTTTAAACCTCCTACATCTCTGAAATTGATGATTTCCATAATGATTTCGATTCTTTTGAATCCTTATTGATCTAGTTGATCCTTGTTAGGCTTTGACATATCTGCGATCGAGATTGCTGGCAACCCGGGTGGCCCGGCTGGAATACGCGCTATCGAGGGAGATCAGGGTGATGGACGAGACTAGGAAGATGAGCGGTATGGCGGCGAGGGTGGTCAGGCCGATCTCGCTCTCAGCGAAGAGGAGCGCCTGGCCGAGGACGAGATTCTGGTAGCCGGTGTAGGTGCCGAGATACTCGGTGGAGGAGATGGCCATCTCGGAGGCGTTGCTCGAATCGAGATTATCCGCTCGCAGCTGGAGGACGGTGGCTCCCTGAGTATTCTTTCTGGTCGCCACCACCCGGTGGATGACGATGCGGTTGTCCTCCGTCAGGTAGGCGACGATCTCGCCTACCTGGACGTTATCGATGGACTTCGATCTATCGATCGAGATGAACGAGTTCTGTGCAATCGACTGTTTATCCGACTCAGCGGTGAGGACGGAGACGTTCGAGTTCATCGAGGAATCAGGCATGATGGTGTATAGCTTGTTATCGAAGGTGAAGCGCTCGTTGCTGGTTCGGAAGGAAGCGGAGAAACCGAGGAGAAAAGCAGCCACTGCCGCTAGGAGAAGCATGATGGTGCAGCCGATGATGGTTCCGGCGTGCCCTCTCTGGGCGACGTACCTATCGGAGTCGACATAGTGACCATCCGTGATGTGACCGCCATCTAGGGCTAGCACGGAGCGGGAGTTAGCTTCCTTGGCCACCGCGAAGTCAGACAGCGAGATGAGCGAGGCTCTGACGACTCCTCTCTTGAAGTATCTGATCTTTCTGTCGTCGAGATCCTGGTGGATCTCCTCGTCCTCGAGACCATCCTTGAGCGCGTGATTCTTTCGGGCGGCGAAGATGGCTAGGAGGATGATAAAGATGAGACTCACGAGAGCGATGACGATGATCGAGATGAGAACGATAACTTCTTTACCATTCATAGGTCTGACCTCCAATCTTATACGTAATACATACTTATTTTATTATTAAACTACCATTTTCGCAGCTTACCAATAGGGATACTTTCATCTGCATCTTTAAATAAGCCTAACTGATG
>DJOB01000004.1:181495-319844 GCA_002437105.1 Caryophanales bacterium UBA6449
GGGAGATCCGGTCGGAGAGGAACTCAGTGCGATCCGCGCTCTTTTATCTCTAAAGAGCCTTTTTTGCTGAAAATGCCCCTAAAGTCTTTTCTTTTTAACTGGATAGATCAAGTGGAGATAGAAAAAAATTGCCTATATCAATATAATTTAAGCGGTTTTGACAAGAATGGAAGGAGGAAATGCAATGGTCTATTCTGTCACTTTCGCGCCCAGTATCGATTACCGTCTCAGCTTGGGAGACAAGCCCATCAGGATCGGTGGCGTGAATCGTCCTTTCGCCCGCGAGGAGAAGCTGGGCGGTAAGGGAATCACGGTGAGTGTCATGCTCGCCAATCTAGGTGTCGAGACCTCGCCCATCGTTGCGGTCGGTGGGTCTATCGGTCAGCGCATCAAGGAGATGGTGGGTCGTTTCTTCCCCGGTGACAAGGCTATCTATCTAGAGGCGGAGAGCGAGTCGAGGATCAATGTCGTCGTCCTGGCTGATACCGATACCAGGTTCGATCCCTCCGCGCCTAAAATCAAGGATGAGGAGCTCCAGAGGCTCATGGGATTCCTCAAGTCCCAGCTGAAGTCCGACGATATTCTCGTTCTCTCCGGCTCTATCGCGCAGGAGAAGGCGACTATCTATGCCGATATCATGCGCGAGGTCGCTAATCCCATCGGTTGCCCTGTTATCGTCGATTGCACGGGAGAGGCTCTCACCTATGCTATCGCGGAGCATCCTGCTCTGATCAAGCCCAACGATGAGGAGCTGGGCGACATCCTCGGACGCAAGATCGCGACCGATGATGACATCATTAACGGCGGAATGGAGCTCGTTAAGAAGGGACCCAAGAATGTCGTCGTGTCCATGGGTGGCCGTGGTTCCTACTTCTTCGGCGGCGATGGCTCTGTCTATCACATCAGCGTCGCTAAGGGATATCCCTTCATCAACCCTGTTGGTACGGGAGATTCTTCGATCGCCGGTTACATCAAGGGATTGGTCGAGAAGCGTCCTCTGGTCGACTGCCTCAGACTGATGGCGGCGGCCGGTGGTGCAACGGCGTTCTCGCGTGGATTTGGTAGCCTCGCCCTCACCGAGGAACTCTACAAGCAGATCGTTGTTACCAAGATCAGATAAGCTTTCTGACATATTAAAAGCCACCTGGAACGGTGGCTTTTTAATATTGAATAAATAGGGGAGAGCGGAGCGGCAAGAGCAGAACTAATTTTCAACCTTTTTGATCGTCCGTCTCCGCGATAGGATGAGGAGTAGGATGGCGGCAATCAAGAGGGCGGTAGGGAAACCGATCGAAGCGAGAATGCCCAATTTTAGGTCATCTCCGTGGGCGGCGGAGATAGCGCCGGCGAACTCGGGCCCCGCAAAGCAACCGATATCGCCGAACAGAGCGAGGAAGGAGAACAGGGTCGTGCCTCCTTCAGGCAGGTATTCGCTGGCTAGCGAGAAGCAGCCTGGCCACAGCATGCCGACGCCGATACCGGTGAGTCCGATTCCGAAGAGTGATACGTATCGATTGGGGGCGAGCGTGATCAGCAGGTAGGATATCAGGCAGACAGCGGCGCTGGCGATCACCAGCTTCCTCAGATCGACCTTCGCCGAGAAGAGGGCGTAGACGATCCTCATCGTTCCCATGATCGTATAGAAGATCAGGGGGCCGAGCAGGTCACCCAGGGTTTTGGAGAGCCCTAAGGATTCTTCAACGAAGGCGCTAGCCCAGCTTGAGACGATGAGCTCACTGGCCCCTCCGGTGAGGATCATGACTAGGATCACCCAGAAGATTGGATCTTTGAATAGGCTTATATAGTGTTTCTTTTCTAGAGAGACATTCTTTTGATTTGCTTCGAGCTTGTCGCCCTGGAGCTGATAGATCGGCACGAAGAGGAAGTAGATGCCATCGATCAGGGGGACGACGCTCCAGCAGAGGATCATGATCCACCACTTATCCATGAGGAAGTGGAAGAAGATGGTCGAGACGAGGATCACCAGCACGGTACCCCAGCAGTAGGAGGAGTGCAGGAAGCCCATGATCGCCTTCTTGTTTCGGGTCGGACAAGCTTCAGCGATGGGGCTGATCAGGACTTCGATGAAGCCACCGCCGATACCGTAGACGATGATGGAGAGCAGGAGGGCGACGAAGGTGTCGTTCATGAACTGTGGAAGGAGGGCGAACATCACTAGACCGATGACGGAGAGGGCGTTCGCGATCAGCATGCAGTTTCGATATCCGATGCGGTTGGCGATCGAATCGCAGAGGAAGTCCATCACCAGTTGGAAGGCGTAGTTGATAGTGAGCAGACTGGTGATCTCGATCATCGAGATGTTGTAGTTCTTCGTGAAGTAGACGACTAGGAGGGGCAGAAAGTTATTGACTACCGCTTGGGTCACATATCCGAGGTATGTGGCAGCTAGAGTGTTTTTATAGCTTTTCAATCTTGGCATGGATATCACGCTTCCGCACAATTCTAGCGCTCCTATCAGCCGATTTAAAATGTATGCGGTTTACACCGGCTCCGCAATCTCGCAGGCTAAATATGTAAAATCTTTTCTATTATTCATCCAGTGGGATTTGTCGATAGATCCATAAGCTTTGGAGCTTGAAAATATCAGATCAGTTTAATTCTTGGATCTACATTAGATACTCAGCGACAAAAAAAGAGCCAACCTCGCGGTTGACTCGACCTATCAAGTGGTGAGGTCAGAGGGACTTGAACCCTCAAGGATAAACCATACGCCCCTCAAACGTACGCGTGTACCAATTTCGCCATGACCTCATATCAAGGCGAAAGAGAATATACGCTAATCGCCTTCGAGTTTCAATACCTTATTTAGAATAAACCTATCTTTGTGCGCCTATTCGCCTGTCTGTGCAGCCGATTGGCTAATCTGGTCGGCCACATGGACAGGACCGCGTTGTAGGTTGCACACGCTTTGGCGAAGGGAAGGTAGGCATCGTCGTTGAGTTTTCTCATATTCAGGAGTTCGTCTGCTTTATCCTGGTCGCTCTTACCGCGGCCATAGGTTCTCAGCACCTTGGCGAGGTAGAGCTCGGCGAAGTCGATCGTGTCCTTGCAGCGGCGGAGCGAGGCGGGATCCGAGGCTTGCTTTACCTCGGCAAAAACCTTCTCGAACTCCTGGGCGAACTCCTCTTTGCAGTGCAGCTTACGGCTTCTGATCTCCTGGTAGATCTCCTCGGTCCGCGCGGCTCGCTTCTGCTCGACGGGCAGGATTCGGTCAAACTCTCTATATACCTTCTTCTCCCTATTCTTCAGCACATACCAGAGGATGATGGAGGAGAGGCCGAAGACGATCACGGCCAGACCGATTGCTCCGAGGATGACGTACAGCGTGTTCAGCACCTCGGTGGTGCTGGTTAGAATGAGAATCATTTGTGAGCCTCCTGGATAAGGGTTATTTTACTAGGTGCGACACCTCTTACAAGCCGCGGAGAGAAGCTGTATGGGGACGTTTGACTACCAATCGTCCGTTCGGGCCGTTTAGTGGTGTTACCTCTACCCTTTTGGTGCTATATTTTAAATCGTAAATAGAGGTAAAAGAGATGGTCACATTTAAGCAGGTTGGCTCCATCATGAATGGACTCGACCTTGAGTCTATCAGCGGTGAGATCGATGCCGCTTCCAAGCAGATTGTCGAGCGCAATGGCGCGGGCAACGATTTCGTCGGCTGGTTGGACTACGCTTCCCGGCTCCCCGAGTCGGAGCTTGACGATATCATCGCCACTGCTAAGCGTATCCGCGAGAACTACGATACTCTAGTCTGCATCGGTATCGGTGGATCCTATCTGGGTGGACGCTGCGTCATCGAAGCTATCAATGGTCTTTTCCCTCAGGACGATTTCAAGGTCGTCTATATGGGAGATACGCTGTCCGCCTCCTACACCACTCAGATTCTCAACTATCTGAAGGGTCGCAACTATGCGGTCAATGTCATCTCTAAGTCCGGTACTACTACCGAGCCCGCTGTCGCCTTCCGTCTTATCAAGGAGCAGATGGTTGAGCGGTGGGGACACGAGCAGCTCAAGGACAGAGTCATCGCTACCACTGATCGGGCCAAGGGTGCTCTGAAGACCGAGGCTAATGCTGAGGGCTATAAGTGCTTCGTCATCCCCGATGATATCGGTGGTCGTTTCTCGGTCATCACCCCGGTGGGCCTGTTCCCCATGGCCTGCGCTAATGTCGACATCAAGGCGTTCATCAAGGGCGTCGCTGATGGTGAGAAGGATTATGGTGATGCCGACTGGCACAAGAATATCGCCTACCAGTACGGAGCGACCAGGTATCTGATGGAGACCAAGTACCACTTCGCTTCCGAGATGTTCGTCACCTATGAGCCTCAGGATATGATGATCGGCGAGTGGCTCAAGCAGCTGTTCGGCGAGTCGCTCGGTAAGGACGGCAAGGGACTGCTGCCCACCTCCGGCGTCTTCACTACCGATCTTCACTCGATGGGTCAGTTTATTCAGCAGGGTACCAATTGCCTGTTCGAGACTGTCATCAAAGAGGTCGAGACTCCGGAAGACCACGATGTCGTGGTGAAGGAGGATGCGGAGAATCTCGATAATCTGAACTATCTGGCTGGCAAGAAGCTCTCCTATATCAATGGCAAGGCCTATGAGGCGGTTCTCAAGGCTCACACCGAAGGTCAGATCGACGCGAACGTCATCGAGCTGCCCAAGATGGATGCCTACAACCTCGGTAATCTCTTCTACTTCTTCTTCAGAGCCACTGCTATCTCCGGCTACCTGCTCCACATCAATCCCTTCGATCAGCCTGGTGTTGAGCTCTACAAGCACAATATGTTCGTCCTGCTCGGTAAGCCCGGCGTCAAGTAGACTATCCGCGGATTCAAAAGAGGTGTCGCGCTGGTGCGCGACCCTTTTTTGTCGATAAAAAAAGCCGCTGGAGCTATGCCTCAGCGGACTTTCGTGAGATTATTGCTCACCTCCGATCTCGGGGTTCATCTCGGCAAGCATCTTCCCCTTCGTGATGAGCTTATCTACCGTGGTATCCAGGTCGCTCTTGTCTTTGCTGAGCGCATCCATATCCTTGGTGAGCTTCTCCCACCTAACGCCGAAACGCTCCATGTTCTCGGAGAAGGTTTTCATATTCTTCAGGATGGTTGAGAGGTTCTTCTGGGTCCGGTAGTTTAACCAGACCGCGGAGATATTTGCTAGGATGGCCTGGAGGGTGGAGGGAGAGCAGATGATGACATTCTTCTTCCGCGCATATTCGACGACACCCTCGTAGAGCAGGTCATCCGATTGGATGAAGGCATAGATGCCATCGGAGGGGACGAACATCAGGGCGTAGGGGGCGGTTAGATCCTTCACGATATAGTCGGTAGCGATCTTGTCGATCTGTTCCTCCATCGCCTTTTTCATCTTTTTCTTTAGCGTGGTGGCTTCCTCGCCCTCCACGCCACCGGAGATTAGTTTGTTGTAGGCTACGAAGGAGAATTTGGAGTCGATGCAGACGATCCGGTTGGGTGCGGGCAGTTTAACAGTGGCATCGGGGATGACCTGGTGACCCTGGCTGTTCTTGCTTCCGATGCTCTTCTGGATATCGTAGATTCCGGTGGTATCACCGAAGGTTTCATTCAGCAGCGCATTGAGCGTCACCTCACCGAAGTGTCCGCGTTTGGATGAGTTGGAGAGGACGTTATTCAAGGAATCGACCTTTTCCGATAGACTGTCCAGGCTCTTCTGTCTCTCCTGCATCGTGCCGAGCGCCTGGGTCACCTGCAACAGATTGTCTCCCGTGTTCTTCGAGCTCTCGTCGAGCTTCTCCTTCATCTCCTTCTGAAGTCTTTGAACCGAGGTTTCCAGAGACTCGTTCACCTTCTTGAGACTATCTTCAATGGTTCTTTCGAGAAATCTCATGCGATCCTCGATTTCGCTTCTCAGCTGTTTAGCGTTCTCCTGCTGCACCGTATTTTGGTTATTCATGAGAGAGGTTTTCATATCTGAGACGCTGGTGACAATCTTATTCTCCAATTTGAGGGCCGTGGAATTCGGATCGTTATCGATTTCACTGTTTCCCTGGTTACTCTTATTTGAATGCTTAAGCATCAGTACGGCTACTACTACTCCTCCGGCGATGATGAGGAGCAGTATCGACAGGATAATCCACTCGAATGTAGTCATATCAATCCCTCTTTTTCCTATTATGTATATTGATTTTCCCATATCTTTGAAATATGTGAAATCGTCTTTAAAGGTTGATTCTCGGGTAGTTTGCTGCTCTGTTGTCAGGGCAGATCGACCATATTTAAAAGTGTGTAAATTTACTATTGAAATGCTAGGGTGGTAGGCGTATATTAAATGAGCACTTCAGAAGAGGAGACGGAAGTTTAGCTCAGCTGGTTAGAGCATCTCCTTTACACGGAGAGGGCCAGGGGTTCGAGTCCCTTAACTTCCACCATCTTGAAGTGCGTCGCTCTATCTGTACTTTTTGGGTGAGTAGCGAAGTGGCCAAACGCAGCAGACTGTAAATCTGTTACCTCGCGTTTCGGGGGTTCGAATCCCTCCTCACCCACCATCATTGGGGCATAGCCAAGCGGTAAGGCAGCGGACTTTGACTCCGCTATGCGATGGTTCGAATCCATCTGCCCCAGCCAGGAAGTATGACTCGTTAGCTCAGCAGGTAGAGCAAATGACTTTTAATCATTGGGCCAAGGGTTCGAATCCCTTACGAGTCACCAGTGAAATAACCGTTGTCCCGGTGGCGAAACTGGTAGACGCAAGGGACTTAAAATCCCTCGGGGAAACCTGTGTGGGTTCGATTCCCACCCGGGACACCAATTGATTCTATCGGGACCCCTGAGCGGGAGTTGAGATACTTGGTTCGGCGTAGGCCGAACTTTTTTTGTACTTCCGGTGTACTCCTGAGTGGTGATAATCGAGAATTCACGGGTATTAAGGTTGAAATAGGCAGTGAAGAAGCGATTGGTTAGGGCGTGGTTCGGCTCTTTTATCAGAAAGAAGATCGCCGTGTTGAATCTGGAGAGAACCATATTAAATCGTCGCTTCTTATCGTCGATCTTTTTCAGCTGTCGATTTTAAGATTGAGGATCCATTCCTCTTCATTTAATAATTGAAGAAGAGTGCTCTTTCGGACTATGGTCGGTTTGTCATTTTCTCCTGCTATTTTTTGCTTCCATCAAAAAAGTGAGGTTCGACCCTCACTTTTTCGATTTACCTTCTTTCTTCTTCTCCTGTTCATCGATCTCTCCCGTCTTCTGGAGTATGCGTTGAGCGCGGACGAGCTGGGCACGAGCGGAGAGTGGATCCTCTTCCTCTTCTCCCAGGTCGTCGTCCGCTAGCGGATCGTAGACGGGTATACCGTTGATAGTGTAATTTCCAGCTGCAGGATCGAAGGAGGACTGGGTTCCCGAGGGCGAGATGATCTCGACTCTCGTGACGGATGGGATCTCCTCTTTGAGGATAGTCTCTACACCTTGAGATATCTCATCTCCCGCTAGAAAGCAGGAAGAGCAGGCGCCCACGATTCTGACGGTTACGACGCCGGTCTTCTCATCGAAATTATCGAAGGTGACATCGCCCCCCTCCCGCTGCATGAAGGGACGGATCCTCTCGATGGTCGCCTTGATTTTTATCAGCTTCTGATCGCTATCTTTTTCGCTCATATGATGACTCGATTCTCTCTCTTTACTATACTGCTAAAACCGATGATGGGAAGGACAGAAACCGACATGGTGAGGATGGCGCTACCGCTCCGATAGAAGGGGATGATCGATTCGTCAGCGGAGTAGCAGATCATTACGGCGAAAACGAAGGCGCATCCAACGGCGAGGTCTTCGCGTCCGTTGCGAGCTAGTTTTATCACGTATCGGATGAGGATTCCAGTCAACAGCATGAAGAAGAGGAGACCGAGAGCCCCGTATCGGACGGTGATCTCTAAAAGGCCGGAGTGGGTCGTGCGCACGGGGCTGTAGAACGGATTCGCCTGTACCAGTTCCTGCTGGAAGGCTAACAGCAGCTGCTCGCTTGCCCGAAAGCCCCAGCCGAAGATCATCCGGAAGGGGGAATAGGCATAGAAGGTCATTGACTTCTTCCAGAGTATGACGCGCGTGCCTCCGGTCCCCTTGGCATCAGTGACCATATTCTCGATCGCTTTCACGATGGCGTGGAAGATGTTTCCCTCGTTCTTTCCCAGAGTTAATAGGAGCGAGAGCAGAACGGTGCTGGTCACCAGGAGTAGACCGAGCATGAGGCCACTGGCGATAGGGTGCGATCTGAAGTTGATAGCGCAGCGCCAGATCCAGTAGATGGGAAGGAAGATGGCGAGGAGGAGCAGGATGGTCTTGCACACGGTCATCACGATCATGGCGGTAAAGAAGAGGGCGATGGGAAGGTAGACATAGGCGCGGGGCCGATAGCAGTTCAACAGCAGGCAGGCTAGGATACCGATGAAGAGGGCGAGGGCGAGAGAATTCTCATTGGAGAAGAGCCCGGTCAGGGTCGGCATCCTTTCCGTTTTGCCCGTGAAATAGTCGATGACCGACTGGTACTGCCAGATCTTCGCGGGAAGCAGAGTGGATAGAGCGCAGAGGAAGGCACCGCCGATGACTATCCAGAGGATTATCAGCGTCCCTCTGGACCCGATCATCTCCTTTCCCTGCGTGAAAAGCGTGACGAGCAGGAAGACCCAAACGACTTCATCCGAGAAATCGATCAGCTGATCGGTGCGGGTGATCGCGAAGTTCAAAGAGATGATCGGCGAGCCTTCATATAGGTTGTTAAAGACTAATTGTGTAGTTTCGGTCGGGATGGTGAATATCCTTATGGCTTCGCTTCCCAGCCAGATTATCGCTATTGAACCGATAGCGAGTCCCCATTTATACCCTATTTTGGGTGGGAAGAGACTGAGCGAACAGATGAAGCAGATGAGGGTCAGGATCCAGACCGGGTAGTACTCCAGCGGGGTTATCAGGTCTTGCGAGACATCGACTTTTCCTGAGAATAAGTCGATACCTAGAGTGCAGTATATCGTTCCGAGGGCGGCGAGGAGCCAGAGGGCGAGAGCCCAGTACCGCTGCGGTGTTCTGATTTCGAAGCTGTCGCTATCTATTCTTAAGGCTTTCATGATTCATTATTATAAGCGCAGGCCCCTCGGATCTGAGAGTTCGAGTGCGAGCTGGATACCGATGGTCAGGTTTTCCCACCTATCCGTCGAGGCGGTTATTCATCTCGTTTCGCTAGTCCCCGTGATATCGTTAGAGTCGCGATCTATCCTATTGGTATAATTTCAGCAGTTCGAGAGCGGGAGATTCTGGTATGGGTGATAAAAAGATCAACATCGATTTTCTGGTGAAGCTCAAGGAGCGTTCCGACCAGGGCGTCCACTCGGCTTCGGTGGAGGATCTGCACCTCCTTCGTGAATATGGGGCTAAGGATTATGACGTGGTTCTGAATAGGCGGGCTAAGTACGCGGATATCGTGCATGCCTGCGATGTTCATCCCCAGTTCTATTTCAAGCTGAAGAAGGCGAAGCTCTCGCTGGCACTCGTTCATTTTCTCCCTTCTACCCTCCAGGGATCGATCTCGCTACCGAAGGGGATCATGAACCTGTATGCGAAGTATGTTTTGAACTTCTACGCTCGGGCGGACCATCTGGTGACCGTGAATCCCCAGTATGTGCAAAGGCTGGTGGATCTCGGTTTCTCTTCGGCACGGGTCCACTATATCCCCAACTGCATCTCACCGGCCCTCTTCCATCCGCTGAGCGCGAAGGAGAGGGTAGCGGCGCGCAGCCAGTTCAATATCGGAAGCGAGGATAAGGTGGTCCTCTCGGTGGGGCAGACGCAGCCGCGCAAGGGTATCTTCGATTTCATCGAGCTCGCGGAGGACAATCCGGATGTCCGGTTTATCTGGGCGGGAGATTTCACTTTCGGACGGATCACGGCCGACTATCGTCGGGTGAAGAAAGCCATCGAGAACTGCCCTCCCAATCTCCGGTTCATCGGCTCGATAGCCAGAGAGAGGATGAATCTTCTCTACGGGGCGGCTGATCTGTACATCTCCACCTCGGAGGATGAGCTCTTTCCGATGACGATCCTCGAAGCCTGCTCCTGCGGTCTCCCTATCGCGGTGCGGTACCTGCCGCTCTATGAGCCGATCCTGGGCGACTATGTGGTCAAGTGCTCGAATGTGGCGGAGTATTCCCACCTGATAAAGAGCTTCTTCGCTGACGGTAGTCAGCTGCCCCAGGCGGGACACGAAAACTCGCTGAAACTGGCGCAGATGTATCTGCCGGAGAAGGTCTATGCGCAGTGGGATCAACTCTATCGCACTATCCTGGCTGACCCTCTGCCCTTCCGCGGCTCGAGAGATCCTCAGACGCGAGGCGACAAGCGATAAAAGTAGATACTTCCCGTTTCAAGCTACTTTAAATATCTTAGAATATACCTGTAAAAGAAAGGGGCTATTTTTTTAATGCCACAAAACGATTTAGACAAGGGCAGAAGCGCTGCTGAAGAGCCTTCTGCCTCCCTTGAGGCACGCCATACCGCCAACATCGTCATGGCGAAGCGCTGCTTCGCGGAGATGATCGGAACTGCGGTTCTGGTCATCATCGGCTGCGGTGCTGCGATGGGTCTCTCCCTGGGAGCGGATGACAACTACATCGCGCTCGCTATCGGAACCGCGTTCGCCTTTGGACTGGTGGTTACCGCGCTGTCCTATGCTCTCGGCGAGTACTCCGGCTGCCACGTCAATCCCGCTGTCACCTTCGCGCTCTTCCTGGCTAAGAAGATCGATGCGAAGCAGATGCTGCTGTACTGGATCAGCCAGGTGGTCGGTGGAATTCTGGGCGGTGCCGTTCTTCTTCTCATCTTCGGCGGTCTCGGTGGGAGCGATGTCGTGAAGACTCTCGCCTCCAATACCGTCAATATGGCGAACCTCTGGAAGTCCTGGGGTGGTAAAGGCGTGGCTCCTGTAGCCTATTCGGCTCAGGGCTGGCCCTTCCTGTTCATCGGACTGTTCGCTGAGATCTTCTTCGCCTTCGTGTTCGTCTTCACCATCCTCTGCACCGGACACAATCGCGAGAATGGTCCCATCTCCGGTATCGCCCTCGGTCTCTCGCTCGTCTCGGTTATCCTCTTAGGCTTCAACATCACTGGCACGGGTGTCAATCCTGCACGCTCGATCGGTACGGCGGTCATGGCGATGGTCACCGGCGAGTTCGAGCCGATCAAGGAAATCTGGATCTTTATCTTCGGACCCATGATCGGTGCGGCGCTGGCTGTCGGTGCCTACCGGATCGTCTGGCATGAGCACGGAGCTCATCCCAAGGCCAAGGTCAACAAGAAGTAGTCGATAGCGATTGAAAAAGGGTCCGCGAGAGCGGACTCTTTTCTTTTTGACTACTGGATATTTAATCGTGGATAAGAGACTTCTGCATCAGTCCAGCAGACTCTTGCGGTGGAGGGCACAGTCCAGCATCCGCAACATCTGTTGAGGATGATTCTTGATGGAGATGCGGGGTAGATTATCGACGGGGAACCAGTCGACCGCGAGGATCTCGTAGGTGGGCTTGTGGGGTTGACCGACCAGTTTCCCCTCGTAGACGAGGATATATTCCGGTGCACCGGAGGTGCTCATGCCAGAATAGCGATCGAGGGCGCCTATCATGTTGGTGATCCGGCAGTCGTAGCCCGCCTCCTCCCAGACTTCCTTGCGCGCTGATTCGGTCGGGCTCAGACCGATCTCGCACCAGCCGCCGGGGAAGGACCACCCTTCATCCTTGGCCTCCTGGACCAGAAGTACTTTAGTGCGATCGGGGGAGAGGATGATGGTGCGGCACGAGACCGAAGGGGTGGGATAGACATCCCGCCTAAAATAGTTCTGCCCGTCGAGCCGGACGGCATCGATGCTGTCGAGGAATCTCGAGGTCAATCGCTGCAGCTCATCGTAGTTGTCGAGCGCATAGGGATCCTTCGAGTAGGTAAGACCCACCTTGGCGATCTCTTCGACTTTGAGCAGATAGTCTATCAGTGCGTGCTTTTCCATAATCGCGCCATCCTCCCCTTCGGAAAGACTTCGGATATTCTACACGACGGCGCTCATCTTTCAAGGCATATACACCCATCCGTATCGACTGAAAAAGCCCAGGAGCGAAACTCCTGAGCTTTCATCCTTCGAGGATCAGTCGGTCGAATTGCCATCCTCCATAAAACTCTTGAAGGAGGTGAGGAAGTTGGCTTTGGTGCAGGGAGTCAAGGTTCCGCGATAGGCGATGTGGATCCGTCCGGTCTCCTCGCTGACCACTACGGTGACCGAATCGGTCCGCTCGGAAATGCCGACCGCCGCGCGGTGCCTGGCGCCGACCTTGCCGCTGAAGGCTTTGTTGGAGGTGGGGAATTGAACTGAGGCGGCGTGGATGATGTTGCCGATAACGACCATGCCCATGTCGTGCAGCCGGGTTCCGGTGTAGAAGATGGTTTCCACCAACTCGGGGACGAAGGGGGCATCGAGGATCGTCGCATCCTGAGGAATCTCGATCTTGTCCTTCTTCTGGAAGGTGATCAGCGCACCCGTGTGTTTTTCGGAGAGCCGTAGGACCGAGGTCTCGACATCCTTATAGAGCTTCTCGCGGTCGAACGAGTCGGTCTTCTTCACATTCTTCTTCGCTCCCGGATGGAAGAGATTGAGCGGCGACTGGAGCATCTCGCTGAATTCGGAGCTGTAGGTGAAGGCGCCGATCATGACGATCGCGAAGATGGTGAGCATCACGAGGGCGGCTGCGACATAGAGGTGGAACAGGAGGGCCAAGAGGCTGAGCGGCAGCAGGAAGAGGAAGGAGAACCTCACCCGCTTGTGGTGGAACATGAAGAATAGGACAACGCCTATTCCGATCATCAGCAGAGCTGAGATCCCGAAATCCGTCCAATCCCGAGCGGTGAAGTCCGCCGGGTTCATTCCTAGCGCCGAGCTAGAGGCAAAGAGAGCTGTTCTGACCATTTTCACCTCCCTGGAGAATCCCCTTCCCTTACTTAATAAAAATTATAGATAAATATTTACTTTTTTTTACTTTATATATAAAGATTGAACCAAAATCTTCAGGTTTTCTTCGATATCGGCCGGATATTCGAACTCGTGAGCCGAATATTGTTCTCGAGGAGCACTTGATCTATCGATCTTCCCTTATTCATTTCTCTGTTATCCCCTGTTATTTTCGATGGCTCGATGGGTTATCCGCCACGGTCGTCGGACTTTAGGTTCGAAGATATCTAGTATCCGCTTATCTAGAGTTGGGAATCTCAAAAAAAGAAGGCCTAAAGCCTTCTTGTATCCTGTGAAATCTAAGTTTGATCGAGGGGGTATCAGTCGGCTAACCTTCCAGGATTGAATAGGTCGTCGAGCTGAGCGTGGATCTCCTCCGAGGTGAAGAACATGATCTTGTCGCCGGGGTGGATGGTGGTGGAGCCGTGCGGGATGATCAAGCTCTCGCCCCGGTAGATGGCGATCATCAGCGCGGATTCGGGCATCTTGATATCCTTGATCTGCATATCGATGGTCTTCGAGCGCTCGCTGACGGTCAGCTGGATGATCGAGTAGGAGCCGCGGGACAGTTTCATCAGCGTCATCAGGCTCTTCATCGACATCTCCTCGACGACCATGTGACCGATGATATCCGCCTGGTTGATGGCGGCGTCGACACCCATCCCGATGGTGAAGAGCCAGGAGTTGGCCGGGTTGTTCACCTTGGAGATGACGCGGGGCGCCTGGAATTCGAATTTGGAGATGGTCGAGATGACCAGGTTGGTCTCGTCGCGACCGGTGACGGCGGCGACGACATCGGCATCGCGGATCCCCGAGGATTCGAGAATGGTGGGCGAGGCGCCGTCGCCCAGAGTAACCTTGCGCTGACCGAACCTCTCGATCAGCTTATCTGCGGCCTTCTTGTCGGATTCGATGATGCGGAAGTCACAACCGTTCTTGGTCAGCAGCTCGGCCATATAGGAGCCGACCTGGCCTCCACCTACTATCACAGCTTTCATCTTCTTGCCCTCCTATAGGCCGAGAGCCCGCTTCAAGCGGGGCTTGTCGGCGGTCTTGACTGCGAAGTAGAGGATATCGCCCGTCTGGATCTTCTCGTCTTTCAGGGGGAGGAAGGAGGTGTGGCCTCTCACGATGGCGAACAGGTTGAAGGATTGCTGAGCGGTCAGCTCCTCGACCGTCGCCCCAGTCAGCTCCTGCGGCGTGATGATGCGGATGATCTCGGTGTCGCCGTTCTCGCCCAGCATCGAGATGGAGTCCATGCGGTCGAAGCTCAGCAGCTCGATGGCGCGATCGGCTCCGAAACCGGTCGGGGAGATGGTCTTGATGCCGAGGCTCTCGTAGATCTTGGCCCGGCGCGGATCGTTGATCCTGGCGATGGTGCGAGGAACCATGTAGAAGTCCTTGCACACGCGACCCGTGGTCGCATTCATATCGTCGGAACCAGTCGCGAGGATGACCGCATCCATGAACTGGATGCCCGCCTCCTCGAGCGTATCCTTATCGTAGGCTACGCCGACGACGGTGTTCCCCGAGAACTCGCTTCCTAGACGGTAGAAGGCGTTGGGGTCGGAATCGACCACGGTGACATCGTGTCCCCGCTTGAACAGCTCCAGAGCGACGGCGCACCCCAGCTTTCCGCATCCGATTATCATTGCTCTCATATCTTTTTCCTCCTGGATAGTATCAACTTTCGTAACTCTTCTAGGCCGAATGAGATGAAGGGCAGGGCGAGGAGCACGATCCATATCTCCCAGGATGTTATCCCGTTAGTCTGGAAGACCTCCCTGTTGAGGACCGGGATGAAGAGGGCGCCGAACAGCACCAGCAGCTCGCTCAGGAATCCCCAGAGCAGCGGGCGATTGGTGAGGAAGCCGACCCTGTAGATGGGCTGCTCCGATCTGAGACCCATACCGATACCGATCTGGCACATGACGATGGCGGCGAGGATCACCGAGGTGGACATCCGCCAGAGACCTTCGTACTGGCCATTGGAACCCGTCTGGCTGAACAGGGTGAATGGCAGGCCCAGCTTGGCGCTCTCGATCGCGTTGAAGGCCAGGTAGCACGCCAGCGACAGGATGGTGGTCTGCAGTCCGATGCGCAGGGCGCGCAGCAGGACCTTGCGATCGATGAGGTGTTCGTTTCGCGAGCGGGGTGGCACATCCATCACCGTCGAGTCAGGACTCTCGGATCCCAGCGCGATGGCGGGGACCATATCGGTGCCCAGGTCGATCAGCAGAACCTCCATGATGGTGAGCATCTGCGGGAAGAAATTGAAGGAGAAGAGGGGCAGCAGGAAGGGGATGGCTTCGGGGATATTGGAGTTGAACACGTACGTCATAACCTTCTTGATGTTGTTGTAGACGGCGCGTCCTTCGCGGATGGCGGAGACGATGGAGGCGAAGTTATCGTCGGTCAGGATCATATCGGCGGCATCCTTGGCGACATCGGTTCCCGCGATGCCCATCGCGACTCCGATATCCGCCCGTTTGAGCGCGGGGGCGTCGTTGACTCCGTCGCCGGTCACCGCGACCACGTGCCCCATCTGCTGGAGCGTCTCGACGACGCGGTATTTCTGCTCGGGGGCCATGCGGGCGAAGATGACTTCATGAGATAGGGCGGCCCGGAGATCCTCGTCGCTCATGCTGTAGAGCTCGCTCCCGGTGATCACCCGGACCTCGGGATCGTCGACGATCCCGATCTTCCGAGCGATAGCGCGAGCGGTGAGGCCGTAGTCGCCCGTGACCATGATGATCTTCACTCCGGCGCGCCGGCACTCGGCGATCGACTTCTCGATGTTGTCCCGCGGAGGATCCTGCATCGCCTCAAGACCGACGAATACCAGGTCCCGCTCGATGTTGTCGATGCTGTAGTCGGACAGGGCGACGGGAAGCTGGGGATCGTTCTTGGGCAGGAGTCGGAAGGCCATGCCCAGGACCCGCAGACCGTTGCGAGCGTAGCTGTCGTTAGCCTTCATCGCTCGGCTTCTATCTTCCGGGGTGATGGGGCGGACTCTGCCGCCGTCGAGGATCTTGGTGCACTTATCCAGGACCTCCTTGGGCGCGCCCTTGGTGAAGCTGACCCGCTGGATGTCTCCGATGGGTTGAGCCAGCTGGTGGATGGTGGACATCATCTTGCGGGATGAATCGAAGTTCAGCTCCTTGATGCGGGGGAGCGTCTCCGTCACGGTGGAGGGCTCCACATATCCCTTGCGCGCGACGACGGCCAAGCAGGCTTCGGTCGGGTCCCCCAGCACGGTCCAGTGCGCGTCGGGAGCTGTCGGGTCGGGCGGGACCAGGCGGGCGTCCGAGCAGAGGGCACCGCAGGTCAGGAGCGTCTTGAGCTGGATATCGTCGATGCAGGTGATCTTCTTGCCGTCCGCATCGTGTATCTCTCCCTCCGGGGCGTAGCCGTCACCGGTCACCTCGTGGGTTATGCCCGAGAAGTAGAGCGACTTGACGGTCATCTCGTTCTTGGTGAGCGTGCCGGTCTTATCCGAGCAGATGACGGTGGTGGAGCCTAGCGTCTCGACCGAGTTGAGCGTCTTCACCAGCGCTCCCTCCTTGGCGATCCGCTGCACCGCTTTGGCCAGGGAGAGCGTGACGATGGGGGAGAGGCCTTCGGGGATGAAGGCGGTCATCATACCGAGGGCGAAGACGAACTGGGTGAGGTAGAGCGTCGGCTTATCGAATCCCGAAGCGATGCCGTTGATGATGGTGCCGAGGACGAAGATGACCAGACCCACGCTGACCGCGATGATCGAGACCACCTTCGAGGTCCGGGTGATCTCCTCCTGGAGCAGCGATCTCTTGGTCGTGATGTTCTGCGTCAGCGAGGCGATGCGGCCCAGCTCGGTGTCCATACCGGTCGCGTAGACGATGCAGCGGGCGAAGCCGGTGGCTACCGAGGTGCCGGCAAAGACCAGGTTCTTGGCTGCGGGAATATTTTCGACCTCGCCCTTGAAGGGCTCCGATATCTTGCGGGAGGGCGTAGCTTCTCCATCGAGGGCGGACTGGGCGCAGGAGAGGTCGTCGGAGACGATGATGCGGCAGTCGGCCGAGATCCGGTCGCCCTCGGTCAGGATCACTAGATCGCCGGGAACCAGGTCCTCCGCGGGGATCTTCGTCTCCTGTCCATCCCTCATGCAGCGGGCATAGGTGGGCATCATCTTGGAGAGGGCATCAGTCGCCTTTCCCGCCCGGTGCTGCTGGATGAAGGAGAAGAGACCATTGATGATGTTGACCATCCAGATGGCGCATCCCAGATAGAGCATCTGCGGGTCGCCGAGCACGCCGATCCTCTCGTCGGTATCGCCGAGGAAGGCGGCGATGATGGAAATGCAGCCGGCGATCCAGAGGAGGATCGCCATCGGCGAGATGAAGTTCTTGAGGAAGATCTTCCAGGTGGGAACCTTCTTGACCTTCTTTATGATGTTCGGTCCATACTTCTCCCGCAACTTAGCTGCTTCCTGGGTAGAGAGTCCTTTAGCGTGGGTCGAAAGATCCTCGTAGATCTGGCGAGGATAGGCCCTGATCAGCTGGATGATCTTCTCTTTCTCCATAGGTGCCCTCCCTGTTTAACCTCCATATTTTAATATATCTATTGTTCAGCTCCAAAATTGCGCACGCTAAATTGAAATAGGATTTCATATTCCGTTGACACAACTATACTGCGGATATAGACTAAAGCGAAAGAAAAGATAAGCGTTTCTCTGGACTGATATGGCAGGAAAAGATAGAAGATCGAAGGGATCATTTCTCGTTCTCGTTTCCTCGTTCACCCTGGTTCTCGCCTCGTGTCAGGCAACCTCTCACGATGATCCTTGGCACGCTGAACAGGTGCAGAATGGCTACTCCGCGCTGCCGATGGCCACGGCTACCTTCTATCCGCTCTACGATGCGGTTAACCGGATACTCGGCAATGATTTCGTCGACGGTCAGCTCGTCTCCGCTAACCTCGGATGGGTCCTGAACTTCGTCGGGGATGGCGAGCCCCACGATTTCGACCCCTCCGATCCGCAGAAGATGATGCTGGCTCAGAGCAGCTTCGCTATCGTCTCGCTGGGGACCAACTTCGATGGTTGGTCGGCGGATATCGACACGGTCGGAAAGCGGATCCTTGCCTCTCAGGGGGCGGGGCTTCTGGATCAGGATGGGAACCCCTATGACGAGTACCGGTCCAGCAGCGATCCGCACGTCTGGCTCTCGCCCCGGCGTATGGTGAAGCTGCTGGATAGGATCTACGATGGGATCGAGGAATCCTATCCGAATCGCGAGAAGGTGCCACAGCTCTACGAGAACTATCTCGCTTATCGCGATGAGCTCCAGAGTCTGGATCGCGCCTTCACCCTGGAGCTGGCTCCCTTTTCCGGACACCTTCTGGTCACCTCGCACGAGGCGTTTACCTACCTGTGTCAGGACTATGGGTTGGAACAGCTGGGAATAGGCGATTTTGCCGATAATATCCCGGGGCCGGACAAGCTGGCCAATCTGGAGGATGAGATACTGGATAGAGGGGTGAAGACGATCTATGTCGAGAGTCTGGATAGCCACTCGGGCGTGGATACGATCATCGAGGATATCCAGCTGCGGACGGCTGGCCGCCTCCGGATCGAAAAGGCCACTCTCTCGGCGCTGGAGCAGGTCCCCTACGACGAGCTGATCGCGGGTGAGGATTACCTGTCGACGATGCTGGACAATCTGGATGAGCTGGTTAAGAATCTGGGGAGGGAGATATGATAAGCATAGAGAACGGTATCTTCTCCTACGGGGAGAAGGTCGTGCTGGACGGAGTCGATCTTAAGATAGCGGATGGGGAGTTCGTCGGTCTCATCGGTCGTAACGGAGCAGGTAAGACTACCCTTCTGAAGGTTCTGATGGGGATAGTCAAGCTCCAGTCGGGACGGGTGGTCAACACGTTTAAGAAGTCTGCCTTTCTCAGCCAGGTCACCGGAAACCTGGACATGCTGTTCCCCGCCACGGTCAAGGAGGTGGTCTCGCTCGGGCTGAAGTGGAAGCCCTGCTCCTTCATGCGCCAGGCGGACTGGCAGAAGGTCGATGCGGCCCTGGCGGCGTTGGATGTCCTGGATCTGAAGGATCGTTCCATCGGTGAGCTGTCTGGGGGACAGCAGCAGCGAGTGCGGTTGGCCAAGGCCCTGATCTCCGACCCCGACCTGCTCGTCATGGATGAGCCGACCACCGGCATGGATGCGGAGTCGCGTCAGGAGTTTCTTCAGCAGACCATCATGCTGAATAAGAAGATGGGCAAGACCATCATCCTGGTCTCCCACTTCATGTCGGATATGGCGGGGACTGACCGGATCGTCTACCTCTCCGAGGGGAAGATCCTGCCTCATGCTCCCTATAGCTCGCAGGAGGATGGTGAGAATGACAATCACTAGTTTTCTCGCAGGCAACATGTTTGCCTACCCCTTCATGTGGAAGTCGCTGATCGCGATCGTCTGCCTGGGGATCGCCCTGCCGCTCATGGGTCTGAATATGACGACGAAGCGCTTCTCCATGATCGGCGATGCGCTGTCGCACACCTCGCTATTGGGCGTCGCGCTCGGTCTGCTCTGCGGCATCCTGCCGGCGGGGATGGCGGTCCTGGTCTCCATCGTCTGTGGCGTCGTGATCGAGCTGATCCGCTCGCGGTTCAATCGGTACGCGGAGCTGGCGCTGGCTATCGTCATGTCGATCTCGGTGGGATTGGCCGGTATTCTGACCAAGTTCGTCTCGGCCAATTCGTTCGCGTCCTACCTGTTCGGATCGGTCAGCCTGGTCACCCTGAACGATATCTACGCTATCGTGCCGGTCTCCGTCCTGGTGGTGGTCTTCTCTGTCATCTTCTATCGGGCGAACATGTACGCTTCGTTCAATCCCTACGAGGCTCGGATCTCTGGCCTCAAGGTGCGCCTGCTGGCGATGGCGGATACGGTCCTGACGGCAGCAGTGGTGGCTCTCTCCTCCACCATCATCGGCAGCCTGGTCGTCTCTTCGCTCCTAGTGATCCCGGTGGCGACCGCGCTGCAGCTCTGCCGGTCCTATAAGGGCGTCACCATCATTGGTATCCTCGTCAGCCTTCTCTCCGGTGTCCTCGGTCTGGTTCTCTCCTTCCCCTGGGGAACTAATTCCGGCTCGACGATCATCGTCGTCGCTACCGTGTTCCTGATCCTGGCGATCGTCTATCGCCAGCTGATGAAGCTGAAGCTTCGTCTATCGCTGCGGTCGCGAAAAGGGGTGGATAAGCGCTGATGAATCTGCGGATCTATGCTCTGAAGAAGAGGATCCTCGCCTTTCCCTGGGCGGATTGCAGCCCGTATCTGCTGCTGGTCGCTTTCGGTTTGATCGCTCTCTTCCTCGGCTTCGGACCCTTCGTGAAGATCGTCGATCCGCAGCTGGAGGGAGGCTCGACTATCCTTTCCGGCTTCGCGTTTGCGCACCGCAACGTCCTGGGTGATTTCGTGGTCATGTTCAGCGTGGGAGTGGTGTATATCGCGGTCGTCATTCTCCTCGCAGCGGTGCAGCTCTTTCTGCCGGTGCGCTGGGGACAGCCGCTCTTCTGGGTTCTTGCGGTCTGGGGAATCCTCGGTCTACTCACTTATGGGGCGGTCTTCAACTACTATCTCTTCAGTTTCCTGCTGGGAAGTTTCTCTCAGGGGGTACACATCTATATCGGAAGCTGCGGAATCATCTATGACCTGCTTATAGTCCTTATTTGGATTCCCTTCTTCGTGCTTCATCACCTGTTTTCCGGAGGAACGACTGGGCCGGCTTTTGGGACTTTTCTCGATGAGGATCACCCAGATAAGAAAAGGTAAAAAAACTTCTTCGATCCGCTGGTTGAATGCGGGGGCGGTCCACTATAATATTCGAAAGTGGGACGACACCGGGAGGTTTAGCAATGTTTATGGTCAATGAGACTAGCGAATGGCTGAGCGATTACTCTTGGATCTTCTCGCTCGGTGCTGTGGTCCTTGTCGTTGTTATCTTAGGTATTCTGATTGCCGTTCTCGTGGGCGTGAAGAAGACCAATCGGCTCGTGGGGAAAAATCCCCTGAAGCTGAGCGCTAAGGTGGCTTACGATTCCGACAATATGAACGAATATCTCGAGATCTCGGTCTTTAACTGCGGCCTGCGCGATGTGAATATCAAGGATTTCGGTCTCCGCTACAAGAATCAGACGGTCTCCCTGATCAATGAGTTCACGGAGAGACGGGCGAGCAAATCGCACTCGGTAGATGTGGCGACGGGTTCTTCGCTGGTCTACAAGCTCAATCCGGAGCGGGTCGAGAAGTTTGTTATCTCCCACAATTTCTCCGCTACCTCCATCGATCCGATCTATGTGATCTGCGTCGATAGCAACGGGAATGAGACGATCAAGAAGGAGGTGAGTCTCTCGCGGCTCTTCAATGCCAGGCAGAAGGCTCGCCTGCTCCAGGCCAAGACCAAGATTCACCAAGAGAAGATCGATGAGTACAAGGCGGGTCACGAGGGTAATGAGCCCCTGACCGAAGGAATCTACCGTCTATTCCACCGCAAGCAGATCAGGATCCCGGAGCTGGTAGCTAAGGCCGATAGCCTGATGGTCAGCGATCGATCGGTCAATTCGAAGACGGTGTCCGATTCCAGCTATGCTCCGGCTATCTCCGACCAGCAGTCAGAATCGCCGGCACAGACTTCCTCCGTCCCCTTCGGTCAGCGGAAGATGAACACCCAGGAGATGAAGGTCACCTACCTGAATATGGATCCGCTCAAATCCCTGGATGAGACCGACGAGGAGACTAAGGGTCACTAGGAAGCGCGTGGCCAACGCGTTGATCGGTCGGTGATCTCTCTGGTCGAGCGATGGTCTAAGCGGCTTTGAACCAATTAAAAGAGCAGGGTTTTTCCCTGCTTTTTAATTACATGGTTCAGATCGTCTGCGGCGGGGAAGATCTAGATGGATCAGTAAGTTGAGACCGAGGAGAGGCCTTGAATCAGTCGGCCACGAGATATCTAAGCTGGGATGGATACTCGATGAGGGAGAAGAGACAAATCAGGTGTGAGATAAATATTTAATTATTAGTCCTTTTCGATCGTATCCAACTTGTGATAGAGGACCACATAGATGAGTCCGAACATCTCCAGTATCTGAGGGATGAAAGCACCAGCCATTAGTCCGACTCCTTCATTCAGCTTGGTGCTGACCAGGATGAATTGAATCACGGCACAGACCGCTAAAACGATCTGTATGGTGGCTCCGATCTTGAAGTAGGGGCGCGGACCACCATAGTTGTCGAGCAGGTAGAAGCCGACTCCGATCACGATATCGACGATACCGCCTAGGAAGGTGATCAGCATCATCGGAAATAGGAGGGTATTGGCGGTGGGGATGTTGTTTCCGAAGACCTTGAGGATGGCGTAGAAGCTCGTGTCGATGCTATTGATCTTGAAGGCGGGAATGGCCAGGGTCGCCAGGGAGGCAATTCCGATGAAGGCCAGGATCACATAGAGATACTGCGACCATTTGAGAGGCGCTCCGATAAGGGGGCGAGGTCCGGTTCGCTGGGGTACGCGATCGGCGGCCGGACCGGGTGCGATGGCGCTCGTCGTCTCCTCGAGCGGCTCGACCGGTGCCTTCTTCTTGTTCGGTGTGGGATCGTCTGTCTTCCCGGTGATGTAATCGGGGTCCACGGCGAATATCTGAGCGCACAGCTCGATATTCTTGCGGCTCATCGTGCGGTGACCCGCTTCGATCTGCTCGAGTTCTGTGGGATTCAGGTGAATTCTCTTGGCGAGATCTTTCAACTCTACATGATGGGCTATTCTCAGCTCTGATATTCTCTTTCCGCTAGTCATGATCTAAACCTCCACTGAGAGATTTTAACGAATCTAGGACTTTATTGACCTTCCCTTCGAGTTCGGAGAGCGGACTGGAAGTGTCGATCCTGAAATCGCAGCGATCCCGATAGGATTGTGGATCATTCGTAGCTCCGAAGCGCAGCGATCTTTCCGGGTCCTTATCGCCTCGGGCTTTCAGGTGGGCCAGCTGCTGATCGGTCTCGGCTAGGATCTTCAGGCGGCAGAAACTATCCAGCTTGGCCTGAAAGAGCAGCGGGGCTTCGATGACTACGGGGGTGTTATACAGGTGATTCAGGGTCTCGTTCACCTCGTCGCGGAGGAAGGAATATAGTCGGGTCAGCCAGCGCCGCCGGAATCTCTGGTCGTCGGTAAGTCTCTTGCGCAGGTAGTCCTTATTCAGACCTTTCTCCGAATCGAAGACCTGAGGGTCGATGGCCTTTAGGTCAGTCCTGAGTCCGGGGTTATCGTAGGCTTCCTTAGCCATCCGATCCATGTTGAGATACTGGAAGCCATCCTTTTCCAAGAAGTGGCAGATCGTGGATTTCCCTGTGGCGATTCCCCCGGTCACTCCGATGACGAGGGGAACATGCTGGCAGTTCGGGCAGAAGGAGGTGCCACGACCCGCCAGGGCTCTTTTCATTATGATCGCGTGGCAGAGGTGGCACGACTCTCCCTCTCTTCCATACACCTGCAGGAAATTCTGAAAGTCGCCGGAGACGTGGGCGGAGGCTCGATAGGTCTTTACCGTGCTGCCGTTTTTCGTGATCGAGAGGTCTAGGATCCTCCGCGATTGGTTGGCGATATCGGCGGCCGCTCTAGGAATATCGATTATTTTATCGGCCGGGATGAAGGGACTCAGGCGGCAGGCGAAGCAGATCTCGTTGGCATAGATGTTTCCGATGCCGGCGATCTTCGTCTGATCTAGGAGCACCTCTTTTAGGGGACGGTTCTCTCGCTCGAGCAGTCTCGCGACATATTGCGGATCGAGGCGATTGGCCTCGGGTCCTAGATCGTCCGTGCAGGGGGTCGCTAGGGAATCGTAGAGCCACACCTTCCCGAAGCGGCGCGTGTCATCGAAGACCAAGCGGCGCCCGGAGGCGAGGTGGAAGATGAAGCGGGGATGGGCGGTCAGCGGTTCCTGCGGAGCGAGGACGAATAGCTTTCCCTCCATCCGCAGATGGAAGACGAGGCTTCGCTCTCCCGCGAGTCTGAGGATCAGGAATTTTCCTCTTCGGTCGGTGCCGACGATGGTCGCTCCCGGCAGCCGGGAAGTTAAATCCCGGGCGGAAGCGTCTAGTTGTTTGGGGGATAAAACTTCGACATTTTGGAAAGTGTCATTTAAGATGCTGCTGTTTAAGATTCTCCTAACCGTCTCAACTTCAGGTAGTTCTGGCATGATGGATTCCTCTTTATTTGCAATCGAACCACGAGTGTCCAGTCGAGCCTTCGACCGTCTGCTTGACGGAGAGGGGCAGAGCTTCGTCCATGGTCTTGGCGATGAGGGGGATAAGTTCCTTCTCCTCATCCTTCGCCATCTTGAAGACGAGCTCATCGTGAATCTGAACGACGATCTTCGTTCTCTTTCCCTTGAGCAGTTCGGAGACTTTGATCATTGCGACCTTGATGAGGTCGGCTGCGCTGCCCTGGATCGTCGCATTGATGGCGGCACGCTCCGAGAAGGCTCGCTTCATCGGGTTGGAGGAATTGATATCCGGGAAGTAGCGGCGGCGGTTGAGGATCGTCTTTACGTATCCGTTCTTCCTGGCGAAGTCCTTGACCTTGGACTCGTACTCATCCATGCCTTCGAAGGTCTTCTTGAATGCGGAGATAATCAGCTTCGCCTCTTCGAAACTGATGCCTAGGCGCTCCTTTAGTCCATAGGTAGAGATGCCGTAGACGATACCGAAGTTGACGGTTTTCGCCTTCCTTCTCATCTCGGGGGTGACCTCATCGATCGGAACGTTGAAGACCATGGAGGCAGTCGCCTTATGGATATCCTCGCCCGAGTTACAGACGGCGATCAGGTTCTTGATGTTCCCGAGGGAAGCGAGGACTCTCAGTTCGACCTGGGAGTAGTCGAGGCTGAGGAACTCGAAATCGTCATCGGGGTAGAAGAAGGCCTTGCGGATCTCCTTGCCCTCCTCCTTGCGTATCGAGATGTTTTGAAGGTTGGGCTCGGAGCAGGATAGCCGGCCGGTCGAAGTGAGGGTCTGGTTGATCTTCGCGTGAATCTTGCCATCGCTTAGAACGTGCTTGGGTAGGGCATCGATATATCCGGAGATGATCTTGGCGTAGGTCCGGTACTGGATGATCAGGGGGATGATCGGATGGTCGGCGTAGTGATTGTTCAGGACTTCGATCGAGGTACCCGATTCCTTCTTTCCCTTGGGTAGACCTAAGCGATTGAAGAGGATATCCGCCACCTGCATCGGGCTCTTGATGTTGAACTCGGTACCAGCCAGCTGATATATCTGCTGTTCCAGGTCCTTTAGAAGCTTTCGGTATTCGGTACCGATCCTCGCCAGCTCCTTCAGATCGAGGGGGAGACCCTCGATCTCCATATCGGCCAAGGTCTTAGCGAGGGGGATCTCGACGGTCGTGAGAAGCTTCTCCGCATCCTGCTTCTTCAAGCTGGCAAGCAGCGAAGCGCAGCTCTCTATCATCGCGGCCGTGGCGTTCACATACCGCTGGGTAGGATCGGGGGGAAGGATGATATCGATCTGGGAGAAAGCGTCCTCGAGGGTCGCGGCCCGGTCGGAATTGATGAGGTAGGAAGCCAGCAGGAAATCGAAGGTGAAACCGCAGGCCTCGAAGCCGAGGCGGTGAGCGGCGACGATCGTCGACTTCGAGTCCAGGGACCACTTCTCCGCGGTGGGGTCGGCGAGGAATCGCTTCAGGTTGGTGGCGCTGGACATGTGGAATGAGTCGATCAGCTTTACGGTCCTATCGCGGTATCCGATGGCGAAGCCGAGGATATCAGCGGTATTTTCATTCTCGCTCGAGAGGATGGCGGAGACGGCGATGGGGAGGCAGTCCGGAGCGATATCGGGTATGTTTTCCGCCTTCACATCAGCGTTGGTGACATCGAGCTTTGCAGATTTTGTCCCCTTCTCATCCTCCTTGACCGCTTCGTTGCTGATCTGCCTCGCATACTTTTCCAGGCTGAATCGATTCATGAAGGCGAGGACCGCTTGGGTGTTCTCGGGTCTGACGGCTCCGCGGTTATAGAATTCCGCCACATCTAGATCTGTGACGATGGTGGCGATCTTCAGGCAGAGGCGTCCCTCGTCTGCACCGGCGTTGAGGTTTCTCGCCAGGGCGGTGTCGGATTTCCCTCGGTAGGCGGTCAGGATGTCTTCCAGGTGATTATACTTGGAAAGAAGGCTCTTAGCCGTTTTCTCTCCAATGTGTGGAATACCTTTATAGTTATCTGAAGCATCTCCGGCTATAGCTTTAAAATCGGTGACTTGATCCGCCCGGACGCCATAGCTTTCTACCATGTTTTCCTTCGTGTAGGTGAAGACATCAGATAGTCCGCGCTTCAGGGCGTGAACCTGGATGTGATCATCGATCAGCTGCAGGAAATCCTTATCGGAGGTGAAAAGGACTACCTCGTCTCCCTGTCTAGCAGCATACTTGGCTAGCGAGCCGGCGACATCGTCACCTTCGTAGCCCTCCATCTCCGCCGTCTCGATCCCCATGCATTTGCACATCTCGTGGGCCAGGGGAATCTGTTTCTTGAGATCGGGTTCGATAGGTTTGCGCTGAGCTTTGTATCCCTCGATCTCCTTGGTGCGAAAGGTTGGATGGCCGGTATCGAAGCAGACGATCATCCTGTCCTCTGCCGTGAGTGAATTCTTGATGTGCTCCAGCATCGGGTAGAAGGTGAAGAGGGCATTAGTAGGGGTGCCATCCTGCGCTCTCATGATCTCGACACCGGGGCGATAAGTGGCATAGAAGCTACGAAAGAGCAGAGAATTTCCATCGATAATATATGTTTTAGACATCGCTATTGCTCCTTAGGTCTTTCGATCGATATATTTTCTCCCCACCAGGAATCGTGTGGATTGCGCGGCGGGACCGGCTTGAAGGAGATGATATCGTAGGGCTGAAGCGGCTCGGTCGTCCAGAGGTTCAACCAGGAACGCCCGAATCTGGAAGCGATCTGGGCATAGGTGATCCTCCCCTGCAGTTTAGACTGTAGGACGACTCCCGTAACCATCTCGGGTGTGCTCTTCGGTATCAGTTTCTTCAGATCGATGCGGACGGAGAAGCCGACGGCGTCCAACTCGCGCACGAATTCCTTGGTCAGTTCTAATTGATTCGGCTTGGCATCATCTAAAGCTGGCAGCATCGATTCGTCGACCGCCAGTTGGGCGAATTCAGCCAGGCTATCAGCGGCTCCCTCGATGGTCTGACGATAGTAGTGAAAGCCATCGAGAAGACCGGCTTGAGACAGGGCGCGGATGCTGCGCGCATCCAGCGGGGTCTGGTGGGCGACTCGAAGCAGGAAATCCCCCAGTCCCGTGAACGGCTTCTTGCTTCTCTCCTCGACGATCGCTTGCGCCAGCGCGGGGGAGACCGATTTGATGTATTTGAGACCGATGACCAGATTCTTGTTCGCTATCGTGTTATCGATCGCGGAGATCTCTACTGCGGGCGACTTGAGGCCTAGACCGAACTTAGACATCTCTTTGACGATCTTCCTGAAGAGCGGCGAGGAGGGAGGATTGCTAGCGCACAGGGTCAGGTAGAACTGGGCGGGGAAGTGCGTCTTGAGAAAGGCGGTCTCGAAAGATAGCAGGGCATAGGCGACCGAGTGAGATTTGTTGAAGCCGTAGTTAGCGAATCTCTCGATGAGCGAATAGATGTTTTCCGCATCCTTTTGCGACATATTTCGACTGAGACACCCCTGGATGAAGCGCTGGCGGTAGGAGGCCATCTTCGCCTCATCCTTCTTGGAGATAGCGCGTCTCAACAGGTCGGCATCGCCCATATCTAAGCCGGCTACTTCGTGGACTATTCTGAGTATCTGTTCCTGGTAGACGATTATTCCGTAGGTTTCCTTCAGGATGTTGTCCAATTGGGGATAACCGGTGGACTTGAAATGCCCACTCTTCTTGTTGCTGGCGAAAAGGGGAATGAATCCCATAGGACCGGGGCGATAGAGAGCCAGCAGGGCGACCAGATCAGCGAAGCAGTGCGGCGCGATCTGCGCGGTAGCCCGCCTGATACCATCGCCGGAGTCCAGCTGGAAGATTCCGAGGAGATTGAGGCTGCAGATGGTCTTGTAAGTATCAGGGTCATTCAGGACCTTCTGATAGTCGGGGATCGTTCCACCGGATTCGACGATCTTTTCCTCGATGCTCTTGATAAATGTCAGAAACTTCAGGGAGAGAAGGTCCACCTTTAAGAATCCGATTCTCTCCATGTACTGATACTCGTATTGAGCGATGCCGGTGACGCCTGCGGAGAGGGGGACCTGATGGTAGATATCGGCGTCGGCGATTATCACTCCCGCAGGATGGAAGGAGGTGTTGCTGGGTAGTCCCTCGAGTTGGATCGCCACTTCCACGGCCTTCTTATAGTAGGGATCCTGAGCCATCTGGTAGAACCTGGTCCCCACTTGGTATTCCTGCTGGAGCGTCTTGTCGCCCCGGGTGAGAGACCGGATCAACCTCTGGGTGCGAACCTGGGGGATGCCGAAGGCGGCGAAGGCGGTCGCGAGGGCCGACTTCTTTTGGAGAGATTGGAATGTTATTATCTTAGAAATCCTTTTCTCTCCATATTTTCTTTTTAGATAGTCAACGATTTCATCCCGTCTGTCATCCTGGAGATCGATATCGATATCCGGCATGGTCACGCGTTTGGGATTGAGGAATCTCTCAAAGGAGAGATCGTAGTTCAGGGGATCGATGGCGGTTATATTCAGAAGGTATGCGCAGAGGCAACCGACGGCGGAACCGCGGCCTGGACCGACCGAGATCCCCATAGCTTTGGCTTGAGAGACATAGTCGCTGACGATCAGAAAGTAGGACGAGAAACCCATGCTGATAATCGTTCTGGTCTCGAGCTCCAGGCGGTCCTCATATTCTTTCTTACCCTTTAGCCCCTTAGTCTCCATCGCTCTATTGAGCTTTTCGAGGAATTCCTGGTCATCCGATCTATCGTCCCCTGTAAACGAGAGAACCCCTCCTCTCTTTCGTGAGAAGAGGTCGAAGGTACAGGAGCTAGCGAGGTCGTCGGAAGCTTCTATCTCTTCCTTGGTATAGAGGCGCTGCAACACTTCAGGTGAGAGGATAAAAGAAGGACCCCGTTCAGCTTCCGGAGTCAGTTCGTCCGGGGAAAGTGAAGTGTGATTCGCGGCGGCTTTCAGGACTTTTACCAGGAGGGCACCTCGGTGTCCCGCATAGAGAACCTTGGGAAAGGCGATGGTCCTATAGCCGTGGCTGGAGGCAAACTCTCTTATCGCCTCGGCCTTTAGCTGGTCGCTGGGGTTCTGAATGTCGATGCCCAGGTAGCAGTGCTGAAAGCTGTCGGCGATATCTTTGATGATCCGCTCGTCATCCTTACCGGTCATGAGAGTCTCCTGGGCCAGGACGAGGGTGAGACCGCGCGTCACTCCTTTCAGTTCTTCGATCTTGAGCGAATTTTTCTGGAGGCTCAACAGGTAGCAGGCGGAGGAGTAGCCGTCTTCGTTCTCGATGAAGAGCGAGGCACGCTTCGTTCCCAGACTGTGCTGGATGTTGATCTCGAATCCTAGAACTCCGTGTATTCCCTCGGCTCGGCAGGCATCGAACAGCTTGGGGGCGACCATTATTGAAACTGGGTCAGTGAAGCCGATCGCGGAGTAACCGAGGGCTTTAGCGCGCTTGGCGAATTCGCTGGGAGTAAGCACGCTTTCGCCGAACTGGAAGGCTGAGCGACCATTAAGACAGGTGAATCTCATGCTGACCCTCCTTCTTTCAATCTGATTAAAGTATAAATCCTCCTAGGGTTTAAAATCGTAACCACTAGGAGGTGTTTATATGTCTCAGGTCGTTTACGGAAGGCTTCCTGTTCTAAATGCGATTTCCGGCGTGAGGAAGCCCACCGGCGTATATCTATTGAAGGGCTCGCCTGATCAGAGGATCGTCAAATCCTGCCTTGCTAATCATGTGCGCTTCATCTTGACCGAGCGTCCGGCTCTGGACCGGATGGCTGGTACCACGAAACATCAGGGGGCAGTAGCTCAGGTCGATGATTTCCAGTATGCGAATCTCAACGAGGAGATTGCCAAATCCAAGGCTAAGCCTCATCCGCTCGTGCTGATGCTCGATGGTATCGATGATCCGGTCAATTTTGGATCAGCGCTCCGCGCCAGTGCGGCTTTCAATGTGGATTTCGTGATCATCAGGAAGGATAGGCAGGTGGGAGTAACTCCCACGGTCGTCAAGGTCTCGACCGGAGCCACCGAGATGGTTCCTATCGTTCAGGTGACGAACCTCTCGAAGGCTCTGGCCACCTTGAAAGAGAACGGCTATTGGTCCGTGGCAGCGGCTGGTGGAGGAGAGAAGTATTACGATGAGATCGATTACTCCTATCCCACGGTGATCATCATCGGCAATGAAGGTTTTGGAATCACGGAGAAGATCCGGGAGGAAGCTGATTTTATCGCTCAGATTCCGATGCCGGGTCAGGTGACTTCGCTGAATGCTTCGGTGGCCTGCGCCGTGTTCTTGGCCGCCTGTGTCGAGCAGAGAAGGAAGCTGGATCTGAAGAGATAGGTTCAATCCTGAACCGAGGTTTTAACGGCGTCGGTTATCATGCAGAGCGGTGCGTTGCAGCGAGGGCAGCCATCGCTCTTTTTGAATTCGGCCTCGTCCGCCACTAGACCGCATATGCGGCAGATCTTCTTGATATCATTCTTGGCCATGTTTTAACCTTTCAGGATTTTTATAAGTTGGCAAAGTCTGAGAAATGAACATAGATTGGCTTAGGAGAAAAGATACCATGGAAATAGAGCAATCACAGTTCAGCCTCAGCCTATCTCCAGATAATCCACTGAGCTTGAGTCTCGATAACCTAGCGATCCTCGCCAGGGATGATGGGGGAGCTCGGGAATTATTATATGCCCGTCTCATGCCCGAGATGAGAAAGGGGGTAGTCTACTATCGCCACCGGGTACCCAGCTTGGATGAGAGCGAGTGCTACTATGGCTTGTACTTGGCTACGGAACGGGCGATTAGAAAATTCGATCCCCTCCAGACCAGTTTTCTCAGGTACTGGGCGACTTGTGCTTCCCGGGCGCTATTCAAATGCACTTCTCACGCTAGGTTCGAGAATCGGATCACCGATCTAGAAGAGATTCCCACGGAGGACGACATCCGGGAAGATAACATTTTTATCGAGAGGTATTTTAGGCGCGTGCGTGAATCGGAAGAGGAAGTTCTAGGCAACATCATCATGATACTCAAGTGTGCTAGCTATGCGGTTGAGGAAATAGCTTCGATGCTCGGCATAGGCCACAAAGAGATAAAGATGCAAGTGCGCAATACCCGTCGCCGAATGCGTATTTTTGCGCGTACCTCGGGGTTGGCTAGGTCCTGTTAAATCAGATCTTGAAACTGGGAAGACTATTAGATCCCAATCCATTGTTCCTATTTTTCCCTCCTGGTTCGGCGTGAGACCATCGGTATTTTTATCTATCGGATCGACTTGGGTATCTCTCCGATGAATCTATCGGTTCAATTAGTTTAAAATCCTTCTATATCGATTATCTTCGACTTTGGATTATCCTTTAATAGAAGGTGATATCGATTTTAGGGGGACGCTGATGGAAAAACCAATACTCTCGATAATCGTGCCCGTCTATAACACGGAAGCCTATGTCGGTCAGTGTCTTTCGGCCCTCTGTCATCAGACCGGTCTCTTTACCTATGAGGTGGTCGTTATCGATGACGGCTCCACTGATAGCTCGCGGGATATCGTCGATGCGTTCGAAGCTTCGCATCCCGATCTGATCAGGTCTTTTCACACGGGTAACGAGGGACTGTGCGCAGCTCGGAATCACGGATTGGATTTTGCGCGCGGCGAGTGGGTGAGCTTCGTGGATAGCGACGATATTCCTCACCCGGATTTTGTTCTGACTCTGATGCGCGCAGCCCTCTGCCGGGAGGACTGCGATGTAGCGTGTTGCGGCTTTAATGTCATGGCGAAGAACGGCAGGTCGAAGGCGAGTCTCAGGAAGGCTAAAAGCGGGATCCTCTATCCTGCGGTAGCGGGTCTGAATCTGCTCTACGATACCTCGGTGCGCTCCTACGTCTGGAATAAGGTCTTTCGCCGCTCGCTCATCGAGCGGAAGAAGATCCGCTTCTACCCCTTTAAATCGGGCTTTGAAGATCTGCCTTTCGTTTTCGCAGCGTTTCTCGATTCTCGTCTCGTTTCCTTCGTGCGCAAGAGCTGCTACACCTATCGGTCTCATCGGGAGGGCTCGTTGACCAACGGGGGACTCGGCGGTGATCGATTGATCCAACATATCGGATCCTTCTTTGCCTGCCGCGCTATCGCGGAGGAAAAACTGGGACTCGATCCTGCCCTGAAGATGTTCAAAAGAGCGGGACGGAGCATCTATAAGACCCTCATCGGCGATCTGCCTTCCTCCCTGGCTAATCGGCATCTCTACAGCGATAGTAAGCTGATCGGGGCCGCGGTGCGGATGCTCAAGAGCAAGAAGCTCCCCGTCTATGGGGCGGTATGGGAGAGAAACGTGCTCGCCTACACGAAGAGATTACCGACCTTTGTCGCTCTACCTAAGGATTCCAAGTATGCAGAACAGTGAGATCGCGGTCATCATTCCCTGTCACGATTCTGAGAGATTTCTTGGCAGGACGGCTTCCGCTCTGCTGCATCAGGATTTCGGACTTCCCTATCGCCTGATCTTTGTGAATGATGCGTCGTCTGATAAGACGGCCGATATTTTAAAGTTCATCAAGAGTTACGATCCCGATAAGGTGACCATCATCGATTCCTCTGCTCACAATCTGCCGCAGGCTCGCAATGCAGCGATGGATCTGGCGCTGGAATCGCGTTTCGTGTGCTTCTCGGATGCGGACGATGTTCCCCATCCGGATTTTCTCTCTTCGCTCTACTTTCTGATCAATGGCAGTGGCGCCGATTGCGCCTGCCGGGGATACCGGATCATCGATGAGAATACCGGCAAGGTCAATCGGGCCAAAATTCTCGACCTGGCTCAACCTCTGAGCGGATTTAGAGCCGCTTTCGAGATTCTGCGCGATGGACCGGTCAAGGCTTTTGTCTGGTCTAAGATCTTTTCTTCATCTCTGCTGAGACGGACACGTATAAGATTCTTACCTGAGCGATTCGTCTATGAGGATCTGGCCTTCTGCTTTCAAACTTTTTTGGCGTCTGATAAGGTTGCTTTTTCTGATCTTCCAGTTTATGACTACTATATTCATAAAGGTTCTCTTTCTCACACTCCCAATGCTGATGGATTTATGATGCACCTTTGCGCCTATGCGGCCTGCCGAGCGTACTCCTCATTTTTGATAGGGGAGAAAAAGAGCCTGGACATGTTTAGACGCATGAGGATGAACATGATCTATAAGACCGACTGCGACATCCTTACCGCCCGCTCTCTCTATCCAGCGGGTATCAGGCAACCTATGTCTCTCGCGCGCCAGCTCATCAAGCGCATCTGCAATCCAGGATTTAAAGTGGTCGGAGAACCTTGGGAGCAGTACATTATCGACCTAGGTGTTCTCTCTCATCCGATGTTGGAATCGTTCTCCAATCCCGCCAGTAACTGAGTCAGCAGCTTTTCTGCTCCCCTCTTCTCCTTCGGAAGACCTGTCTTTGAAAATACGGGTTGGCCCTCCTTGAAGGAGGAGATTTGTGGTACATAGAGCTTTTTATTTATATACGAGATATCCGTTTCCGCGATGGCCGGCAAAAGGATTTGAAACCATTCATCTATCTCCTCTCTGACTTCTGCTGTATCCACGGTGAATAGGAGAGGGCTGGTATCCTGGGCCCACCTCTCGGCTGCTAAGGCTTCAAAGATCGGTAGGGATAAGGAGCAGTAGCGGCAGGTCGGCCGATGCCAGATCAGGATAAAAGTCTGCTTCTCCTGCATCATGTTTTCGAGTTGGACCGCCCCTATCGCAAACGGCTTCTCCACGGGAAGGGTAGAAGCCTGGTCGGTCGCTCGGCAGGCCGACAGGACGAGGGTGAATAGCGCGGTCACAGGTAATAATCTCGGTTTCAATGAGTCACCTCCGCTCTATCTATGTACAAAAATCTGCTTTCTGCTCTAGAATTTCGAGCGTGGAGGTCTGATATGACCAGGTTTGAATGCTATCTCAATCTCTATTCGGCTATCTGTTTTTCGAGTCAGAATGGTGCTGATCACGATCTGGCGTGGCTGGCGGAGGATATGAATCCCTTCTGGTATGGAACCGAGGATTCCAAGGATATTTATATCTATCAGCGGTTCTCTGAACTCTGGCTGAGATTTGGCAGCATCTACACCTCGCGCGACGAGAACGGCGGTTTGACCTTCGGGAAGGCTTTCTTCTCTGAACTCTCCCAGCAGGATCCGAGATTTGTCGCGGGTGCGAAAGCGATAGCAGCGATCAGTCAGGAGGATTGGGATGGTATCTGCCGCAACAATGCGGCGATGGGTACCTACATGCTTACCTATTACCTTCTAAAGAAACATTCTGAGGGGCGAGCCCTAAAGGCGATCGAGGGGATGGATCCCTTCACCGCTGAGGCGGGTAATCTGTCGCAGGATCCCCGCTACGGTCAGAAGTATATGGAGGTCTACTCCCGTCAGGTGAGGCCGCTGGAGATCGACTACAATCTCGCTCAGGAGTATGTCTCGCTCCTGGGTGATCCCGATCTCCTCTCAGTATTCCATACCATCACGCGGGACGAGTGGGAAAAGACGAGGGCGGATGAGCCGATCGCCTTTAGAACAACGGCAAATTGATGGGGTAGAATATCTCTAGGAGGTGTGAAAAGTATGGCGAATAGGCGAGCACTGTTTTTAGCGGCGACGGGTTTCGAGGATATCGAGTATGCGGCGACGCGCGATATCCTGCGTCGAGCGGGGATCGAGACGGTGACGGCGGATTGCCGCTTAGAGCCTTCCTCGGCTCCCATCCTCGGTCGAGAGAAGCTGGAGATCGTCGATAAGGTGCTGCTGAGGGATGTCGATCTGAGCGCCTTTGATATCCTGGTCATCCCTGGCGGTGGACACTACCAGATCCTCGAGCGGAATCCTCTGGTCATCGCAGCGATCCAGTATTTCGCTGCGCGCGCGGACAAGTACCTCTGCTGCATCTGCGCGGCTCCCACTATTCTGGGGCACCTGGGGCTTTTGAAGGACCGGGATTATACCTGCTTCCCCACTATGGACGAGAAGGCGTTCCAGGGTCGCTTCCACTTGGATTACTCCGTCATCGATGGACACCTTGTCACGGGTCAGGGCCCCGCGGCGTCTATCCAATTCGGTCTGGCGATCGTCAAGGCGGTCCTCGGTAAGGAGGCTTGCCTCGAGGTGGGGAGACATATGTTCTTCAAGGGCATAGAGGAGCTGGCGGGTGAGTAGGAAGACCACCCCTCAGGTCTCGTATCGGGTCTCTAGGATCGTTATTAGCCTCCTGATGATCGGTGTTCCCCTTCTCATCCTGGTCGCCACCATCGTCATCTATATGGGAGTCCTGAAGTTCTGAGCCTAAAAAAAGAGCGCGGCAGCGGAAATAGCTGCGGGCGCTCTTTTCTCTTGTAGGAAACTACTTGTTGAGCTTGAAGGTGGCGTCGAGGATGTCCATGAAGTCGTCCTGGGGACGGGAGCCCAGCAGGAAATCCTCCTGGCCCTCGGAAGTGGTGACCTGAACCTTCTTTCCATCGATGTAGAAGAACATAGCGGGGATCGAGGAGATGTGGAACTCGTGGGCGAGGTCGGGATGCTTATCGACATCGACGGACAGGAAGGTCACGGTAGGATAGTCGCCTTCGATGCTCTCCATGATCTTGCCCATCATGCGGCAGGGTCCACACCAGGTCGCATTGAAATCGACTACGACATTGCCCTTGGCGATGATATCTTTGAATTCGGAATCGTTCTCTAGAACTTTAACCATCGGATTTTCCTCCTTGAAATGCGGCATGATTATAGTATCGAATATCGGATCGCTTCTAGTTTGATGCTCTCAGACTGCGAGGGAGATCAGGTACAGGAGAATCAGGTGGGCGGGATAGAAGAGGTAGAGGGAGTAGCGGACGGGGCGGCTGGTGGTGCCCGCTCTACCATCGTAGAAGAGGAGAGGAATGATGGCGAACATGGACCAGCTCTCGAGGGGCCAGGAGATACCGGGTTCGAGGGGGAATCCTGGACCGAGCGTCGAGTAGAGGATCTGGAAGAAGGCTCCCAGGACGATGAGGGCGAGAGCGACGGCGATATTCAGCGTCGATCGGAGCTTGAGGTTAGCGTAGGTCAACACGTCTAGATTCAGCCGCTGCGCGTGGTATTTGAGATATCTATATCCCAGTTCGTAAGCCCCATAGAAGATCAGAAACATCAGCAGACCATAGGTGCCATAATCGGAGGCGATGCCGAAGGGGATGATCGCCAGCGGGGAGGAGGCTCCCAACCGGTAGGCGGTGAAGTCGGAGAGCACGAGGTAGGCTATAGGTAGCGGGATGAGCAGCGTGAAAGGGTCGTTGCGCCGGATCAGATAGATCACCAGGGTGCCTAAGGCGAGGTCGGTGAAGACGTTGCCCGGTGTCAGGTTGGTCGCTCCAGCCCCGTAGTAGACACCATAGCAGAAGGCGTCTAGGAGGATGGCCATCAACAGGAGCCGGAGGAAGTACTTCAGGTAATCGTGGGTGTGGTAGACCCCCTCTAGCGCCAGAAAGACGAAGATGGGGAAGGCGGCACGACCGGTAGCGCGGAGCGCTTCGTATATCAGCGGCTGGGCCGTGGGGGAGAAGAAGATCAGACCGATGTGGTCGATCAGAGTCAGGATGAATCCGATGATCTTCAGAGCGAGTCCATTCAGCATCCGGTGCTCGTAGTAGGCTCCTCTGACTAGCGCGTTCGATAGCGCTCCAGGTATATCGCTCGGGTTTGCCATCGCTAGATCATCCCTATGAAGGCGATCAGGTTATTCAGGGAGTGGAGGGCGACCGAGAGGTAGAGAGAGCCGGAGGCCAGATAGCAGCCGGCGAGGGCGGCACCGGATATGACATATGCGGGAAGGTTGAGTAGCTCGCGGTAGAGAGGATAGAAATCTCCTTGAGTGGCAGAGAGGATGCTACCTTGGAAATCAAAGTGGATAAGGCCGAAGATCAAGGATGAAATGAGGATGCCAACCAAGGGGTGATAACTCTTTTTAGCCCCAGTGAATCCTCCCGCGCAGGCGTTGGTCAACCCGCCTCGATAGGTGATCTCCTCGATGAGGGGGGCCAGGAGCACGGTCATGATGAACAGCGGTATGGGGAAGCTGCTCCCTAAGGTGACCAGGGTGCTCTGGTTCGTATTGGTGCTTATCCAAGGTATCAGCTCGATCAGTCCGGAATATAGCACTCCGACTAGATAGATGATGATGAATACGGAGATGCCTTGGGATATCCCTCGCGGTTTTCGGTGAAGCGAGCTGCCGGGTTTCAGACTCTGTCTGATCCCTGAACCGAAAGGGCTGATCAAGTAGAGCCAGAAGACTAGACCGAGCAGGGCGTAGGAAGCCAGGTTGACTCCCATGGCCAGCTGCCCCTCGTTTATCGCTCCAATCGCAAAGGCGGGTTCCATGATCAGCTGGAGCAGCAGCGCGCAGACCTGCAGCCCGAGAAAGCCCAAAAGAAAGAGGGTCATCTCCTGTGCGAGACTGGCTTTGGCACCGATATCCGTCCGGTCTTTGAAGATCTCTTTAATTTTTTCCATGCGCGAATGATTTTATCATCCTGTGATGCGCTTAAGGCTTGAAGCATTCTTGTAAATTGCTTTATATAAATAAGGTAAAATCATTACTCGAGTGAGGTGACGCGCGATGGATGTAGAACTGATCTGCAATATCGTTTTCGGGGTGAGTGTGGGTCTGATTGTCCTCTTCGCCGTGATCGGCGCGGTGAAAGGCGTCTGGAAAGCCACTTTCGCGATGTTTATCCAGCTGGCGATGATGGTGGTGGCCATCTTCGTTTCACCGGTGTTGGGCAAGTCGATAGGAAGCATCGACCTGAGCCGCTTGAAACTCAGCCCCTTTCAGGTGAATGGGACCACTGTTCAGGTCACCAGCGTCCGGCAGACGATCTGCGATGCGCTGACTGCTTCCGGCGTGATCAATCCGGTCCAGGGACAGACCATCTATCAGGCTGCGCTCGCCGTGACCGATATCGTTCTCGCCCTCGCCTGCTACCTCGTGCTCTGCCTGTTTTCGATACTCTTCTCTTGGTTGCTCGCCTCGCTGCTCTATCACACTCTGTTCAAGTGGTTCATCCCTAAGCGCCTGCGGGAGAAGCACCCGGTTCATCCTCTCGGAGCGCTGGCGGGAGCGGTGATGGGCGTGTGCGCTTCCACCCTAGCGATCGCTCCTCTCAGCTCGCTGGTCGATTTCACCCAGGACAATCGCGCGGCGGTGCAGAACCTCGAGGATCGCGATTACCTTCCTGAGGAGGTCGGCGGCTACCTCGACGCGGTCGGCTCTTCCGCTTACGGACAGGGCTGGATGGGTGCTCTTCCGAACCTCATGATGAATGCGGCCACCTCGGTGGATTTCAATGGCTCGAAGGTGTCGGCCTCCGATCTGCTGAACCTGATCTCGGGCGTCTCCGGTCCCTTTACCGCCTCCTTGAACTCCAAGGATGACGGGGATGTCTTCAACTATACCGTGCTCATGTCTCCCAGCCAGACGGTCGATGCTCTCCTCGATTCCTTCGCCCAGTCCAACCTCATCGTCAATCTCATGCCCGCCATCTGTCAGATCGCCATCAACTATGTGGCGGCGGATAGCCCCATCGACCTCTCGGGACTCCGCTTCAGCAACATCGACTATTCCAGCGATATCACGGCTCTGAAGGATGCCTATCAGTCGCTCTACAGCACCGGTCTTCTGGATGGTGTCGACTTCTCGACCGGTAAGGTCGAGATCTCCTTCACGCAGGAGGATCGGGCTGCCGTGCTCTCGGCGCTCAAGACTTTCGGCAGTATGCGAGTCGTCTCGCAGAATATGCCGGATCTCCTCGTGGCTAGCGCGGCTCTCGTCACCAAGTCGACGGGCTATTCGCTCCTCTCGCTGGATCGCAGCAAGTACGCCGATATCGACTGGGGCGAGGAGCTGAACACCCTCGGTTCAGTCGCTTTCGATCTGGCGGCGGCAGCCGGGGTCGATCTCTCGACCGATCTGTTCCAGCCTGCCGAAGACGGTTCGACCACCCTGATCGACAAGATCATGGCGGGCCTCAATAAGCCCGATAGTGCGACTCATCTCAAAGAGGCGCTCATCGGAGACCAGCAGGGCAAGAAGGGCTTGCTCGATATGTCCATCTTCGACCGTCGTGTCCTCGATACCGACCAGCTCAATGCCTACCTCTTCTCCTCGGTCAAAGGGCTTTCTAACTTCGTCGATTCCAAGCAGTTCTCCAGTCTGCTCAACAGCCTGAATCCGGCGAGTCTCAAATCCGATGTGGGCATCATCGTCGATATTCTCCCCGACCTCATGGGTGTGGCTGACCTCTCGCACGAGATGACCGGAACCTGGAACCAATTGAAGATCGACTTCAGCAATGAGGAGCAGGTCGGATACCTCAAGAACGTCATCCGCAAGGCGAAGGATTCCCAGATCGTATCCGACCTTTTGCCCGTGGCGTTGAACAAGGCTTTCCCCTCCCTTTTGGAGCAGAACCTCGGATCCTCGAGCTTCCTCGGCCTCAGCGCGACCAGCTTCGATCTGTCCGGCGGACCCGAGTTCTTCGACGACATGGTCAGCTTCCTGGATGCGGTCCCTTCCATCCTCTCCCTGACGGAGAGCCTCAAAGACTCGGGCGACAGCGCGGTGGATAAGATCCGCAATATCGATCCGGATGATTTCTCGAAGGTCCTGAAGACCATCGTGAACTCGAAGGTCTTCAATCCCGATCGAGTCATCGATGGTAAGACCGCCTCTAACACCAATCTCGTCACGCTGATCCGCAATCTGATCGACACCTATCATCTCTCTGACCTCGGGTTCCATCTGTCGGACGAGGTCGCCGATATCGATTGGGACCAGGAGGTCGATAGGCTGACCGATATCCTTCGGACCCTCAAGGATCATCTGGATGTCTTTGGTGCCGATGGGAAGTTCAACGCCGACAAGCTGGATTCGCAGGGGATCGAGCAGGTGGTGACGGCGGTGAGCCGCAGCCAGCTGCTCAGCCCGTCCCTCCCCGATTTCCTCGACGAACAGATAGGCGAGCGGGCTCGTGAATTCGGACTGCTGCTCCAGTTCGACCAGATTACCGATTGGGTGGCGGCAGCGACTTCCCTGGGCGATATCTGGGATCTCGTCTCTCCCCTCATCGGTCGCGACCTGACGGCGGATACGCCTATCGATTTCAACTATCTGAATGCGCTGATCGTCTCTGCTTATGAGGCGCCCTTCATCCCCAGAAAAGCGGTCGATGCGGCGGGACACTACTACAGTCCGCTAGGATTCTTCATCTACAGCCTGGTGGGGAGGACGGGCATCCTGAAGAGCTTCCAGATCGCTCCGGATGTCACGGCCTTCTGGGATGTCGATCCGGTGACGGGTGACAGCAAGGGCTGGAATTGGGTCGGGGAGACCGCGACCCAGCAGGTCACCATCCCGGTCGTCGAGAAGACGGTGACAGCTAAGGTCGCTACCTCGGGTGAGATCTTCGAACTCGTCGAGGCGATCCAGCAGGTTCAGTCTTTGGATCTGGATAAGTTTGGACAGGCGGGTGGCGTCTCCGCCGATGAGCTGAACAATGCTCTCATGGCTTTGGATGATTCGCAGATCGGTCGGTCGCTCCTGCCTGCGATCGCCTATCGGGGACTGTCCAACATGAGCGATATTCAGATTGAAGACGGCATCTCCATCTCGTTCCAGGATATCAATCTCGACGTGTTGTCCACGCTTTCGGACAGCGAGAGGCGAGATGAGCTCAAGGGTATCGTCGAGCTCTATCGCTACGAGGTGGAAGGGGATCTGTCCCATGAGTTGACGGTCGATTCTCTGACCCACTGGTCCGAGGCGACCAAGGTGACGAGCGGTTCCCTGAATGCCGATGGTACCCCCATGTATCTAACTCTGAAGCAGGTGGTACAGCACATCTTCGATATCGCCTTCAAGAGCCTGCTCTTCACGACGGTCCGGTCGGGACGGAAGTACAGTTTTACCTCCGAGTTGATTGCGGCTCTCTACACCGTTACGAAAGCGGGTCAGGTCGCCTATGGTTACGGTTCGGCTGACCTGCCCAGCGATTCGCCCGTGCCCGGGAATATCTTCCGCGATCTGAGAGCGCGGGCCACGGCTCTGACGGCTGAGCAGCTGGCGAAGGAAGAGACGATCATCCTGAATTTTATCGAGGCGGTCCAGACCACCGATAGCTTCGACCTGATGGAGATGAGCAAGGATCCTGCCTCCTATATCAACGCCGGCAATATCGAAGTGGTCATGGATCAGGTGATGGTTCCGGTGCTGACGGACCTGCTCGATTCGATGCTGGTCAGCGATGCGGCGGTCGGATTCCTGAATATCATCCTGAATAGCTCCGGATTGATAGATCTGGTGGAGAAGATCAATTCCGATGTGGATTCATCCCTGTTCGCCCAGTCTATAGATGTGAAGAGTTTCGGTCTGAATAAGGCTCAACTGCAAACGGAGCTCGCCGCGGAGGTCGCGATGTTCAAGAAGCTCCTTCAGATCTCGAATGCGGATAGCCTGAGCAACATCTTCGTCTGCATGGTCGACTCCTTCGTCGGCGATTACAGCACGTCGCTAGTCAAATTCCAGGAGGTGCGAACCGCCATCAAGGAAGTCAAGGCGCTCGCTGGAATCAGGGGCTGGTTGTTCCGTGGTCTCTACAGGCAGGCTAAGATCACCCAGACGGTCGCGGGTCAGACCATCCAGCTGGATCTCTATACCTACATGATCGTGCCTGAGCGGGCGCGGCTGGGATTCGATGAGACTTCCGATCCCTACTGTGTCAACACGGTTGAGGATCTGGTCTTCAATCGCGGTAAGGTCATTACCGATTCGCTCGGATGAGCGAGATTCGAGGAGGGGTGCCGATGGAGAAGGAAGAGCTGGTAAGCCGTTTTCAAGGCGTCTACGAGTACGCGGAGAAGCGTTCGACCTTTCTATTTCTCTGTGGGATCTACCAGGATCGAAAGGAGTTTCATGCGGATATAAAGCTCGTGCAGGAGACGTTTCCCAAGGCGGCGCACATCTTGACGGTGGCGCGGATCAAGGATGATACGGGCCTGTTCGAGGCGGCCAGCGAGAACGGTGAACCCGTCAAATCCGCACACAAGGTCCTCTTTGCCCTCGCCCATAAGGGAGTCGGCGATGTGGGTCTATTCGCGGTTCGTCACTATGGCGGCAAGAAGCTGGGCGCCAAGAATCTGGATGGCGTCTTCGTCGATGGCTTTCTGAAGGCTCTAGAGTCGGCCGGAAGATAGGAGGAAAAAACATATGGCGGAAGAGAAAGATATTCCCGAGTCCGCGCAGGACATCGGTTACGATGAATTCAAGTCGCGGGTGAAAGCGGCTAAAGCGGTCGCGAGACCTAAGCCCGCTGTCGGTTCGACCGTGCGCCATGTGATCGGCGTTATCTCGGGTAAGGGCGGTGTGGGAAAGACCTTCACCGCCTCCTATCTAGCGGTGTTGCTGCGCCGCAAGGGATATAGGGTGGCGATTCTAGATGCAGATGTTACCGGGGCTTCCATCCCGACGGCCTTCGGTCTCAACGATGTCAAGGTGTGGTCGGATGGGGCGAATATCTATCCTGCGGTCTCGCTGCAGGGAATCCAGCTCGTCTCGGCTAATCTGCTCCTCGAGCATCCCGGCGATCCGATCATCTGGCGGGGTCCCATGGAGTCTAGCCTGCTCATGCAGTTCTGGACTGAGGTGGTCTTCGACTGCGATGTGATGATCGTCGACTGCCCGCCCGGAACTAGCGATATCCAGCTGACGGTGCTGCAGCAGTTGCCCATGGATGGTCTCATCCTGGCAGTGACGCCGCAGAGTCTCGTCTCCGTCATCGCTAGCAAGGCGGCAAGCATGGCGAATATGATGGATATCCCCATCATCGGAGCGGTGATGAATATGGAGTATGTGACCTGCCCTGACTGCCACCGGCGGATCTATCCTTTTGGGGAGGTCGATCTCGATCGCCTCAGAGCGATGCAGATCCCCGTCATCAGCGAAGTTCCTATCGACCCGCAGATCTCGGAGGCGACTGACCGAGGAGCTATCGAGAAGTTGGAAGTGAACTATCTGGATAACCTCGCGGATGGGGTGGTTAAATATCTGAATCTTAAGGATAGAAACCATGAGGGATAATGCGATAGTCGACTCATTTCTCGAGGAGTTTAAAGAGTTGGAAGCAGCGCTAGCCAAGGCTGCGGGCCAAGTGGAGGGATTCTCGTCATATACGAAAAACCTCCAGCAGTGCTACAGCCAGCGGCGTATTCCTCTGCTCCAGGTGGATGATAATTTCGCCTTTTTAAAGAGCTGTGCCGAGGTCAGAAACCTGCTGGTGCACAGCCACGATATCTGCGTTCCCACCTCCGCCTGCCTCGAACGCTTTATCGAACTGTCGCAGCGGATCCGCTTTCCGAAGCGGGCTGGCGATATCGCTACGCGGGGGAACCACCTTTTGACAGCGACGCTAAAGACCCCGATTCTCACCCTAGCGAAGAGGATGGTCGCCAAAGGGCTGTCACACGTTCCAGTCATCGAGGAAGGGAAGCTGTTAGGGATCTTCTCTGCCACCTCCTTTTTCGACCTGTTTAACCAGGAGGGAACGCTATCTCTTGATGCTGATACCACCTTGGAGAGGATTCGCGATCAGATCTCCATCTGCAATCATCGGTCGGAGACCTTCATCTTCTGCCGCCCGGATACGATCCTAGCTGATTTCGCCTCTCTGCTGGGACGGAAGGGAAAGCAGAAGCGACGAGTGGCGGCGGTGCTGGTGACTGAGGATGGGAGCGCGAGCGGAAAGCTGGTCGGAATAATTACTGCGTCGGACCTGGTTAAGGCCTAGAGGAATATCTCAACTCGGTTAAACCGACGATATTTGGAATGTCTTCTGGACACTAAAAATAATTGATCAGCTTGGCTTTTATCTATGAATATCCAATTGAGCTTCGGATTGCTGATAAAGATTGGTAAGTTAAATAATAAATTGTCTTAAATAAACTTTAGGGGTACAAAGACATATAGGATCCATGGTGAGATTCGTTGAATATCAACGATTCTTTGCATACACTAAAAGGAGAAGCTTCAGATTTTAAAGTAGAAATTTAAGAGTTTCAAAGAAGGATGAAGCCATTCAAATAATCCGAATGGACTTCAGCTCGTACCTTTATCTTCGCTGCTAGATTGGGAAGAAAGGCTAATCGATGAAGTCTTTGAGATCGACCTTAGTCGTGTCGATCTCGGATATCAGCTGCCTGGTGTGAAGTATGTAGGACGAGGGCATGGAGAGGTGATCGATGCCGATCTTCAGGAAGAATCCGAGCAGCTTCTCGTCGTGGGCTAGTTCTCCGCAGATGGAGACGGGGATACCATACTTGTGAGCATTGTCGGCCGTGATCTTCATGAGTCTGAGGATTCCTACGGCATGAGGATTGAAGAATTTAGTCAGGTTCTCATTCGTCCTATCGATCGCTAGGGTGTACTGGGAGAGATCGTTAGTTCCGATAGAGAAGAACTTAGCTTTCTGGGCGAGGATGTCCGAGGTGATGGCGGCAGCGGGAGTCTCGATCATGATTCCGACCTTCATATCCCGGTTGTACTTGATTCCGCGCTTGTCCAGGTCGGCCATGGCTAAAGCGCACATCTCGTGGACGAAGTCCAGTTCCTTAGGAGAGATGATCATGGGGATCATGATCGAGAGATCGCCATAGGCGGAGGCGCGATACAGAGCCTTCAGCTGGGTGAGGAAGAGGTCGTGTCTGTCGTAGCAGATCCTTATGGATCGATATCCGAGGGCGGGATTGTTCTCCTTGGGCAGGTGGAAGTAAGGGGCGATCTTATCGGAACCGATATCGAACGTCCTGATGACGACCGGTCTACCCTCCATGTCTTTGACCGCTTCGACATAGGCGTTGAACTGCTGCTCCTCGGTGGGATAGTCGGCGGAATTCATATAGATGAACTCCGATCTGAAGAGACCGATTCCTTCCGCGCCGTTCTTCAGAGCGATCTTGGCTTCCTCCGGGGTGGCGATGTTGGCGTAGAGGGTGGTCTTCACTCCATCCTTGCTGAGGGTCGGCTTATCCTTGAAGGACTGAAGGATATCGAGCGTGTGCTGTCTATCCTCACTCACTTTCTTCATTCCCTCATAGAAGTTCGGCTCATAATCCACGTAGACCTTGCCGGTGATAGCATCGAGGATACCCGGTTGATTCGCCAAGGTTTCACTGGGTTTGCTGTCGAGGATGAGGGCGGGGAATCCGAGCGATCTCTCGACGATCGATACGTGGCTGGCTTTACCGATATCGACCAGTAGTAGTCCCTTGACGAACTTGCTGTCGAGGGAGAGCAGCTGCGAGACGGTAATGCTATCCGAGACTAGAATCGTGGGCTCGGTAAACTGTAGCGAGGCGTTCTTTCCGCTGAGATGATCCTTGATCTGGTTCGAGATCTCCACCACGTCCGCGGTCCTCTGCGACATGTAGTCATCGCCGGTAGCCAGGAGCATGTTGCAGAGCTTCTTCGAGGCGTCATCGATTGCCCTTTCGGCTGAAAGACCATTCTGCAGACCTGAATTGACCAGATCGGCGAAATCATCATCCTCGAGCATGGTCAGGTGAGCTTCGACTATATCCTTATTCGCCTTGGAAAGACCAGGTTTGTCATGAAGCTTCTCCGTGTCTTCGATCGTCTCTTTCAGTGCGGCATCGTATCTCTTCTTCTCTATCTCCGCACCCTGGCTCGCATGGTTCTCCTCTTCGTCGCCCTTCATCCGGAATACTATTTTTCCAAAAGCATAACCCGGAAATAGAACATCGCCCTTCAATTTATACATCTGAGCCCTTCCTCCGTTAGACAAGACTAATATATACATTTTGTTAACTAATTGTGCCCTGTCTTTCATATTTTATTAAAGCACTTTCACGATATTTAATTTTTTTCTTATCTCCTTAAAAATTATTAAAGTTCCAGCAATAATGGAATTTTGTGGAACTTTCAGCAACAGTTATCGGAAGAAATTGGAAGATTTTGAAACATTTTGATATACATTTGGCAAAATAGATGTATATTATTGCCTTGAAAGAGCTAACAACACTATGATGAAATCGGAAAGGCAGAATCGAATCATCGAACTGGTGAAGAGGGAGGGATACTGCTCTCTCGACACCATCGCCAAGGAACTGGGTGTCTCGAGCTCGACGGTGAGGCGCGATATCGAGTTCTTGGATTCCAACGGAGCTCTTGTCAGGGAGAGGGGAGGCGCGTCTCGCTCGCGGTCGAATGAGTTCTCTATGTACGATCAGAAGCTGAACGTACGCATGAAGCTCGAGGCCGAGAGCAAGAAGGCGATCGCCCAAGCTGCTCTGAAGCTGATTCAGCCCGGCTCGACCATCTTTATGGATGCTGGGTCCTCCACTCTGACGCTCGCGAAGCTTTTACCTTCCGACCTTCGGATCACTGTTGTTACCGACTCTCTCTCAGTGAGCAGGGTTCTAGCGGAGAAAGGTATTGCGACCTTTCTGATCGGAGGGACGCTGAAGCCTACCACTGATGCCACTGTCGGTCCCATGGCAGAAGAGCAGATCAGGCACTTCTTCTTCTCCCAGGCTTTCATGGGTGCCAACGCCGTCGATAGGGAGCTGGGATTTATGACTCCCGATATCAGCGAGGCCTGCACTAAGCGGGCCGCTTGCGAATCGGCAGGGCAGGTCGTCTTCTTAGCCGATCGGTCGAAGTTCAACATCAAGTCGGTCATCTCCTTCGCACCGTTGAAGGACCAGCTGGTCATCACCGACTATGTGGATTCCGATCATTCTTTTCCGAGTCTGAAGCTAGTGGAGGTTAAAGTTGATGATTAGAACACTTACGTTGTCTCCGGCTCTCGACTATTCGGTCGTCGTCAACGGCGAGTTCACCCTCGGTGCGATCAACCGGACCGTCAAGGAGGAGTATGAAGCGGGGGGAAAGGGGATCAACGTCTCGATCGTCCTGAAGAGACTGGGTCTCGATTCCATCGCTCTAGGCTTCCTATCCGGCTTCACCGGTGACTACATCGAGAAGCTGTTGAAGCAGGAAGGACTGACCACGGATTTCGTCCACACCCCCGGGGTGACGAGAATCAATGTCAAGGTCGAAGGTGAACCGGAGACGGCGATCAATGGTCAGGGACCGCGGGTTACGGAGCAGGAACTCAGCGAGCTGGTAGCGAAGATCGATCAGTCCCAGGATGGCGATGTGCTCATCATGAGCGGGCAGATCCCTCCGACTCTTCCCAGCGATACCTACGAGAAGATCCTCGCCAGGCTCGCGGGCAGGAAGGTGCTCACCGTGGTCGATTCGACCGGAAAGCTCCTGACCGATGCTTTGAAGTACCATCCGTTCCTGATCAAGCCCAACAGCGATGAACTCGGGGAGATCGTAGGGAAACCGATGGATACCGAGGAGGCGATCATCGCCGGTGCCAAGGAACTTCAGGGCCTGGGCGCTAGAAACGTTCTGGTCTCGAGAGGTGGGGATGGCTCGATCCTCGTCGATGAGAACGGGCGGTCCTACATCAAGAAGGCCATGCATGCCCCGGTCGTCTCGACGGTGGGAGCTGGCGATTCCATGGTGGCCGGATTCATCTACGGTTACCTCCGGACCAAGGATTATGAGCGGTCTCTGGAGCTCGCTTCCTCGACCGGCTCCGCCACCGCCTTCTCCAAGGGATTGGCTACTCGGGAGAAGGTGCTGGCGATCCTGAAGAAGATGTATGGGAGAGATGCCATATGAAAGGAGGGTCTATGAAGATATCAGACCTATTGACGGTATCGTCTATCGATGTCGATGCATCCGCTTCCTCGAAGCTCGATGCCCTGAAGCAGGGTGTGAGCCTCATGATGAAGACCGGGGCAGTCAAGGATGAGAAAGCCTATCTGAACGGAGTTCTGGAGCGGGAGAAGGAATCCACCACGGGAATCGGCGAGGGAGTCGCTATTCCCCACGCCAAGGGTGATTTCGTCGCTAAGCCCGCTCTCATCGCGATGGTCTTCCACCAGGGTGTCGAATTTGCCTCCCTGGATGGAGAGCCCGCCAAGGTGATGTTCATGATCGCCGCTCCCAAGAGCAACGGTCAGGACAATCAGGAGCTGGAGGTTCTTCAGACCCTGTCCAAGCTGCTGATGAACGAGCAGTTCGTGAGCGACCTGTTCCAGGCTAAGGACAGTGTCGAATTCCTGAATATCATCGCTAAAGCCGAAGGGGCTAAGCTCATCCAGGAGAAGAAGATCGACGAGGAGATCGCGAATACCAAGACGTTCGACATCCTCGGTGTGACCAGCTGTCCGAACGGCATCGCTCATACCTATATGGCTCAGGACGGGCTGATAGCCGCGGCTAAGAAGGCTGGTCTCTCTATCAAGGTGGAGACCGATGGTGCCGCGGGAATCGAGCACGCGCTGACCGCGGAGGAGATCAAGGCGGCCAAGGCGATCATCGTCGCGGCGGACGCTTCGGTCGAGATGACTCGCTTCAACGGCAAGAAGGTTTTGGCTGTCTCCGTCTCCAAGGCGATCAATAATGCCGACGAGCTCATCAAGCTCGCGCTGAGCGCGGATACTCCTATCTATCACAGCGACGCGGCTGCCGCTAAGCCCGAAGGTGATAGTGCGCTGACCAAGGAGTCGATTTGGCACAAGATCTACAAGTACCTGATGGGTGGTGTCTCCCACATGATTCCCTTCGTCATCGCCGGTGGTTTTCTGACTGCGATCGCCTTCCTGATCGATATGGCGACGGGTCACTCCGACGCCGGTGCCAGTTTCGGTTCGACAAACGTGGTCGCTGCTTGGTTCAAGACGCTGGGCGGCTTCTCGATGGGACTCATGCTTCCGGTTCTGGCGGGTTTCATCGCCTACTCGATCGCCGGTACTCCGGCGCTCGTCGTAGGGTTTGTCGCCGGTCTGCTCGCGGGCAACAAGTTCTCGATCGCTGATACCCTGAAGCTCGAAACCAACGGAGCGACTGCGGGATTCCTGGGTGCTCTGGTCGGTGGTTTCATCGCTGGTTACATCGTTCTAGGCTTGAAATGGTTGACGCGGAAGATGCCTAAGAACCTCGAAGGTCTCAAGTCGATGCTCATCTTCCCCATCGTCGGTACGGCTCTGATTGGCGTGACGATGTATGTGGTTAACACTCCCTTCATCTATGTGTCCTTCGGTCTCCAGAAGGGTTTGAAGGCTCTAGCCGATGCGCATCTGACTGTTCTGCTCTGTGCGATACTCGCCGGTATGATGGCGGTCGATATGGGTGGACCTGTGAATAAGGCAGCCTATGTCACTGGTACTGGTCTTATTGCGTCCGCTCTGAATAATGAGCTGACTGGCGAGGCAGCCAATGCGGCCTATATGGCGATGGCGGCAGTCATGATCGGTGGTATGGTTCCTCCTCTCGCTATCGCGCTGGCGGCGGATCTGTTCCCCGGCAAGTGGTCGAAGAAGGAGCGCACCGATTCCAAGGTCAACTATCTGCTCGGACTGGGATTCATCACTGAAGGTGCGATTCCCTACGCGGCTAGCCATCCTCTGCCCGTTATCGGTTCATCCGTGATCGGTTCGGTCGTCGCTGGTATCCTCTCCGGTGTGTTCCAGGTGGGACTTCCTGTGCCCCACGGAGGAATCTTCGTCTTCCCGGTGCTGAATCAGGGACTGATGAATCTTCCTTGGATCTGGTACATCATCGCGCTGATTGCGGGAACCGTGGTCGGTGCTCTCTGCCTCGGTATCTTCATGCCCGATAATCCTAATCCCGAGCTCAAGAAGTGGAAGGGACTCTTCCATGTGAACATCGATTTTTCCAAGCTGAAAAAGGGTGGAAAATCCGCGGAAAAGCGGTAAAACATTCGTGAGGTGAAATCGAAATGAAATCGTTCAATTATGTCGTTAAGGACCAGGAGGGCATCCACGCCCGTCCGGCAACCCTGCTCGTGCAGAACGCCAAGAAGTTTAAGAGCTCGGTCCAGATCGTCTTCGGCGACAAGAAGGCTGATGCTAAGCGGATCTTCTCCATCATGGCTCTCGGTGCTAAGCAGGGAGCTGATCTGACCTTCAATATCTCTGGTGAGGATGAAGAAGCGGCTTATAACGAGCTCAAGAGCTTTGTAGAAGCCAACTTCTAATTCCTGTCATCCCGTCAGTAGTACATACACATGGGCTATTCTGGCCCATGTGTTTTTTATCTAAGAACTGGCTAAGCATAGAACATTGCAGCTATTAATTTGAATACCTATATATACATATATAATATTTAGTTGTGAAAAAGTTTGACACTGATTTACAGGGTGAAAAGCAATTCATTACCATGATGCATATGTTGTTATTGGGTAACAGTACTTTCTTTATCATAGTAGTATTTCACGATGTCTACTAAAAATTGGCTTTTTATCAAAATTGAGGCGAGTAATTATAAGGCAGAATAGTTATCATTTCATCAGTAATAAGGCTTTCTTATAGACTATAAATATGAGAATTATTTTTATAACTAAAAAAGAAAAGCAGCTATGAATATGGACCATAGAAATTACTTGTAATTTAAACTTATAGCAGCTTTATTAAATTCTAGAAAAAAATATATGAATATTAACTTCGCTTAATTAAAGATAAGAGCTCTAATTAAATCATATAATTCTAACTAGTTTAAAACAGGTGTATTCTGATTAATTTAATATTATTTATAAATTTATTTAAAAAGGGATACTTGCAAAACCATTATTTTTTCTCCAATTTTCAATTTTTGCTTCGTTTCTAGCGTACCATTGTGAGCAGATAACATATTTATCATTTATTGGTTTTTTATAAAATCTCTTAGGGTCATAGTGATCCACATTAATATCTGCGATAACTGGATATGAAATACCAAATTTGTCTTTACAGTATTTTTTGTTTCTAAGATTATTTATTTGCACATCTGATAATTTTTCCGATGTTAATAATTTGGTAAAAAATCTCTTTGCACGTTGGCCAATTCCTAAAGTTTTCCCTCCTTGTGGTTCACTTCCTGTGTTTGATATGCCCAGTCCATAGCTAATATTAATTATAGTATTACCAGGTTGTTTAGTACTGTTAGGAATTTTTGACGAGGCTAGATTGGGGTCAATCATCACTCTTTTTAAGAAATCGTCATAATCAGGCCCATAATACTTTCTTAATTGATCTTTAGCATATTGCAGAAATTCAGGCATTTCCCCAATGTCATTTCCCTTTATATGTACACCTTTAGGAAATTCTTGACATTTCGGTTTTTCCCGTTTTGGCGTCAGCACATAATTAAAAGGACATACAAAGCGTAAAAAATGTGCTTTTAATACTTCTTTTGCCTTATTAAGTGGATATTGAGACATGTTGAGTTGCGATGAGCTCATTTTTCTTACATAATAATTTCCATTTACAGCTTTTTTATAATCACCAGAATCTCCACGGGTAAATTTATAATCTTTACACCAATCATTTATACTCTTAGTTTTACCTTTAATAAAATATTCTTTTCCAACATCAATAATATGAGATATTTTGTATCCCGCTTTCCCAAAGCCGGGATTTTTTCCATCGAGAGAATATGCTGCTTTTTCTTTTTCATCTTTTGTACATTTGCAGGTGGCAGGAAACTTTCTAGAAATCATTGCGCATTTGAACTCGTCGTAACTCGGAACATATCCATCAATAGCAAATTTACAAAAATAAGCCGCAAAGAAATTATCAGTGAAAAAATAACTACAATTAGTGGCCCTATTAGTAGTCCCATTAGTAATTTCAGTATAAAATCCTCTCCTCAAGGTAATGTAATTTTTCTTTCCCTTTACTGGTTGACCATAATTTCTTATTACAAAAACAGCATCTGGATCATCAATATATTGAAGTAGTATTTTGTAAATGCTAATTGCTATTTTTTATCAGGAAGTAAGGGAACAACAAAATCATTCCAAAAATCACCTATAGTTTTATCACTTCCACTTTTTAATGGTGTAAGAGATGGAGAGTCGATCGACGATAATTTATCAATAAGTGTCATAGATTTATTTTTCCTTCCATGAATTAAGATTGGTTTTATAACAGATGCCATTTGTTTTACAAGATTAGTTCTTCTATATCTTCTAATTTTATAAAGGCTTTTTAAAATTTAAGATTTTATAATCGCGAAATTATATAAAAGCTTTATTTTTAGTATTCTCATAAGTAAATTGATTAAATGAATAGCTAATATTATAAATTGAATTATGAGCTGTTGTTATTTGAATATGGTTTTGTCTTAAGCGAGGCAGACTTGAAGAAATATCATTTAATCATATGCGAATATCACTATTTTTATAATTGTTACCACCAGAATAATTATTATTGCCGATACTGTAATAATGAGGGCTTAAGACTACAAATGGTAAAAAAGCGTCTACAATTTCTACTGCTTAAAACATTCCAAATAATAGGTTTACATTAGAGTGATATGTTGTTTTATTTATTATGCCTTTTCTCATCTTTAAATATAGGCCCTCATTTGTACGAGTGAGCTGATAATAAACAGGAGTATAAAATCTCCGGTCTTTTAAGGACCGTTTGATGATACATTTAGGTGGACGTCTGGGATCAGGCTTGGCGGTTTGACCGGACGTCTTCCTAAATGCCCAAACCGCCATGAAAACTTATAAATCCAACGCCCGATGGGCTAATTTTTTATGCAGGAAAAGCCTGCTTTTTAGGATTCCGAATACTCCTTACGAAGCAATGATGAAAGATACTTTGCTTCAATGGTATGGTGTAAAGCATTCTAGAGTCACGCCGAAATGCGTCGAATTCATCAATTCATTCGTGCCGCTTCATGTCCATGGTGCGAATCAGCCTTCTTCAAGAAGGACGTGAAAAGGAAAGAGTGAGATACAGCGGTACAGGTGCTCGGAATGCGGGAGGGGATTCACACCGACGACAGGGACGCTGCTGGATTCTTGGAAGATTCCCTTTCTAGAATGGATAGAGTTCATCGGGTACTCTTTCATAACCTTATCGAGATTCAACAGAAACGCCGATTCTACCAGGGCGTATTGGCTCATAAAAACCTTGGAGCCTTGGAAAAATGCTCAGGACTTCACAGTCATTTCCAATCGAGTGTACATCGATGAGACATATATACATGTAGTCAGAGACGAGAGAATAATGAATGACAGCAGGAAAAGCCCCAAGGGGCTTTCCGTCAAATAGATATGCATATTGATGGCACTTGATACCAACGGTAATACCGTGTTTTCGCAACGGAAAAAGTAAAGCCCAGCGCCAAGAGGATATGCAATGCGCTTCTGAGGCACATACAGCCGGGAGCCTTGATTGTGCATGATGGGGAGAAAGCACACAGAATGCTGGTAAAGAAACTGGATAGCCCCGAGGAAGTTCATCTCACACCGCAAACAAAGGGACTGGAGGACAAGGACAATCCCATGGATTCCATAAACGACGCCCATTCTAATCTCAAGGCTTTCCTTAGGACCCACGAGCCCTTCTCGAGGGACAATCTTCAGGATTTTCTCAATCTCTACTGGTTCATTTTCAACCCGCCCTATGGGGTATAGGACAAGATAGTGCTGCTCCTGAAAAAAGCTGATTTCGACTAGAAAGACCATCAGATTCAGGGATTTATTCTCAAAAAAGCCCGATAATACCTGAACCCTCAGCACACTTGTGCAAATGAGGGCTTATAGTTATTAAATTACTTCAGACTTTATCTATTTATTAGATTAATCCCTTTTTTCATTAGAACTTGAAGTCTTATAGGTTATTATAAAATCAGAAGCATAAGGTCTATACCAAGGATTGTAATATTCATATCCTAAGCTTTGGATATAGGCTTTAAATTCTTTTAATTTCTCTATTAATTTGTCTCTATGGTTATAGACATCTGAATATATTACAAGATTGCCCCCAACAAATAATTTTTCGCCATCGTCATAAATGGAAGGTACTGATAAGATAAAGCCCATGTCAACAATCTTTTTGATGATTTCTCTTTTGATATTCAAATCTAACATTTCGTGTTTGCTTTCTTTTTTAACCTTAAAGCAAATACAGCCTTCAACTAATGAAGGAACTTCTTCTGCTTCATAAAATCTACTTAATACTTCTAATAGCTGAGGAAATTCATTAATCCTTCTTTTCTCATTAAGTAAATAATGTTCTTTATAGATACTGATATAGAAATAGTATTTTGAAGATCTTATCTTTTCTACTGATAAAAGATTAACTCCCATTGATTCAAGATATTCTCTTATTAATTCCTTTGTTAATGTCATAATTTATTCGACTTCTTTTTTATCATAGACATCTTTTATGTAAAGGCAAATGATTACTTTTACCTTTACTAAGTTTCAATTTATTTAAATTAATCTTTTCAGTGTGTCTTATTTTTCGATTTGCTCTTTGTCTTAAGCTTCTATAAACAGCATTGGTTCCTGATCTTTTCTTAAATCCTCTTTTGCTTTCATTAGCTCCCCCCATCCATATTCCTAGAATCTCAGATATCTTATTCATTATTTTTTGAGTCTCAGGATTATTGTTGAAGCTTCTTCTTACGCTTGGTATTTATATATATTAATAGCTTATTTATTTAAATCGATATATATATCGTTAAAAAGCCAAGAATATTACTCCTCAGCCTTAACATAAATCCTTTGACTTTACAAGAATTTAAAAGTTACAGATTTATCATTATGAACTATAGCTTTATGAACCATGAAGTTAAAGACTTGTTCATCAAACACTACTAACGATTCTCCTTTTTTATTATTTCTTTAAAAGCATTAATCTTATTTAACTTAAAGGCAATAGTACCTTTCATATCATTTAGCTTATTTTGATATTTTTTCTAGTTCTGCGTACTTTTTCTTCCGAATGTTCTAGTCTTGAACTGTTGTTGTATTGGCTTTTACCAAAATTCTAAACCACTCTCCATTTCTTTTGTTTCTTCTTGAAGGTTAGCAATATTCTCATCTGGTTTTGAAGTTTAATAAAGTGTTACTTTAACATGATCTAATGCTTCAAGTGTAGATTCTTTATTAATAAACATTTGGTTATAAGCAATAGTAAAAATTTTTAACTTCATCTTCAGTAAAGTTTGGTGTTTTGTATTTATATGGGGGTGTGCATGTCACCGTGTAAAAGTGAGTTGTTGTGTATTAGTGAATACTATTCGTGTAAAGCTGGTGATAAAAAAGCCGATTTTATTGACTTTGTCCATCACTATTACACGGCATTCATTCTTAAAGACTTCATATTTATCGCCATAAACAAAAAAGTTTGACACCCTTAGAAAGAGCATCAAACTTTTATAACCTTAATGGTGGCCCAAGGCGGAATCGAACCGCCGACACAGGGATTTTCAGTCCCTTGCTCTACCAACTGAGCTATCGGGCCACGTGCTTCACCTCTTCTTCAAGGGGCGTCGTTAATTCTACTACTTAAGGTGTTAATTGCAAGGGGGAATTTAGTTCCCAGGTTCTTCTCCACCCAGTGACCCGTGGTTGAACTTCGATTGGAAGTGATGACCGATGTAGATGTCGGTCTCCAGATGCGTGGCGAGATCGGCCTGGAGCATCTGTCGGCTCAAGGAGGGTATTCCGGGAATAGATAGGACCAGCGAGCTTAGAGCTATCGCGGGGACTAGGTTGATGATCGCCGGCAGGAAGGGGCAAAAGGAGAGGGTGAGGGCCAAACCGGCGAGCGGTTTCTTCGTAGCGACGATGAAGCTGGCTATTCCGCCAGCGATGATGAAGGAGTGGGCGAGATCGGCGGGAAGCCAGTGGAAGAGGGGAAGAAGATCGGCAGCGAGCAGGGAACCGAGGCCGATCGTGGGAATGATGGTTCCGCCCAGGATCGGAGTGCTGAAGCAGAGGATGGTAAGCAGCAGTCTGGTACCCGTGAGGATGATGAGGCGGAGGGGATTGCCTTCGGCGATCTGCACGCCATTCTGAATGTAGCTCGCTCCGCTTCCTATCGAGTCCGGTAGAACGATAAAGAGGGCGAAGAGGATGGCTGCGCAGAGCCAGGGAGATATCATCCGCAGGTGTCCACCATCGCGGGACAGTGTGGGGCGAAGGAAGCGTACGGCGTATCCCAGGAGCGGGATGACGATCAGCGAGAGCAGGGCGGGGAGCAGGGTCAGGTAGGTGTATCGCAGGTCGAGATAAGCGATGGTGCTCGTCTTAAAGACGATACCGGAATATAGGAATCCGCGGAGGAAGTTTTTTCCTTCTATCAGGGCGAGAAGGCCGTGAAGGAGGCTAGAAATAATCCAGCTTAGGGTGCAGGTCAGCAGATTTATCGATAGGTCTTTTCTTGAGGATCTATCCTTATTCAGCTGCATGAAGACGCCGGCCAGGGGATTAGCGAAGGCGAGGCTGAAGCCGATCGCCGCACCGGTCTCCATGAATCGGGTCGCCCGGACGGGTGAGCGACCGTATCGTTTCGCTCCGAGCAGGGCGGCTAGCAGGGCGCCAAGGTAGACGCTCGGGGCCTCGCTCCCTAGCGCGGCGCCGGAGAAGAAGGAACACAGGCAACCGGCGATGACGCAGATGAATACTTTAGTCCAGACGGGCTTGAGTCCATGCTGGAGCGAGCGCTTCAGGAGCGTAGGATTCTCATCGGGTATCCGCAGGCGGGCGACCAGTTCCCCCTGAAGGAGGGTGAGCGCAGCAATGATGAGAAACATCACGGCGTATCCCTGGATATCTCGTCCGAAAGGAGCTTCCGCCAGCATCTTCTGACTAAGTTCCTGAAGGAGTTGAAAGGGGACGATGATGAAAGGGAGGATAGCTCCTAACATCAGGGGGATTGCGATGTCACTGGTCATATCTGCATTCCGTTTCATCCTGTTCTCCTCGCGTGAGAGATTCTATTCCTAAAATCGGATTGGCGCGGCGGGGACAAAAAAAGACCAGCGTGCGAAGCGCTGGTCTCGAGGGTTACTTCTTAGCCTTACCCTGGTTGGCGACCGCAGCCATCGCGGCTGCGATAGCCTTCTGATCGCCCAGGTAGCGGTGGCTGATGGGCTTGAGGTTCTCGTCCAGCTCGTAGACGAGGGGAACACCGGTGGGGATATTCAGGTTGACGATATCGGCATCGGAGATGTTGTCCAAGTACTTGACCAGAGCTCTGAGCGAGTTGCCATGGGCAGCGATGATGACATTCTTGCCAGCCTTGATCTCCGGAGCGATGTGCTCGTTGAAGTAGGGCACGACACGCTCGATGGTGATCTTCAGCGACTCGGTACGGGGAAGCAGCTTCTTATCGACATCGCGATAGGTGTGCTGGTTTCCGGGATAACGGGGATCAGTCAGCTCGAGCTCGGGAGGGCAGACATCGAATGAACGTCTCCAGATCTTGACCTGGGCGTCGCCGTACTTGGCGGCAGTATCGGCCTTGTTCAGTCCCTGAAGGGCGCCGTAGTGACGCTCGTTGAGCTGCCAGGCTTTGATGACGGGGATGAAGTTCTCATCGACGCCATCGAGGATGTGATTCAGGGTGTGAATCGCTCTCTTGAGGTAGGAAGTGAAGGCGATATCGAAGGAGAAGCCTTCCGCCTTGAGGAGCTCTCCCGCCTTGATCGCCTCCTGGTGTCCCTTCTCGGACAGATCGACATCGGTCCAACCGGTGAATAGATTGAGCTTGTTCCACTCGCTCTCGCCGTGACGGACCAGGACTAACGTGTGCTTAGCCATTGTTTTTCCTCCGCATTGCGCAAGTAGATTCTACAACAAAGGGCGCGCGGCTAATCCCTCTCGGTCTCCCGAGATTTTTCAATCGAGATTCGATTCATATGATGTAGTGATTATTTTTTAAAAGACTCTATAATTTCTTCCGTTATCGAGAGGAAAATGTTATGAGGAAAAAGAGTTTTTTAGCGCTTGGCGCGCTGGTAGCCATCCTTTTTGGTTGTAGTCCTAGTCAGGCATCATCGCCATCTTCTTCACTATCACCGTCTTCGCCGTCTTCCTCTTCTTCGTCGGCTTCTTCGTCTTCTTCCACTCCTGCCTCTTCCGCCGATTCTTCGTCTTCTTCTCCCTCTTCGGTGAGCTCTTCGAGCGGATCGATCGACAGCTCCTCCTCTACTTCTTCTTCCAGCTCTTCGGATTCCATCGCCACCATCGATCAGCTGGTGCAGGTGCTGAACCGGATCGTCGAGACGAGCAACTATACGGTCGATCTCGATACGGATATAGGTAAAGTCACTAGAGTCAGTACGGACAGATATGATTACGACTCCTATAGCGGCGTGGTTGTTCTCCCTAGCCTCTCGGATCCCTCGGGCACCACGGTCTACAACTATACGATCCGCAATGGCAAGGTGGAGGTGGGAGGAACCTTCGAGGGCACGGATGCTGATTTTAATACGGTTGCCTACAGCTCGATGAAGGATCTCGATCCGCTCGCTAAGAAGCTCGGCGACACGCCGATCACTGCGGATATGTTCACCCTCAAAGATGGCGTGCTGTCTTCCACCAACACCGATCTTATCGAGGGCCTGCTGAAGAACTTCGACGAGTATGCTTATGGTGGATCCTATTCCAGCATCGAGTTCTCTGGTACTGCCACGGAGCTCACCTTCAAGGCGATCCCCAACAATGAATATACCGACACGGCCATTCATACTATCAGGGATATCGGCACCTCCAAGGTCGATCTGATGGATTCGTTCGTGAATAGCTTCAAGTTGGGTCAGAATAAGTTGACGGCGACGGCTGGATCCAAGATATTCGCGAAGGAGGGAAGCTTCCGCTCCGACGGTGTCACCTTCCGTTCCACCCAGGAGGGCTCTACCCCCTTTGGCAGCGTTGAGCTCAACTATAATTCGGTCCGGTTCGACAATACCCTGATCGGGTCCGATGGAAAGACGCTCCGGGTCGACTCCGTGCACAAGGCCACGGAGGCGGATGAGGCTGCTGGCCTATCGGCCGGAGAGTCCTACACGCTGGTTATCGATGCGACCAACCAGGTGAGTAAGGAGGGTCTCGATGAGGATTTCGATACCGGTTGGAAGTGGGTGGCTCAATACCAGGAGGAGATCCTGAAGAATTCCTACAGCACCAGTGATGATACCTATCACTACTACGGCCTCGATTCTAAGAATATCGGTCAGGCGCTCACTTGGGCGACGATGAGCTCCAGCAGCGTCGTTCCCGAGAGCATCGACTTCGTGCTGGATAATGGTGTCATCTCCAAGGCCATCGTCACCTATGCGACTGCTTTTGCTGAGGGCGACTCCGGTGTCTACAGCTACTACTATCAGTTCACGACCACCTTCGGCGGTCTGCAGGAGTTCGTGGCGGATCCTACTCCCTATCCTGCGGGTGATGCGGGAGTGACTGAGGCTTTCGGTAAGCTGGCGGAGGGTCAGACGTTCAAGATCACCGAGACGATCCCGTCTTCCGATGGCAGTGATCCCGATACGATCATCACCTATGTTTCGCCTGAGACGGTGCTGATCGACTACAGCGTCTCCTCGACGCACAAGAAGTATGGTTGGGTCAAAAATAAAGGGGGAGTCATGCCCTACGATATCGTCGCGGGCGAGGACTCTCAGGGCGTATCGGCGGTCGCGAGCGATTACGCTTCGGCCACTGATAGCTTCGCGTCTCATATCGGCAGCTTCAGCCTTTCCAGTGCGGTGGTCGACCTTAAGGATGGTAAGCTGACGGTCAAATCCGGAGTCACGGGAGCACTCGAGAATATCTTTAAGTGCATCTACAATAAATACGGAAGCAATCTGAGTCTGGATTATGATGCGGCGACCAAGACGATAACCGCTCTGCGCTTCGACTACGATGCGTTCTTCTTTAGCGGCCAGGAGACTCTGACCTTCGCCTACGGTGCGGATGCGGAGCTCCCCGCCGCGGAGAAGACCGCCATCAGCCAGATGAAAGACTTCGTTAAACCCACTTCTTGGAAGGATGGCAATCCCAATGTCTATCAGAAGATGCTCAAAGTCTTCACCGCGGATGAGATCGCCAGTCTCCCCTTCGTCTTCGTCTCTGGCGAGACCAGCGGAGAGAACCTGTCTGCCGTCACCTACCAGAAGAGCGACGGCAGCAAGTACGATGCGGTAAATGTCTATGTGAATAAGGCGACGAAGAGCGACAGCACCTTCGTCACGGAGATCGAGAAGGCGTACAAAGCGGCTGGATTCGAAGAGGAGGATGGCTCTTGGGAGTTCACCGACTCCTCCTTCACCAAGGCGCTGGTCAAGGGTAACTTTGTCGTCGAGCTGTCCGACAACGATCTCACGGGAATCAAGATCTGCAAGTTGGCCTAGTTGATTCTCAGATTGAAAAGGGAAGGGCAAGTTGATCTGCCCTTCCCTTTCTTTTTCTTATCTTGATCAGTTCCCCTTGGATCGGGTCGCTTCCAGCTCAGCCTTGATCGCTTCGAGTTCCTGTGCGGTGTAGTAGTACTTTGCCCCACAGAAGTTACAGGTCAGCTCGGCTCCCCTATCCTTCGTGATCATATCGTCGATCTCGGCGGGTCCCAGACTCTTGATGACGCTGGCGAACCTCTCTTTGGAACAGTTGCAGAGGAAGCGGACCTCGCGGGTCGAAGTTATCTCGACATCGAACCCCTGGAGGATGGTGGTGATCAGTCCCTCGGGAGTCTCACCGCTCTTGAGGAGGTCAGTGACCGATTTGACGTGCGCGAGATTCTGCTCTAGTCTGGCGACGGTCTTCTCCTGTGCTCCGGGCATCAGCTGGATCAGGAACCCCCCTGCGGCTCTGATCGTGTAGTCCGTATCGACGAGGACACCGAGACCGCAGGCGGTGGGAATCTGCTCCGACTCGGCAAAGTAGTAGGTGACATCCTCGGCGATCTCACCGCTGACTAGATCCACCGTCCCGACGTACGGCTCTCTCATGCCGAGATCGCGGATCACGGTCAGCGTTCCCTTCCCCACGGCTCTCCCTACATCCAGGTGACCATTGGGCTTCAGCGGGAGTTTCAAATCGGGAACGGCAGCGTAGCCCTTCACGTCTCCCTTCGAGTCGGCGGTAGCTACGATCTGTTTGAGAGGGCCGTCGCCCTTGATTATCAGGGTGACAAGGTCCCTGTCCCCCTTGAGCATATCGCCCATCATCAAAGCGGCCGAGAGAGTACGTCCCAGCGCGGCGATCGAGACCGGGGAATAGTCGTGTATCTTTTTTGCCTGCTCGACGAGAAGTCGGGAAGTCAGGGCAAAAGCTCTAATCTGTCCGCCCTCAGCGATCGCGCGGGCGATATAGTCTCTATCATGCATAGTTCTAACCTCGGAGGTAATTATATTGCTTGCTACCTGCTCTGCTGAAGGCACGATAAAAGTGAGATTTATAGGAATATTCTTCGCTCGATCTTAACCTTGAGCTGCGAGCGGTGGCGTGAGGATATCGTCCTCGTGATCGATATCGATCAGTTCGTAGCTATCGTGACCCATCCCCAATTCCTTCATGTAGGAGAGTTGGCGTAGACCGTGGTGGCGGTCGAGGTTCTCTATCAGACTGGATCGCTCGTTTGGCGATCGGTTCCAGATCAGATCTATACACGCCTGGTCGATAGCTAGGATATCCAGCGAACCCAAGATTCCGCTATCCGGAGTGGGCGTTGCCGTATTCGGACCTTCACTGGGGCAGGAGGCGGGATGGTTTTTCATCACATTGATGTAGCCGATGTGGCCCCGGAAGAAATCTGCGGCCGCTTTGGCCGATTCGGTGATCTTCTCGATGAGCTCAGGCCCGGTGGTTTCTGAACTTTCGTCCGCATCGGGAGCTGTGTGGATCAGCGCGTGACCGATCTTCCTGTCGGCGCAGTCCAGCCCGACGCTCTGGTTCGCTCCCCTGAATCCACCCGTAGATGGATATTTAAAGTTGGTAAGTACCAGCATCGAATTGTAGTTCAGCAGCGACTTCCCGACACTCATCTCGGAAAACCACTTTCCGCCTTTCAAGGGCAGAGCCGCAGCTCCCTCACTATCCATGATTTCGACCGGTGAGAAGGTCCACCCTTGGATCCGCCGCGCCTCGCGCCCCTTTCTATCCGAATACCCTTCGCCTTCGCAGTAGGGGTCGGTCGTCACGATCGTCGCCTGGGGCAGGTCCGCCGTCATCAGGTATTTGACCCAGCTCGGAGGAATGGGAGGAGGGCTATGAGGCTCACCCGTCTGTACCTTGATAGCGATCTTACCGTTGAGTACGTATCTGATCCGTTTCAGGATCTTTTCGAGGCCCTTCTCCGAGAGATCGCGGGTAAAGAAGACAGGTGGCCTGCGACCGTTCCTCTCCTCTAGAGGAATATAGGTTTTACCCATATCTGAGATCTTGTCCATATTTCGAACTCCTAAGCGCTTTAATAAGATTCTACAAGTTTTGGTAGCGTTTTCAATATGGTATAGAGGCATTTTTGCTAGATGATTGCGCTTATCGCAATTAACAGTTTTAACCTATAATCCCTAGTGGCTTTTGGAGTGTGCTATGGCTATTAGAGATCTGCCTATCATTCGTGTCTTCGCGCGCAATGTGCGGACTGTCAAGCTCGCCGTCCCGGTCTTTCTCGAATTGATCCTCGGAGTGGCGATGGGCTATGTGAACGAGTTTATGCTGGCTGGCATCCCGCAGGCATCCAACGCAGTCGGGCAGGCGAACCAGATAGCCAACATCTTCGTCGTCTCCTTCTCGGTCCTCTCCTCCTCCTCGCTCATCCTCATCACCCAGCTGGAAGGTAAGGGCAACTTCGCAGCGGTCAAGAGCATCTATCCCCTGGCTTTCTATTTCAACTTGCTCTGCGGCATTATCGTCGCCGCGCTGGTGACTGGTATCGCTCCGCTGGGCGTCTTCAAGCTGATGCAGGTCGATTCCGGCGTCCTTCCTTTTGCGATCCGCTACCAGCTGGTCTCGGGGCTGTCGCTCATCTTTGTCGCGCTCAACAATGTCCTGTCTTCTTTCCTGCGAGCAAATAAGCGGATGGTGCAGCCCACCATCATCGCGTTCGCGACCAACCTGGTGGCGGCGCTCTTCAATGCCATCGCGATCTGGGCCATTCCGGGCCTCGATGAGATGGGGAAGCTGACCGGGGTTGCCATCGCGACCGATCTCTCGCGGCTGGTGGGTTTTCTGGTTTCGCTGATCTTTTTCTTCCGGGTGGTGGGGGAATCGCTCAGCATCAGGAAGCTCTTCCCGATCCGGACCGATATCCTGAAGAGGTTGCTCACCATCGGTCTCCCGACCTCGGGGGAGACGCTCTCCTACAATTTCTCGCAGCTCGTCTTGACCATCATCGTCAACGCCTCCGTCAGCGTGCTGATGCAGAACTTGAGGAACTACATCATGACTTTCACCTCGATAATCTACTTGTTCGCCAACGGCACCGGTATTGCGATGCAGGTTATCGAAGGGACGATGATTGGCGAGGGAGACAAGGATAAGGCCTATCGATTGGTCAAGGATACGGGAACGATGGCTCGCACCGTCTCCCTGGTGATGTCGCTGCTGATCACGCTCATCTCGTATTGGGTCTTCTCCGCTCTGATGGCCCCGGCGGTGAAGGATGCCCAGATCAATGTGGAGGGGATGACGTTGCAGCATGTGGGGCTCGTGTCGGTGTTCTGCATGTTGATCGATGTGGTCCTCGATCAGGGGCGCGCTACCAATTTGGTCTATGTCAAGGGTATCGAGACCGCGGGCGATATCACCTTCCCAGTCATCTCTTCGATTCTGACCTCCTGGCTCTTCACTGTCGGTGCTTCGGCCCTCTTCAGCCTCGTCTTCAAGTGGGGGATCTATGGAGCGTTCCTCGGCGCCTGTCTGGATGAGTGCGTCCGCGGTGTCGCGTTCACGATCCGCTGGAATAGAGGAGACTGGCGAAAGAAGGCTCTCACCCGAGGAATCAAGTAGTTCTCATTTATAATAGTCGAACAGGGAAGGAGAATGAGCATGACCATTCTGGATATCGTGATTCTGGCGCTGATGGTCCTAGCGGCTATCTTCGGTCTGATCCGTGGGGGAAAGCGGAGATTCGTCAAGTGGATCGCTACGATCGCCGGCTTGGTCGTCGCGATATACTTCTATCAGATGCTGGGTAATCTGATCGTGACTAAAGCGCCTTTTGCCGATAGTTTGGCCCAGACTTTTGCCGATAAGCTTCCTAGCGATCTGGCGTCTATAAACTTTGCCGATATCAGTGAAGATGCTATTAAGAGCGGCTTTAGCGAGGTAGGCATCCCCAAGTTCTTCATCTCTTATTTCTATACGAAGATATTCATCAGGGACGGCACCTTAGCTCTCGCTATCGGCTCCTCATTCGCTGGGGCGATCATCTATGCCTGCTGTTTCGTCCTGCTCTTCTTCGCGGTCTTTACTGTGTTGACCCTGATCGTCCATGCTCTCATCCGAGATAATCCCGATGGTCATAAGACCTTCCTGGATAGATTCGCAGGCATGGTCTTCTCCGAGGCGAAGATGATCTGCTTCATCTTCGTCGTGATGCTGATCCTCGTCGGAATCAGCTACGCGGTACCCTCGTTGGATACCTGGCTCAAGGAACAGGTGCAGTTCGGCTCTGACAAGGTCGGACTCTCTGGTTGGTTCTACAATACGACCTGGCAGATCATCAATGCTTTCAAAGATTTGATAGCTAAGTAATAAGAGATCTTCAAGACTCAGCTCAATACGCGATTGTGAGCTGAGTCTTTTGTTTTGGCGGGTTACTGGATACATAAAGCTGCTTATTATTCAAACTTAGTATTTGATTTTTTAAATCAGGAAAAATATGCCGTCTACAACATGCTTTTGAATCGAAGAAGAGGAGGACGCAGAATCCTCCTCTTTCTTATCTATCCTTAGGCTTTTAGGTAAGCTTAATTATTAAAGTTTCCTCAAGTATAGAGGCTCGATCAAGTCCTGGGGGCGGTTGTGGTCGACCTCCACTTCGGTACCGGTGATCAGATCGCGATATCGGCCATCGGGGATGACCTCGTAGGGGAAGAGCTGCGGCCGATCGGAGAGGTTGAAGAGACCGATCTCGGTATGGTCGGGGTAGAAGTTCTGCGCCCCGATGAGGTGACCATGGGTCGGCAGGAAACAGTTCTCGAGGATTCGGGTGTTATCGGCTCTCTTCTTGAGGGCGATCATTCTCTCGATGAAGGGATGAATCCGGTCACGGTCGGGGGCGGACCAATCTACCTTGTCCATATCGAAGAGGCTGGGACGGTGCGTCGCTCCATACTCTTCACCCGCATAGATGAAGGCTGGACCTTTAGTGAAGAAGGAGAAGGCCACGAGGTTGCGGTGCTGGGCAGCATTTCTACTGAGTGCCGCTAGTCTCTCCTGGTCGTGATTTTCTAGGGTGCGGACGATGGAGGTGCCCTGCTGGGGAAGCGAGGCCTGCTCTACCACGAGGGCGGCGCGATAGCCGGCGATATCCTCGAGGCTGTGCGTCTGCATATACGCGCGGAACCAGGGGAAGGAAGCGTAGTTGTAGATCAGGTCGAAGCCAGCGCGGGCGAGATCCGCATTTGAATCGGCATTGTAACCATGTCCTCTGGTGTCGAGGGCGAAAGGAGAATCGATAGCCTCCGCTAAGAGATAGAGGTCGCGGTCCGGATACTTCGCCTGCGCCTGCTTCGTGAAGCGAGCGAAGAACGAAGCGGGAATCAGAGTGGCGACATCGAAGCGGAAACCGTCGATCCCCAGGTCCAGGAAGGTGTCGAGGACATCGATCAAGTATTCTTCCAGACCGTTCTGCGTGTGGTCTAGATCGAAGACATCGGACCAATCGCCCGCTTTGTTGCCCATCTCGCCCTGGGCGTTGTGCCACATGTATTCAGGATGGGACTGGACGAGGACCGAATCGCGGGAGGTGTGGTTGAAGACCTGATCGACGATCACCTTTAAACCCCGGGTGTGCGCGGCTTGGACCAGGTGCTTCAGATCGTTCCAGGTTCCGTATTCGGGATTAATCTTGCGATAGTCCTGGATCGCATAGGGCGAGCCCAGGCTTCCCTTCCTTCCGACTCGGCCGATCGGCTGGACTGGCATGAGATACAGGATGTCGACTCCCAGAGCGGCGATGCGGTCGAGGTCCTCCTCCAACCCTTTAAAGTTTCCGGCGGCGGTGTGGTTTCGAGGAAAAACCTGATAGATAACTCGGTTATCCCTACTCTTTCTCATTGGCTCTCTCCTTTCCTAGCGCTAGAGATTTTAAATTCTTTGGGTTAAAACTATCAAGCGGACAACAAAAAAGAGGGACGCGAGGTCCCTCTTTTGACGATTCTACTTGGCTTGAGCCGCCAGCACGGGAGAGAGGAACTTGTGGTCGACATCGTGGTGGAGCAGGTTGATGAAGTCATCCAGCTTGACGGTAACCGGGGTGGGAAGTCCGAAGGTTCGATAGGTCACATCACCGCTCTCGACCTCGTGGTTTCCGATGACCAGAGTGTAGGGGATCTTGTTAACCTGAGCCTGTCTGATACGATAGGAGATCTTCTCATCCTGATACAGCTCAGAGACCCGGAAGCCCAGGTCGATCAGCTGATCGCGCAGCTTCTCGCAGACCTGGCGCTGCTTCGCATCATCGGGCATGACGGGAGCCAGAGCGACCTGAACGGGAGCACACCAGGTCGGGAAGGCGCCCTTGAAGTGCTCGGTGAGGACGCCGATGAAGCGCTCGAAGGTACCGAAGACGGCCCGGTGAATCATGACCGGAGTCTTCTTGGTGCCGTCCTTATCGACGTAGTAGCAGTTGAAGCGGCCAGGCAGCTGCATATCCAGCTGGATGGTACCGCACTGCCACTCGCGCTGCATGGAATCGAGAACCTTGAAGTCGAGCTTGGGGCCGTAGAAGGCACCATCGCCAGGATTGACATCGAAGGGCAGGTGGTTGTCGATCATGACCTTCTTCAGCTGATCCTCCGCTGACTTCCAGTCCTTCTCGTCACCGATGTGATCGGCCGGCATCGTGGAAAGCTCGACCTTGAAGGTCATTCCGAAGGTGGAGTAGACCTCCTTGTAGATGGAGAGCAGATCGTCGACCTCGCTCTCGACCTGATCTAGGGCCAGCAGGATATGCGCATCATCCTGGGTGAACTCGCGGACTCTCAGCAGTCCGTTCAGCGCGCCCGAAGCCTCGTTGCGGTGATCATTACCATACTCGCCGATCCGCACGGGCAGATCGCGGTAGGAGTGGATGGTCTGATTGTAGATCAGCATGGCGCCGGGGCAGTTCATGGGTTTGACCGCGAACCACTCACCCTCGATCTGGGTCGTGAACATATTCTCCTTGTAATGATCCCAGTGACCGGAGATCTCCCAGAGCTTCCGGGAAAGGATCTGAGGAGTCTGCACCATCAGATAGTGGTGCTTGCGAAGGATCTTGAGCAGATAGTCCTCGAGGGCTCTCTTCAGCGCCCAGCCATTATTGAGCCAGAAGGGCATACCGGGTCCGAACTCGGAGAGCATGAAGAGGTTGAGATCCTTGCCCAGCTTTCGGTGATCGGAAGCTTTCCTCTCCTCGAGCAGCTTCAGGTGCGCATCCAGCTCTTCCTTGGTGAAGTAGCAGCAGCCGTAGATTCGAGTCAGCTGATCGTTCTTGGAGTCGCCCTTCCAGTAAGCACCGGCGATGGAGAGGAGCTTAAAATGCTTGCAGTAGCCAGTATTGGGCATGTGGGGTCCACGGCAGAGATCGGTGAACTCGCCCTGGCTGTAGATGGAGACGCAGTGGTCGCGATCCTCGACCTCATCGGTGTGAATGACCTTGTAGGGCTGATCCTTGAAGATGACCTTCGCCTCTTCGGGGCTGATCTCCTTCCTGACGATGGGAAGGGATTGAGCCGCGATCTTCGCCATCTCCTTCTCGATGGCGGGAAAATCCTTATCGGAGATGGGAGTAGGAGTCTTCACATCGTAGTAGAAGCCCTCGGGCAGAGCGGGACCATAGGCCAGCTTGGTGCCGGGGAAGAGACGGCAGATCGCCTGAGCCATCAGGTGAGTGCAGGAGTGATTGAGCACTTCGAACGCTTCAGGATCCTCCTTGGTGATGATCTTGAATTCGTGCGTGCCGGTGGGAAGGGGCTTGGACTTATCGTAGAGCTTACCATCGACCTTGGCACAGATGGCCTTCTTGGGCAGCGATACCGAGATCTTCTCAGCGACCTGCAGAGGGGTTAAACCATCCTCGAACTGCTTTTTCGTACCGTCCTGCAACACTAGTTCCATAAGATATGTATCTCCTTCTAATGCAGGAATATTCTATATTCCTCAGTGCTACATGGTTAGATATTTTTTAACAATGGTAATGTGTAAGCGGTTAAAGGATACAAGAAAAGGGGCGACTATATCAGTCGCCCCTGGCTTTGCTACTTCTCGAGGGAGAAGCCTAAGCTGGCCGCTCCCATCAGTCCGGCATCCTGACCGAATTTAGCATTGACGAACCTGATCGGTTTGAGGGGATAGGGATGGACGAATCCGTTCGCCACCTTTTCCAGGTCGGTGAGGAAGACATCCTGGGATTTCATCACGCCACCGGAGAGAACGTAGACATCGACGTTGAACAGGCGCTGGAGGTTTCCGAAGTAGAGACCGAGCTGTTTGAGCCACAGGTTGTAGACCTTCAGGAACGCGGGCTTGCCCGCCCGGATGTTAGCGAAGAACTCCGCTCCCGAGACATGATCGCCCAAACCCTCCAGCTTGCAGAGACGGACGATGCCATTGCCGGAGAGATACTCCTCGGCTTCGACGAAACGGTTCTCGGCATCCAGATCCATGATCAACCGGCCGCCTTCGAAGGCGATGTTGATCAGCTTGTGATCGTAGACGAAACCGGTGCCGATGCCCGAGGAGATGGTGACGAAGATCGAATCGGGCACATCGGTCGACGCGCCCATGGTGGACTCGGACAGAGCGGCGCAGTTCGCGTCATTCGCCACGCGGCACTTTACCCCGGACAGGTGTTTTTCGACGAGATCAGCCAGCTGCATGTTCTTGATCCCGAGGTTAGGAAGGAGTACGGCAGTCCTGTCGTGCTCGATGATTCCACAGGCGGAGATACCGGCAGTGGCGAATCTGAAGTCGGGATGTTGGGAGATCACTTGGTCGATGAGGCTTAGCATAGCAGCGGTCAAAGCCTTCTCATCCTTGGGAGTCGGAACTTTGATCTGATCGATGATGCGAGCGGTACGGCCGTCGAGCTCGACGAGTCCCACTCTGAGGTTGGTGGCTCCCAAGTCGATGGCCAGCGTCCTTTTGACGGCAGAAACTGACATATAAAATCCTTTCATTAGAATAAACAGAATCGGCTTGCGCCGATCCTGTTTTCGAAAACTGTTATCGAACTCCGATTACAGATCCAGATCGGATTTGAGCTTGGAGTAGTCGACCTTGACTAGCTTCATGAAGTTGGTGTCAGCGGAGCCGACAGGAGAAGCGCCGGTGATGATGATCATGGACTGATCGGGCACATCGTAGGTCTTGGCGAGGTGCAGAGCCGCAACCTCGAGCTCCTCGGTCAGCGTGGGCAGCTTCTTGACTAGCTTAGGATAGACACCCCACCAAAGGATGGAATCGTAAGCGGCAACCTTGTTGTCGGTGATGAACAGAGTGGGGCAGACAGGACGGCAGTGAGAGAGTCTCTTAGCGGACTCACCGTGGCCGGAGAAGCAGAAGATCATCTTCGCATCGGTCAGAGCCGCTGCGTTGACGATCGCGTTAGCCATAGCATCGGAAGTATCCTTGTCGGAGTTGTCGAATCCCTCACGGGCGAGCTCCTCGTAGTTGAGCTCCTTCTCCATACGGGTGCAGATGTTAGCCTGCATGGAGACAGCCTCGAAGGGATAGTCACCGTTAGCGGACTCACCGGAGAGCATGACCGCATCAGCACTCTCCATGACGGCGAAGCTGACATCGGTAACCTCAGCGCGGGTGGGGAAGGGCGAATGAGTCATAGAATCGAGCATCTGGGTAGCGACGATGACGGGCTTGCCCTCCTTGCGGCACTCGCGGACCAGCTTCATCTGGACGACGGGGACATCCCAAGCGGGGATGTTGACACCCATATCACCACGGGCGACCATGATTCCATCGGACAGCTTGATGATATCGGAGATATTCTCAAGCGCCTCGGTGTTCTCGATCTTGGAGAGGATCTTGATGTCATCTCCTCCGTGCTCGTGGAAGATCTTCCGGATATCCAGGATATCCTGCTTGTTGCGGACGAAGGAAGCGGAGCAGTAGTTGACGTGCTGCTCGCATCCGAAGACCAGATCCTTGTAATCCTGCTCGGAGACATAGGGCATGGAGAGGTGGGTATCAGGGCAATTGACACCGCGCTCATCCTTGATCACATCAGCGTTGCGAGCGGTGCAGACCAGGGTCTTGTTCTTCGCATCCTTGGAGACGACGGTCATCTCGAGCTTACCATCATCCATACGGATGTGCTCACCGACCTTGGCATCGTGGTAGAGACCCTCATAGGTGATTCCCATGACGACCGAACCATCAGCCTGTCTTCCACCCAGCTTGTCGTTTCCCTTGGCATCGGAAGTGCCCATCTCGAGAATGATCTTGTCACCCTCGTGGATGGCCACGCTCTTGCCGACGAAGCGACCGGTACGGATTTCGGGACCCTTAGTATCTAGATCGATACCGATGAGCTGTCCTTCCTCCTTCTCGATCTCGTGAGCGGCGACGACCTTAGCGAGCTGCTCCGCGTGATCTCCGTGAGAGAAGTTCAGACGGATAACGTTCATTCCGGCCTCAAACAGCTTCTTCATCATATCCTTCTTCTCAGAAGAAGGACCGATGGTGGCGAACAGCTTAGTCTTCTTGAGAATCTTCTGCATAGCTACCTGGCTTTCCTTTCTGCCTCCAGGACCATAGTGGTTTCCCGAGGTACACGTAATTTTATAATATTTTTTGAGAAATTGTTAAGTAGGATAGTTTCGTTTTGCACCCCTATGGTGCCTGAGATCTGGCCCTCGCTCGCGGCTTTGGCGGCCTCCGCCCCGAAAACCTGGGCGAGGATCCGATCCTGAGGTGCGGGAGAGCCTCCTCTCTGGGTGTGTCCTAAGACATCGTATCTGGTCTCGTATCCGCTATCGCGAGCCAGGTCTTGACTCAGCTTCTGACCATCGATGAGGTTCTCGCTCATGACGATCAGGCAGTATCTTTGCCCCCGTGCTTTGATCTCTCGTACCCGCCGGAGGATTTCGGGGTACTCAGGGCAGTCGGCCTGGGTGAGGATCAGGTCCGCTCCCGAGGCGAAACCGGAATAGAGGGCGATGTCCGGGCAGCGGCGTCCCATGGTCTGCACGATGAAGAGGCGCGAGTGGCTCTCCATCGTATCTCTTATCTGGTCGATGCTGTGCACGCAGGAGGCGACCGCGGAGTAGAATCCGATCGAGAAGTCGGTCCCGGGGACATCGTTGTCGACCGACGCGGGGATCAGGATGGTCTGGATGCCGAGCTGAGCCAAGGCTCTCGCTCCCTTCTCGGTGCCGTCTCCTCCCAGCATCACCACGCTGTCTATCCCTTCCGCCTTCAGTCTGGCTGCGCATCTCTCCTGGACTTCTAAGCGCTGGAATTCGGGGTAGCGCGAGGTGTAGAGGATCGTTCCGCCCCGGCGCGCTAGGCCCTGGATAAAATTCCTCGTCAGGGGGAATATCTCACCTTCGCAGAGCCCTTTTATACCGTCGCGAACACCGTAGGGCTGCAGGCCGAGATTGAGGCTGGTCCGCACCAGGGCGGATATGCATTGATTCATGCCGGGGGCGTCGCCACCCGAGGTGAGAATCACGATCTTCTTAGCCTTCTTGTTCTTTTCCATAAGCGGATATCTCCTGGAAAAGATTGTATAGTAAACTGCGTTATTTTCTCACCGGCGGTGGAGTGGAGTGCACCCGGTGGTTTAAGATAGATAGCGAGGGTAGAGGGAGGCTGGTTATGGTCAAGATTCAGGATGATACTTCCATCACGGTGCCTGGCTCCGTCGAGCTCTCTCAGGCTCAACTTCGCCTTCTGGCCACAGCCTACCTTCCGCTGATCGGGACGGACGCTTTTTCCATATATATGTTCCTCGCCTCCGACAGCTCTCTCGGACCTACCGGCAACACCCGCTTCGGGAAGGATCTAGTCAGCTGTCTGGGCCGTCCCTATGAGAGCATCGTTCAGGCCTGCAGGATGCTGGAGGGCATCGGCCTGCTCCTCACCTTTTCCAAGTGTGATGATCGCGGGGCGACGCAAGCGATCCTCGTCCCTCAAGTTCCTCTTCCTCCTCAGGATCTATTCCGTGGGAAGATCGGCGGGTTGCTCCTCCAGAGGGTCGGTCAGAAACGTTTCGAATCCATCCAGGCCCAGTTCCCCCTGGCTCGGCTCTCTACCGAAGGCTATTTCGATTCGACTGAGAGCGGGTATAGCGTATTTGGCGATAGTCAGGATACCATCGAGAAAGGTGATATCGATGCGATCAGCCGTTCGAAGATGGAAGCTCTGCGGAGCTCTTTGAACAACTGCCTCAAAGATCTCGGTTTCACTATTAAAGTTCTGCATGGTCCCCTGGAGGATCAGGACTTTGAAGAGCCGGTTCTGCAGCAGATAATCTTCTATGGTTGCACGGTGAAGCAGGCGGCACAGATCATCGTTGATTCAACTTCAGATACGACGGGAATCTTCTCGTTCGCCCGATTCAAGGAGATCCTGAGGGATCGCCTCTCCTTCGCCCTGCCTGTCGAGGAGGATAATTCGGGTCAACCGAAGGGGGAGATCGCGCTCGGGGGTGATGCGCTCTCCCAGGATCTGCGGGCGATGGACGAGACTCCGTGCGGCGTATATATCGCTCAGCTGATCAGGGCCCGGAAGCTCCCGAAGTGGATCGCGGATCTGGTCAGCCACTTTCAGGCTGACTACCAGTTGCGAGAAGGGGTGATAAATGCCATCTTCTCCTACTGCATCAAGAGGAATGACAATGTTATTCCTTCGCCCAATTTCTTCGATGTGGTCGCTTCCTCTCTGGTTAAGAAGCACCCCGATAGCGCATATACCACCCTGCTCACTCTGAAGGAGCAGGAGGATAGGATCGCATTGAAGAAGAAAAAGAATCAGGAGAGGACCGAAAAGGCTAAAAGGATCCTTCAGGGAGGCGGTAACCTTCCCGCTTCGAATGCTGTTAAGAAGAAGGATGATGGAGACCGGAAGGATGAGAAGCCCAAGCCGGACTTCTCCGATGTGGAGTGGTGAGTATGAGCGCAATACTGGTTGGTTCTGAGGTCGACGGATTGGAGCGGGATCTCACCGCTGAGGATTTTTCGACTCTGAAGAAGGAGATTCAGCGTCTCGCTAGACTCCATCCCGAGCGGGTGGAGAAGCTGGATCGCGTGCTGCGCGGGGTTCCTGATCCCGCCCGAGTTCAGGATGCTTCGATCTCGCAGATATACCGCTATCTATCCGCACCCCAGGGCGATCTGTTCAACCTGGAGCCCTTCTACGATGTCCGCACGGGTTCCATCGGTCTTCGCACGGTTCCCAGCGCGAAGAATATCATGATCTCCCGGACGATCCGCGGGCTGTTCTTCGCTGACGCACCGGCTGCCAAGATTGCGGCGACAGGTGCCGATGTCCGCGAGAGACTAAAAGATGGAACAATTCCTTCCAATTCTCCTATACGGTATGCGTTAGGGGAGGCGTTTCGTCTGCTTTCTAAGGGCGTGGGCAATTTGAACGGCGGGGAGGGCTCGCTGGGTCTCTTCATACCTCTTATCGGTAAGGATCCTTTCTATCTCGCCAGCGCTCTCGCTTCTCGGGCGGTCGACTACAAGCTTTCCTGCTGCTACCTCAAGGGGGAAGGGGCGATCAGGAGATGGCGCGACGAAGCGGTCAACAGCGATGTGGCCCAGCTGTTCAAGTATGTTCGCACCTGCGGAGTGCTCGTGGTGGATGGGGCAGAACTGCTTCCCTATGGAGCTGGTTTTATCGATCTGGTGCTTCAGCCCCTCCTGACTGCGCGGCACGGCGCGGGGCTGTTGACCTTTTTCCTCTCTCGGGTACCGTTTGAGGATTTCCTGAGCCGCATTGCGATCTCTACCCGTTCGAAGGATCTACTCCGGGCGCTGATCACGCGTGACATGAGGGTCCTCGATGATATTTCGGATCTCTAGTTTTTTGCTTCGGTAGTGATCTTCTCAATCTATTTCTGTGCTTTTTTGTATGTTTTCTGACTATCTATAGCGGAGGGTTCCGCCATGGATATTCAGGAGACAACCCAGGCTTGCGGTAGGGCAGTGGTGAGGGAGAGCGTCAAGACTTTCTATAGGAGGACGGTGGGTGAATATGTGAGGGTCGATGAACCCGCGGGCGATTTCTTATCGATCGAGGAGGCTCTATCCCGGCGCGGAGTGCTGGTCTCGGCTCGGAAGGAGATGTCCTTGGACGAGATTAGAACGCACGGGACACCGGCGATAATTCATCTCGAACGCGAGGGCAGAGGGCACTTCGTCCTTCTTAAGGGATGGCGCGGGAAAAGGGTAGCGGTCTATGATCCCGCTTATGGCCTTTTAAGTCTGGATTGGCCGGAATTGGAGCATGGTTATACGGGGAATGCTCTTCTCCTGGCCAGGGGAGAGAAAAGCTCCAAGGAGAGGGAGCGTATTCCTAGTACAGTAGGATGGCTGATGCGCTTCATCTTCGCTTTTCTAGCTGTCGTTCGCGCGGCGATGATCTTTCTGGCCTTTGCGATGGTCGGGTCGAGTGAGACGGCGCTCGGAGCCCTGCTTCCTATACTTGTGCTCATGTTGGATATCGGCGTCTTAGCCTTTGTCCTGGCGAGTGACAGTCGGCGCTACGTCACTCAGGTAGCTCTTCCTGGGAGTGCAGGCGATACTTCGTTATATAGGGACCTCATCAGTATCCACAGCTCGCAGCTCACCTCTATCGAGGCGAGGTGTGATGGTCTCACGCTAGGAGCGCTTACGATCTTCACCTTTCTTCTTCAAAGTACAGAGAAGGCGCTGGTCTATCTCTTGGCTCTGGTATGTTTCTTCCTGGTCGAACTTTTTGCCCGTCAGCTGAAGACCAAACTGGGAGCGCTGTCGTCGTATAGGGAGGATCAGACTATCCGTTCGGGTGAGGTCGGGTCTGCGCTGTCATCGGTAAATAGGTATCTCGTGGTCACTTGGTTACTCCATGCTTTCGCCTTTTCATTCCTCGCTTTCGCCACTATCCTTTTCAATGCGGAATCATTCACGGCTGGCGTCTCCGGTTTCCTCTCCGATTTCTTCGTGCTGGCTGGGATGGGAATCGTGCTGATAAGGCTTATCAGTCTATCTGGGGTTCGCTCACAGCTGCGTCGGGCCCTCTATCGAATTCCCACCTCGGTCTTACCTTATCTAAACGCTAAAGGACACAAAAACCTTTATAATCTTCCCCGCCATGAAAGAGAAAGAAAAAGTAAACCAACTGACATTCGATGATCGGACCGGGCTCTGTCCCAATCTAGAAGAGCTGTTATCAGCGCTTTTCGATTATATCTGCAAGTTTCAGAAGATCGAAAAGCCCTGCGTGGAGAGTCTGACCCTTGCTGATGATGATTTCGTGAGGGATATAAATCATAAGTATCGCGGCTTGGATCGCACGACCGATGTTATCAGCTTTGCCCTCGAGGAGGCTGATGATGAGATCGACCCTCCAGTGAGGGACTTGGGGGACTTGATCGTCAGTCTTCCGCAGGCTCAGAGGCAGGCGAACGAGTTTAAGCACCCGCTAGCCCGCGAGATCGCATTTTTGGTCATCCATGGAACCCTGCATAATCTCGGCTATGATCATACGAGGTCCGAGAAGGATGCTGAGATCATGTATAGCCTGCAGAACAACATTCTTAACTCCTTCAAGGCTGATTGGGAGGACTCAAGATGGAAACCACTGCAAGACCCGCTGAAGGTAGAGAAGTAGAACTTGTGGAGAAGGCAGCTGAAGCTGCTCAGAAGGCTGGTTGCGCCTATTCTAATTTCCATGTCGGAGCCGCTATGCTCCTCGATGATGGAACGATAATCACCGGTTTCAATTGGGAGAGTCCGGCCTTCTCGGTCGGTATCTGTGCGGAGCGGATGTGCCTATTCACCGCTCTTTCTCAACGCAACATCTGTGCGAATGATGTGATCATGTTTGCCATCCATGGACAGACCAAAGCGCCTATCAGCCCCTGCGGTGCTTGCCGTCAGGTGATGATGGATATCCTGGGCCCGGATTGCCCGGTGCTGCTTTCCAACTGTGACAATGAGATCATTCGCACCACCGTCAGCGAGCTTCTGCCTATGGGTTTCAAGGAAGGTGATCTCAAGTGAAGAGTGGCTTTGTAACGGTTTACGGTAAGGCTAATGCGGGCAAGTCCACAATCATCAACGATATCCTCGGCTTCAAGATAGAGGCGGTTTCTGAGCGTCCTCAGACTACCAGGGAGAATATCCTAGGAATCTATAATGGCAAGGACTGTCAGATCTGCTTTATCGACACTCCCGGTATCTTTACTCCGCACGCCAAACTAGGTGCTAATCTGCTTAGAAAGGCGGAGAACGGTCGGCATGACTGCGATGTGCTTCTGTTTGTTTTTGCCTCCGATGAGGGGATCGATAAGGATATCTGCGCCAAGGTCAAAGCCAGCGGTAAGCCCGTGGTTCTCGCCTATAACAAGATCGACAAGATCCGAGCCGATGAGGGTGAGAATAAACTTGTTAAGCTGCTCAAGCTCCTCCCTCCCGACACCTCTGTCGTGCGCATGTCCGCCAAGGACAATTTCGGAATCGACGATCTCATCGCGGCGCTGGTGCGCCTGCTGCCCGAAGGGGATCGCCTCTTCCCTACTGACATCGTCTCCGATCGGCCTAAGGAGTTTGTCTACTCCGAGTTTATCCGTGAGAAGTGTATGAGGTTGCTTCATGCCGAGGTTCCCCATAGCATCTTTGTCGAGATCAAGTCTGTCGATGATCAGCCTGAGGGTCTTTTCATCACCGCGAACATCATCGTCGAGCGCGAGAGCGAAAAGGCGATCGTCATCGGACATCAAGGTCAGATGATCGCAAAAATATCCAAGTATTCCGAGCAGGCCCTCGCCGGGTTTGTCGGCAAGCCTGTCGGTGTGAAGCTGCTGGTCAAAGTCATCCCCGATTGGCGAAATGATGTGCGTTTCCTCCAGAGCCACGGGCTTTCGGGCAAGGATGACTGATGGGGATTCCCGTTCGCGTTGACGGCTTCGTCTTCTCGGTTCAGCCGCGCGGAGAGCGCGCCTCTCTCGTCTCTGTTCTGACGCGGGATGGTACCTGCTATCTGACTTTGAGCGGTGGTATGGGTGGTGGAAAAGCCACCCCGATCAAGTCGTGTATCGGAGCCGAGTGCGCTTTTGACGCGGTTCGCGCCTCGGATTCTTCTCCGCTTTTCAGCCATGGATTCTCGATTGTTTCTCCCTCTCCGATACGCGGGGGAAATCTAGTCGTGGATTGTTCCTTTCTGTTGGCCTGCGAACTGGTGGAGAAGGTTTTTAAGGATGGTGGAGAGCGCGTCTTCGCTGGATTCTCCAATCTCGTGGCGGAGACGGAGAAGGGCGATATCGGTGTGGGACTGCTGAATCTGGCGGTCGAGGGAATCGGAGCACTCGGTATCGAGCCGGCTACCCGGCAGTGTGCCGAATGCGGAGCGGTGCGAAATCTTGTTTCCTTCGATCTCGAGCTGGGAGGAATGATCTGCCAGGCTTGCGCCAGGGGTAGATTGGTCTTCCCTGGACGGGATAATCTTCTCTCTTGTCGTTATCTCTTTGAGACGAGTTTGGACCAGCGGGAGACCGGGCGGCTCAAACCTCTATTTCAGATGGAGATGTTCGAGGCGCTCGTGCGCTACCTGTCCGATTATTTTTCGGTCTCGATCCTGAATTTCGATCTCTTTCGTCAGGTTGCAATGAAACAAGTTTTTCACCTATAATAATAGGTTGCATCGCGGAGGTAATTTTTACATGCCTAACTATCCTTTTGACGAGATTGTCAGTCACTTGACCACCACGGGTTTCTGCTATCCTGGCAGTGCTATCTACGGAGGTCTTGCTAACTCTTGGGACTTCGGACCCCTCGGTACGCTGATGAAGGAGCACCTGACTCGTCTCTGGCGCGATCACTTTGTCCGGGGATTAGGCAATGTAATCGAGATCGATCCCGCCATCATCATGAATCCGAAGGTCTGGCAGGCTACCGGTCACGTTCAGACTTTCAATGATCCTCTGATCGACTGCAAATACTGCAAATCGCGTTTCCGTGCCGACGATCTGATCAGCAAGCAGGAGCCTAATCTCGATGTCGATGGTATGACTCAGGATCAGATGAATGCCGAGATCGCTTCCGGCCGGATCGTCTGCCCTACCTGCCATAAGAATGAGTTCACTCCGATCCGCAAGTTCCAGCTGATGTTTAAGACTTTCATCGGCGTGACGGAGGACTCTTCGGCTACCGTGTATCTAAGACCTGAGACCGCTCAGGGTATCTTCGTCAATTTCAAGAATGTCATGCGGACTACCCGGAGCAAGCTTCCTGTCGGTATCTGCGATATCGGTAAGAGCTTCCGCAACGAGATCACTCCGGGTCAGTTTATCTTCCGGACCCGCGAGTTCGAGCAGATGGAGATCGAGTTCTTCATCAAACCCGGTGAGGACGATAAGTGGTTCGCTTGGTGGAAGGATAACTGCAAGGCCTTCGTCGAGCGGCTCGGACTGAAAGATCAGAATGTCCGTTATCGTGATCATGAGCCCGCTGAGCTGGCTTTCTACTCGAAGGCGACTACCGATATCGAATACCTCTTCCCCTGGGGTTGGGGTGAGCTGATGGGTATCGCCTGCCGCTCGGACTATGATCTCAAGCGCCACTCCGAGTGCTCAGGACAGGATCTGACCTATCTAGATCCCGAGACTCACGAGAAGTATCTGCCTCACGTCATCGAGCCCTCGTTCGGATTGGGACGTCTGCTTCTAGCTCTGTGGTGTGATAGCTACGATGTTGAGAAGCTCGAGAAGGATACGCGTGTCGTCATGCATATCGCTCCCGCTCTGGCGCCCTATACCTTCGCTGTTCTGCCTCTGTCCAACAAGCTCAACGAGGCGGCGAGAAACGAGGTTTTCAATCGTTTCCATGTCGATTATGACTGCGTTTTCGATACCACCGGTTCGGTGGGCAAGAGATACCGCCGTCAGGATGAGATCGGTACACCCATCTGCTTCACCTACGATTTCCAGTCCGCTGACGATCACTGTGTGACTGCTCGCGATAGAGATACGATGAAGCAGGAGAGGATCGCAATCGATTCTATTCCTGAGTACATATCCAAGAAGATCGGAAATATCCGCTAGTGCGGAGAGAGGAGGAGCTGTGGCCCTATCCGGATTTCCCCTTGAAGTTCAAGAGAAGTCGGACATCCTCAAAGTAGTCTCCTCATTTGTCGATGTCATACCGAAAGGATCGGCCTATGTCGCCATCTGTCCTTTTCACAACGACACGAATCCTTCGATGAACATCAGTCCACAGCGCAATATCTTCAAGTGTTTTGCCTGTGGTGAAGGAGGAGATGCAATCACCTTCGTGAGGAAATTCCTCCACACCGACTTTCATACTGCCGTCTTGAAGGTAGCGCAGATCTGTGGCATCCCCATCCCTGACAGCACGAGTTTCAGCACTGAAGCTCAGAAGGTTAGTCCGGCTCAGAAGGCGCTCGATGACCTGAGCGACTTCTATCGGATGATGCTCAAGAGCGGCGCGGGGAAGCGGGCGATGGACTACCTCAAGGGCCGCGGTATCGACGATGCGACCATCCAGCGTTTCGGGATCGGTTATGCGCCCAGGGATGCGCAGTTAGCTATTCGATCGCTGCGGGAGAAGAAGGGGCATTCAGTTAGCGATCTCGAGGAAGCGGGCATCCTGGCGAAGGGGGCTTCTGACCTCCGGGATCGCTATTCCGAGCGCATCATGTTCCCGATCAGGGATGCGCGTGGTCACACCGTCGGATTCTCGGGGCGGAAGTACTTACCTGATGATCCCTCCGATTCGAAGTATATAAACTCGCCCGAGACCTCGCTCTTCGTGAAATCGCGGATCCTCTACAACCTCGATAATGCTTGGAGTTCTGCTAAGAATGAGGGTTACCTCTATGTGGTCGAGGGCTTCATGGATGCGATCGCTATAAATCGAGCGGGCATCGCTCCCGCGGTTGCGCTGATGGGGACTGCGCTGACGAAGGATCATCTCCGGATCATTAAGAAGCTCGGGGTCGAGGTCCGTCTCTGCCTCGATTCAGATGATGCGGGACAGCTGGGTGAACGCAAGATCGCTCCGCTGCTGACCCAGGCCGGTATCCCCTTTCGGGTCGTCGCTCCTTTCACCAAGGAGGAGGGAAAGGATACCGACGAGGTACTGGATCACCATGGAAGCGCTTTTCTTAAAGATAAACTATCTATTTTGATTGACCCGGTCACTTTTCGCCTCAACACTATAAAAGCCGGGGGAGCTGATGTCGCCCGGCAGGTCGATCAGGTGATCGAAAGCAGCGCGGTGGAGTTCCAGGCGATGTCGCCATCTGAGCAGCAGCTCCTTCTGGAGCGGATGTCCAAGTTGGTCGGTCTGAGTACCAGCTATCTGCGCAACCGTTTTGCGGAGGCGGTCGCGGGGGCGCGGGCGACGGGGGAGGCCGTGACTGGGGATACGGTTCCCAGCGGTCTGATCAGGTTGCCCAATATGACGTTGAACGAAGCGGCAACCCTCGTCTCTCCCGCGGCGGAGCTGGTCAAGTCGGCTCTGGTCAAGGCGGGACGCGATGAGCTGGTGCGGCTGAGCTTCCATGTGACGGAGACAGGAATCATCTTCTGGCTTCCGACTTCACCTGGCGCCTGCGATATGCTCTTCCGCGATATCCAGGATCGGATGAACGATTTTACGATCCCCATGTTCTCTCGCGCCTGCGAGATCCTCTTCCGTCTCAAGGAGGAGGGGAAGTTCGGTCAGGATGGTCTGCCCAGCGAGTACTACTCCCAGATATTCGAAGAGATGATGGGCGATATCGAATCCAACTCCGACCTGTATGCTGGTTTCGATGAGCGGATCATCTCGGGATTTTGGGAGTGCTGCAAGCATTTCGCTTGGCATCGACCGTTTGATGCTCAGCGGTTCAAGCGTCTGCTGGATCGGCATCTGTGCGCCCGTAAGAGGATCGATTTCGAGCGCGATCGGTTTCGGGTTTTGGACCCCAAGGAGTTGGACGAGCTGCAGGAAAGGAGGTCGGTCGATGTCAAAAAGTGATCGGACAGGTAGATCTGGTGCTTCGACGGGAATCCTCGATTCTGATAGCATGCTCCAGCGTTTCAAGGAGTACAAGAAAGACCATACCGACCTCCTCAGAAGCCTGTTGATCGAGATGAATCTCGGCCTGGTGCACAAGGTGGTCAATGAGCTCGCCCCGAAGTTTCCCAGCATCGACAAGTCCGATATGGAATCGGAGGGCGAGCTGGCGCTGACGCTAGCGGTCGACCACTTCGATCCCGATCGGGGCACCAAGTTCTCTACCTATGCTATTACGGCGATCCGGTATGCCATCCTCTCTCTAGTAAATAAGCGGGCTATCCGGCGGGGACGGTTGACTCAGGACATGATCAAGCGGATCTCCGGGTGCATTGCGAAGCTGAGCGAGAAGGGATCGGTGCCCACCGACGAGATGGTGGCAGCCGCGGCGGGTGGCGGGGTGACAGCCGATGACGTGAAGGATTTCCGCGATGGCCCGCAGTGGCTCGTGAGTCTCGACGAGGTGTCGGATCCCGATGCCAAATACGCGCTGGTGGATTCTATCGCGGACAGTTCGAACTGTGACCCGGGTGAGGTGGTTGAGAATGAACTCATCCGGGACAAGCTCTATCGGGAGCTGGCTAAGCTGGATCCCCAGAGTCAGGATGTTGTGCGGAGGTATGTCGGGTTGCCGCCCTACCGTGAGAAGCAGACCTTTCAGAAGATCGGGGATGAGCTGGGCTTCTCCAAGCAGCGAGCAAATCAGATATACAGCAAGGCGAAGAAGAGTCTCCAGCAGGCGATGAACGATGACGGTTATGATGGCGATGATGAGTTGGATCTCTGATGTTTATCTCGAGTGAGGTGATTGGAAATATGGCTGATGAAAAATCAAAAGGTACCGTTAAGTCTAAAGCAGTCAAGAGCAAGAAGGGCGTAAGTGCGAAAGCTAAGAGTGTCGTACCCTCGGTCGAGAAGGAGTCCAAGACCAAGAAGACCGCTTCAGCACAGGTGACCGGAGCGGCGAAGAGTCAACCGGTGGCCGGAGCGGCGTCCCAGTCGCCTTCGAAGGATAAGAAGCCCAAGAAGAGCACATCTGTCAAGAAACCGGGGAGTTCGGCCGGCAGTTCGAAGAAAGGCCCGAGCAGCAAATTTAAGAATCCAACCGTTAGCAATGAACAGCCGAGCAAACCGAAAAAACCGAGAAAAAATACTACTCCGGTTTCCTCCGGTAAAGGCGGAGAAATCAAGAATGCAGGTCAGAACGGAGATAATTCCAAGAGACCTAGTCCCCATGTGAAACCTGGTGATCACACTGTGGATAACAGCAAGAACGGCGGAAAAAAGAAGAATAAAGCTATTACTGTCGCGGAGATAGGGGAACGTCTGGTCGCCGGTGTGGACAAGGTCCGCAAGGAACTGATTGCTCTCTATCGGAAGAAGGGTGAGCCTCTCGAGCAGAAGGATATCCAGAATGCGACGAAGTATCTGGAATTCACGGGCGATGAGATGATGGATTTTCAGTATTCTTTAATCTCTGATGATGGGTTGGAGATCAAGAACGAGAATGGTAAGCTGATCGATCCTGATTCGGATGATTCCGAAGATTTGGATCTGGATCCTGATAAGGTTGATGACGATATGGAGGACTTCGACGAGGATGAGGACAAGTCCGACCAGGATTCTCTCGATGATGACGACGAGATGAAAGACGATGGTGATGAAGATGAGGATGATGGTGACGATGACGACGATGATGACGGCAACGATGATGATCAGGAGGGAGGAAACACTAATTCTAACGGAGCGGTGGAAGTGGTCGATTCCGCACCTGATAATTCGATCGACAGCAAGAATATGGATAGCGTGAAGATGTATCTTCACGAGATCGGTCAGTATCCTATTCTGAATAACAAGAATGAGGAGGCCGAGCTGGCCCGTCAGATCAAAGCTGGTATCGATGCGCAGTCTCAGCTCGATAAGGCAGCGAAGGATCCCAGCCATCCTCTCGACCCTAAGGTCAAGAAGAATCTTGAATATGCGGTGGAAGATGGTAACGATGCTCGCGAGAAGCTGACCAATTGCAACCTCAAGCTGGTCGTCTCGATCGCCAAGCATTACGGCAATCGCGGTCTAGGCTTCCTCGATCTGATCAGCGAGGGCAACCTCGGATTGAACAAGGCCGTATCCAAGTTCGATTACAAGCGTGGTTTCAAGTTCTCGACCTACGCCACCTGGTGGATCCGCCAGGCGATCACTAGAGCTCTGGCTGACCAGGCCCGTATCATCCGTATACCGGTGCATATGGTCGAGACGATCAATAAGATCGGTCGCACTCAGAGGAAGCTGGTTCAGAAGCTCAACCGCGATCCTACGGCCGACGAGGTCGCCAAGGATCTCAACTACGTCTATTCTCCCGATAAGATCAGAGAGATCCAGCAGACCGGAGTGGATCCGCTGTCTCTCGAGAAGCCCGTCGGTGAGGAGGCCGATTCACATATCGGCGACTTCATCGAGGATAAGGAGAACGAGTCGCCGGCGGACTACGCTAATAATGCCCTGCTGAAGGAGAAGCTCAACGAGGTACTCGACGATCTGTCCGAGCGTGAGCGGCTCGTCATCAAGCTCCGTTATGGTATCGACAACGAGAAGACTCAGACTCTCGAGGAGGTCGGCAAGAGATTCAATGTGACCCGCGAGAGAATTCGTCAGATCGAGGCTAAGGCCATCAAGAAGCTGCGTCAACCCAAGCGGGCGAATATCCTGAAGGACTTCAGGAACTCCGACTGATGTCTCTCGATCGCGTTCAGACCGTGCTCCGCTTTCTCGATCGGGACATGACGCCGGTGGAGATCGGGGCGGACCGTGCCCCTTTCGCCTCCGCTTTCGCTCGGTCTTTTGCGCGCCCCTGCTACGCTTCAGAAGTGGCGGATGGTCCCTATCAGGCTCTCGTACAATCCATCGGTGAACAGGGCTTGTCGGGCCTGGTGAAGTGCTATCGGGCTGACGGTCTGAATTCGTTTCCTCCCGACGCGGATACGGCACTCATCTGTGGCATGGGCGGTTTCACCATCAGCCGAATCCTAGGTCGCGCGGGCTCCTTGGCTTCTCTGAAGACTCTAATCCTAGAGCCGCAGTCGCACAGTGAGCTGGTCCGTCAGGCGGTGATCGATCAGGGATTCGTTCCGGTCGCGGAGTGCTATGTCGGTGAGGCGACGCGTTTCTATCCGGTGATCAAGGCGGAAAGGAGACCCCTGGAGGTTCCTTATTCTCCGGCGGAGTTGGCTTTTGGCCGAATCCCTATCCGCAATCGAGACCTGTTGCTTCGTGCTTATCTGGAAAAGCTTGTCAAGGGGTTTGACAAAAAATTTTTAGACCAGAAGAGTGGGGACAATATCGAGCTGCGGCGGCTGGCCCTCGATCTCCTGTCGCGTTGGTGATAAAAACAACCCCGATTCATTATTGAATCGGGGTGTTTTTAGATTCTTTCAAATCAAATCAAAACTAAATTTGTAGCCCTTACATTAAGTGAACGTCTTTTTTTGACCCGGTAGCTGTCCAAGGCGGATATCTCTGCTGAAGAGGGTTTATAACCTTCTCAGCAACCTCGTCGTCTTCGCACATTCAATCAGGTTACTCGTGTCCACAATTTTTTTAGTCACCCGATTTGATGCCTGGCCCAAGGAGGAAATACATGGAGCCTGATTTTCGTGTTCGCAGGAGGAGGACTAAATACCTTCCGGGAGATCTTTCTGAGGAGGAGGTGCAGACTCTCCTGATCCGCTACGCTCGACTTCCCTACATCATCGCTTGCCGAATTCGACGCGATCACCATCTGAAGACCGCCGATGTCGGTGATCTCGCTTCGGAAGGTACCCTCGGACTCATCCGAGCCGCGCGGACCTTTCGCCACAATATGAACTCTTCCTTCGCTCACTATGCTTCCCTCTGGATCTACCGGGTGGAACTCAGCTGTATCAGTCGGTTCTTCCCGACCCGACTGACCCGGGCCGATCGAATCCGGGCCTATCAGTCGGATGGGGAAGGGGAGGCTCCTGGCTTCGTCTGGGTCGAGGTGGATGCTCCGCACAATGCCCACGTGTTGGATATTTTCAGCTTCCGTTCCTACTCCCAGTCGCACGATGATGCGGCGGCTTATGAATTTATTCAGAACAACCTTCGCAAAGCTATCATGAGCCTGGAGCCGTGCCTCGAGCGGAGCATCCTGCTCGCCTTCCTTGAACTGGAGGGTGAGGCGAAGGTCTGCTGGGCTACCGTGGCGCGCCAGTTCGCCCTACCCGAACGGACCTTCTATCGCTATCGCGATCGTGCGCTCGCCATGCTGCGCGCCAAGCTCCGGGAGCTCTTTCCAGCCATCATGCGCGAGATCGAGGGCTTCTAACGGTAACGTGAATACCCTTTAATAGAATCTAAAAGGTTACTTCCGCTATATAATTTCTCAGTAAAAAAAGAAGAGAAATTTAGCGGAGGTTTTTTATCGTGGATCTCAAGAACTTAATATCCATCACCGAGGGGTTCCCTAAGGCTGGCATCTCGTTCAAGGATATGTCGCCGCTGCTGGCTGACCCGGTGGCGTTCCAGCAGGCTATCGCCGGTCTGACCGCTCTCGCGAAAGACCTCGCTCCAGAGGTGGTATTGGGAGCGGAGTCGCGCGGTTTTGTGATCGGTGCCCCGCTCGCTCTCTCTCTCGGAGTTGGGTTCGTCATGGCGCGCAAGCCGGGCAAGCTGCCTGGTGAGCTGCTCTCCGAGACCTACGGTCTGGAGTACGGCAGCGATACTCTCTATGTGGAGAAGAATCTGATCAAGCCGGGCACGCGCGTGCTGATCGCTGACGATCTGATGGCCACGGGTGGTACGGCGAGCGCACTCGTGCGTCTGGTCCAGAAGTGCGGAGCTATCCCGGTCGGCGTCGTGGCGCTGATCGAACTCACGGACTTCAAGGGAGATGAGGAGTTCGCTCCTGTCCCCTTCCGTTCGCTCATCAGTTTTAAGAAATGACACCGACCGATACTATCTACACATTCGATGATGTAAAGCGCGAGTACGAGAAGTATATTCTCCGTCCTCAGGATCGACAGCTGATCGAGAGCGCGTACAAGTTTGCCGAGATGAAGCACGCGGGCCAGAAGCGTCGCTCGGGGCAGCCCTACATCACGCATCCGGTGGCCGTCGCCTACTTTCTCACACAGCTTCATACCGGTCCCGAGACCATCGCGGCCGGTCTGCTGCACGATACCGAGGAGGACACCGGTACCGGCAACAACGAGCTGAAGGAGAAGTTCGGTCCTACGGTCGCCAGCCTGGTGGAGGCACTGACCAAGATCGCCGATGTTACCCACAAGCACGATCTCCACATCATGGCGGAGGATCACCGCAAGATCTTCGTGGCGATGGCGAAGGACGTGCGGGTGATCCTGATCAAGCTCTGCGATCGTCTGCACAACATGTCCACGCTCCAGTACCAGCCTCGCGACAAGCAGATCCGGATCTCGCAGGAGACCCTCGATGTCTATGCCCCCATCGCTCACCGGCTCGGACTCTACAAGGTTCAACTGCGCCTCGAGGACCTTTCGCTCTACTATCTGAAACCTGATGAGTATCAGAAGATCGAACGGGATCTCGCGGCTAAGAACGAGAGTTTGAGCGGCGCGCTGAAGAGGATTCAGGGCCAGATCACCGATCTGCTCAGCAAGACCGGGATCCCCTTTCAGATCTCGTCGCGGGTCAAGTCGATATTCTCGATCTACAAGAAGATGCAGGCCGGCCATACCTTCGACGAGGTCTATGACCTGATGGCGCTGCGGATCATCACCGATACCGAGAACGAGTGTTACGAGATCCTCGGTTACATCCACGCGAACTTCAAGCCCATCCCCGGTCGCTTCAAGGATTACATCGCCATGCCTAAGCCCAATATGTACCAGTCGCTGCACACGACCATCATCGCCGATTCGGGAAACGTCTTCGAGGTACAGATACGAACCAAGGAGATGGATGAGGTCGCCGAGGAGGGAGTCGCTGCCCACTGGCGCTATAAGGAAGGCGAGAATTACGATCCCAAGAAGGAGCAGACGGAGATCGAGGATAAGCTGCACTGGTTCCGGGATTTCGTCTCTATCACCAACGATACGGTGAAGGGTGCGGACGCGCAGGAGTACGTCCATACCCTGCAGCACGATATCTTCGATGCGAACGTCTACGTCTTCACCCCCATGGGTAAGGTCATCTCCCTGCCCCAGGGGGCCACGCCGATCGACTTCGCCTATCGCATCCACACGGGCGTGGGCGATACGATCTCGGGCGCGAAGGTCAACGGCGCGCTCGTCCCGCTCTCCTGCATCCTGAAGACCGGCGACATCTGCGAGATCAAGACCTCGAAGGATGCGCATCCCAATCCGGCCTGGCTCAACATGTGCGTCTCCTCCTTCGCTAAGGCTCGGATCCGCCGCTACCTGACGAAGACCAATTCGGACTACATCCGCCAGGACCAGATCCAGAAGGCGAAGAAATCGCTCCAGGACAGCCTCAAGGAGCGCCAGCTGTTCGATGTCGATGTGTCGCAGCTCTGCTCTAAGAAGGTGCTGGAGAAGTTCAAGTTCAATTCCCCGGAGGAGCTGCTGCTGGCGGTCTTCTCCAAGAATATCACCCCTCAGCAGATCGTCGATTTCCTCGGTCTGAAGAAGGACATGGCCAGCTACGACGATCAGATTCGGCGCGCCAACGCCAAGGTGGCGGCGCAGAAGCCCGTCGAGGACGATGTGCTGCTCGACGATGGCGATCGGGCGATGACCAGCCTGGCCAACTGCTGCCGGCCCATCCCCGGCGACCCCATCGTCGGTTACATCACCAAGGGTAACGGGATCAAGATCCACCGCCAGGACTGCCCCAACATCAAGGATGAGAAGGAGCGGCTGGTCGGCGTGATGTGGAATCCCGCTGCGCAGAAAACTCTGCACCCGATCGACCTGCAGGTGGTCTGCCAGGATCGCGTCGGCCTGCTGATCGACGTGATGAATACCATCTCCCAGATGAAGGTCAATGTGTTGAACATCTCCGCCAAGCTGATGGGGATGACGGGGAGGACGCTGATCTCGGTGACCATCATGGTCGCGGATACCGACGGCCTCAAGCTCGTCGACCAGGCGCTGATGAAGGTCAAAGGCGTCAGTGTGATCAATCGTGTCACCCACTGATTGAGGGAAAGGATCGATAAGGATATATGGCACAGCAGATTTCAAAACCCCGCGGCACCATCGATATGGTCGGTGATGACTACCGGGTCTATCTAGAGGTCGTCAAGCGCCTGCAGCGGCTGGCGGACAGCTACGGCTACGCGCCCGTGCAGATTCCCGCCTTCGAGGAGAGCGGGCTGTTCCTGCGCTCGGTGGGCGCGAGTTCGGACATCGTGAGGAAGGAGACGTTCGATCTGGTGAATAAGGGGTCGAGCAAGGACTACACCCTGCGTCCCGAGTTCACTGCGGGCATCGTGCGGGCGGTCATCGAGGACAAGCTGTTCGCGAATCCCGATACGCCGCTGCGCTACTCGTACTGGGGACCCGTCTACCGCTACGAGCGCCCCGGCACAGGCCGGCTCCGGGAGTTCCGGCAGTTCGGTGTCGAGTGCTTCGACAGCAAGCTGGACTTCGTCTCCCAGAGCGAGATCTTGATCATGGCCTATCGCGGCGCGCGAGCCATCGTCGATTCGGAGGGGCTGAAGCTGGTGGTCAACTACCTGGGCGGCCCCGAGGCGCGCCAGAGCTATCGGGCTGCTCTCGTCAACTACTTCCAGCCTCAGATCGGTCAGATGTGCGAGGACTGCCAGGCTCGTCTCACGCTGAATCCGCTGCGCATCCTGGACTGCAAGGTCCCCGAGGATCAGGCGCGGGTGGTCGGTGCGCCGCGGATCAAGGACTATCTGACCGCCGAGGACCAGGCGGAGTTCGCCGCCGTGCTCGCGGTGCTGACCAAGCTCGGCATCCCCTTCGCCGTCGACGATCGGCTGGTCCGAGGTCTCGACTACTACACGGGAACCGTCTTCGAGATCAAGGATGACAACGCTCCTGAGTTCGGAGCCGTCGGTGGCGGTGGCAAGTACGCCGGACTGATGGCTCAGCTCGGTGGACCGGCGATGGAGGGAATGGGATTCGCCTTCGGAATCGACCGGCTGTTGGGTGCGGCGAAGGGACGGATCCAGGTCGGTGAGCGGAACGACTTCCTGGTCGTGCCCTGCGCCAAGACCAGCGCCTGCCAGATCCTCGCCGCTCAGGCGGCTGAGGTGATCCGCGAGCACGGCCACCAGGCCGTGACTCCTTCCCTGAGCAAGGGACTCAAAGGCTGCTTCAAGCAGGCCCAGCGGATGGCGAGCCGCTTCATGGTGATGGTCAACGAGGACCTCAGCTTCGAGCTGAAGGATCTGGACAAGCGAGTCCAGGTCCATGCGGACGATCTGGATGCGCTGATGCAGATGATCGGAAAGGAGAGCGAATAAGATGCTTAGAACTAGAACTTGTGGTGAACTGAGGAAGGCGAATGTCGGCGAGGAGGTCTACCTCTGCGGCTGGGTGAGCAAGATCCGCAATCTGGGAGCCCTCTGTTTTGTCGACCTGCGCGATACCTACGGTATCACTCAGCTCAATATCGCGCCGGCGTACTTCGAGGCGCACCGGCTGCACAACGAGTACTGCGTGCGGGTGCACGGCAAGGTGCAGCTCCGCGCCTCCGTCAACCCTGAGATCCCGACCGGCGATATCGAGATCGCCGTCTCCGACTATCAGATCCTCTCCGAATCCAAGCAGACGCCCTTCCTGATCGCCGATAAGACGGATGCGCTGGAGGATACCCGGCTCAAGTGGCGCTACCTCGATCTGCGTCGCCCCGTGCTCCAGCATGCGCTGAAGGTGCGGGATATCGCCCTCACCGCGGCGCGCGAGTATCTGCACAGTCTCCACTTCAACGAGATCGAGACCCCCACGCTGATCAAGTCGACTCCCGAGGGGGCCCGCGACTATCTGGTGCCGTCGAGGACCTACCCCGGGAAGTTCTATGCGCTGCCCCAGTCCCCTCAGCTCTACAAGCAGCTGCTGATGGTGGCCGGCATGGATAAGTACTTCCAGATCGCCCGCTGCTACCGCGATGAGGATCAGCGCGCCGATCGTCAGCCCGAGTTCGATCAGATCGATGTAGAGATGTCTTTCTGTGATCGCGAGGATGTCCTGAAGGTGATCGAGGGGCTGGTGAAGCACATCTTCAAGGTGGCCGGCAACATCGATCTACCCGCGTTCCAGCGCGTCACCTATGCCGATGCGATCAACTTGTATGGCTCGGATAAACCCGATCTGCGCTACGGCATGCTGCTGAAGGATGTCTCCTTCTTGGCTGAATCCGGCTTCCAGGCGTTCCAGGGCTGCTCCGTGCGCGCCTTGGTCGTGCCCGGCAAGGCGGAGGAGTGCTCGCGCAAGCGGATGGCCGAGAACGAGGAGCTGTCCAAGAAGTTCCGCGTGCCCCATCTGATGCACGCGAAGAGGGAGAACGGGCAGTGGGTCTGCTCCGCTTTCAAGTTCTTCTCGGCGGCGAGCCTCGCCCAGCTGTCTCAGGTGCTGGGCGGACAGGATGGCGACCTGGCAATCATCGCGGCGAACCGCGACTACGAGCGGGCCTGCACCGCGCTTGGTGCCCTGCGCGTCAAGTACGCTAACGAGATGGGTCTCCGGGATCCGCACGTCTATCGGCCCTGTTTCGTCATCGATTGGCCGCTGTTCGCCAAGACCGACACCGGCTACGAGGCGCTCTCCAATCCTTTCACCTCGCCCGTGCCCGAGGATATGCACCTGCTCTGGGAGAAGCCCGAGGCTATCCGCTCGACCTCTTACGATACGGTCCTGAACGGTCAGGAGCTCTCTTCCGGTGCTATCAGGATCTTCGATAAGAAGGCCCAGTGGCGCGTGTTCGAGATCCTCGGTCTCACTGAGCAGGACATCGCCGAGCGCTTCGGCTTCTTCGTCGATGCTTTCGACTACGGCTTCCCTCCCGAGGGCGGCTTCGGTATCGGTGTCGAGCGTCTGATGATGGAGCTTCTGGGCGACGAGAACATCCGCGATGTGGTCGCCTTCCCCAAGAACCTGATGGCCTACGAACCCATGTCCGCCTGCCCGGATGTGGTGCCCACTTCGAGCCTCGATATCCTCGGCATCCAGCTCAAGGGTAAGGAGAAGAGCGAGTGAGCGAGATCACTTTCGCCTCTCTCAGTCTCAGCCCGGCGGTTTTGGCGGGTCTGGCTTCCCTCCAGCTGAAGCCTCTTTCGCCGGTCGAGAGCAAGGCGATACCCGCCCTCCTGGCGGGCCGGAGTGCCGTGGTCCTCTCCCCGACAGGATCGGGTAAGACTTTCTCCTATCTCATCCCTATTCTGGATTCGCTCGCGCGGGACGGGGTCGGATACGGCACCGTCGCCATCGTGGTCGTGCCCACGGTCGCGCTGGGCTTTCAGGTGCGCGACACGCTGGAGGGACTGGCCCGGACCTGCGGTCTGCGCGGCTTCACCTCCCGTTTCTTCTCCTCCTCCAAGGAGGCGGAGAGCGGGCGGATCGTCCCCGATGTCGCCATCCTGACCCCTCAGCTGTTCAAACCTTTCACCAAGGCCATCGATACCAAGAAGGTGCAGCGCGTCATCTTCGACGAGGGTGACATGATCCTCTTCGACGGTTTCCTCGATGAGATGGAGCAGGCCTGCCAGATGATTCCCAATGCGCGCAAATCCTTCTTCTCCGCTTCGCTGGGCAGCCAGTGGCTCACCCGCGTCAAGCGGATGTGCCACGCGGAGGAGATCATCGATATCTCGCAGGGGCGCATCAACGGGGCCAATATCCGGCACATCCTGGTCGATCTACGGGGCGCTAAGAGGTCCGAGGGACTCCTGAAGCTTCTGAGTGCTCCGGAGGTCGCCGACGGTCGGACCATCGTCTTCGTCTCGCGCCGGGAGGAGCTCAAGCAGGTCGCCTACGATCTGAAGCGCGCTCACGTCCGGTTCGAGAGCATCAGCGGCGAGCTGGACAAGCGGGGGATCTCCAAGGTCATCTCGGGCTTTGTCGACGGCGATTTCCAGGTGCTTCTCGCGACTGATTTCGCCTCGCGCGGCCTGGATCTTCCCGAGGTCAAGTCGGTCATCTCCTATACCCTCCCCATCGATCAGGGCTACTATTTCCACCGGGCGGGTCGCTCCGGTCGTTTCGATGCTCCCGGCACCTCCTATGTCCTCTGCGGCAAGGAGGATCTGACGGAGTGCCGCGCGCTGCAGCGGAAGGGGGCGGGCTTCACTTTCATGGCGGTGAAGAAGGACGGGGTCTCCAGCGTCAAGTCGGCCCCGGTCAGCCACCTCAATCAGATCAAGGGGGAGAACTCCTATCTGACCAAGGCGATCGTCGAAGCGAAGCGGCGGTATCCTCTCGGTCACGTCAAGCCCGGCTACAAGAAGAAGATCAAGACCGCGATCCGGGTGGCCAAGAGCAAGCACAAGAAGAAGATCCTCCGGACCAACCTGGGAAAGAAGGATCTGACCCATGGCGTCTGATCCGCGCTCCCTCGAGGCGGAAGCGGAGCTGGTTAACCCGCTCGGCTACCACGTGTCGCTCGCCAAACCCGATTATCTGCTCGGGTCGGTGCGGTGCGCCCTGGCGGGACGGGCGACAGCGCTGATGGTATTTTTGGGTTCGCCGCGGACGACGCGGCTCCCAGAGGCGGATTCGCTGAAGTGTCCCGAAGCTTTCGGGCTCTGGGAGGAGAAGGGCCGCGAGCGGAGGAACCTCGCGGTCCATTTTCCGTATATTATCAACCCCTCCTCTCCCGATCCGCAGAGCCGGATGCGGGCCCAGCAGGCTATCAGGGCGGAGCTCCAGCTGATGGAGGAGTGCGGCCTGAGCCTCTGCTGTCTTCATCTCGGTTCGAGCCTGAACGGCGATCGGCTCGCCCTGGCCCGGCAGGGATTTCTGGAGCTCGCCCCGATCTTCGCCGAGTTCCCCGGGATCAGGATCGGAATCGAGAATATGGCGGGGAAGGGAAGCGAGGTCGGCGTGGGGCTGATGGAGATCAAGCTGCTCCTGGAGGCGGTCCCGCTTCCTAATGTCGGACTCTGTCTCGATACCTGCCACCTGTGGGATTCCGGTTTTCCCGTGGACGATGTTCCGCTTTTGGAGCGGACGGTGGCGGAAACCATCGGTCTGGATAAGCTTTTTTTGATTCACCTGAACGATTCGGTCCATCCCCGTGGATCGCACCGCGATAGGCACGCTAACCTGGGGAAGGGCTGCATCGGGTTCCGGCCGCTCTGTGCCATCGTGGCGAGCCCGGCTTTTCGCAGCGTGCCCAAGATACTCGAGACTCCCGAGGCGGCGGGCGCTTCGACTCACGCACACGAGGTCGAGCTGCTGCGCAAGGGGGCGGGTCTCTGATGCGGATCGCGCTGGCGCCCAATGCCTTCAAGGGCCGGATGACCGCTCTCCAGGCGGAGCGGGTGATGGCGGAGGCGGTGCGGGCGGTGGACCCGGACGCGGAGACCGTCGCCCTGCCCATCGCCGATGGCGGAGACGGAAGCCTAGCGATGCTCCAGGCGAATGGAGCGGGTTCGATCCGCGCTCTCGAGCTCGGAAACGGACTGAGCATCCCTTTCTTGGCGCTGAAAAATGGAGGTGCAGTCCTGGAGGTGGCTACGCTGGTCGGTCTCCATCAGCTGTCCGCTATACCGCTGGCCCAGCGGACCACGGCGCGAGTCGGTCTCGCCCTCGCTTCCCTCATCGATCAGGGCTATCGAGACATCTCGATCTGCCTGGGTGGCAGCGGCACCTGCGACTATGGTCTCGGGATGATAGGAGCCTTGGGTGGAACCTGTGCGGTCAGGGGTATGGAGTGCCCTCTCGGCGTCGATTCGGTGCGGGAGGCGGACCAGCTGAATCTGGAGCGTGTGCGTGTGAAACTGGAGGGGGTGTCGGTGCACGGTCTCTACGATGCGGCGGCTCCGCTGGTGGGTCCCTGGGGCGCGGCTCAGCTCTACGCTCCGCAGAAGGGGGCTGATCCCTATCTCGTCTCTCGGCTCGAGTCCTGCGGGAAGAAGCTTCTGTCTCTTCTCTATAGTGGAGAAGAGGATAGTTCGAGTCAGCCGGGCGACGGGGCGGCCGGGGGACTCGGTTTTGCGATCCGCGCGATGCTGGGTGGAGATCTGATTCCAGGCGCCTCCGCTCTCTTCGATCTCACCTCTCTCGAGGCGCGGCTGGCCGGGGTGGACATCCTCCTTACCGGAGAGGGACGGACCGATCGTCAGACGCTGCAGGGTAAAGGACCCGCTACGATCGTCCAGCGGGCTCGATCTTTGGGTATCCGGTGCTTCCTGGTCTCGGGCTCGATCGACCTCAGCGACCGGGAGCTGGCGGGGCTGGGGCTGTCCGGCTGGGAGAGGACGGGAAGGTCGGGGCGCAAACCCGCTTCCCCGGCGGAAGCGGCGGCGGATCTGAAGGTAGCCACCGCGGCACTCCTGCGTCGTATCCGAGAAAAAGATAGGTAAAGTTGCTGAAATCATTTGCAGTTTAGTTAACTTTGTAATATTCTATTACACGCTATTTTTCAAAGTGAGGTAAACGAGATGGCCGAAGCTAGAACTGAAATCACTCTTGTCTGCAGCGAGTGCAAGAGCGAGAACTACATCAACACCAAGAACAAGAGGACTCATGCTGCCAGGGTGGAGTGGAAGAAGTTCTGCCCCAAGTGCAACAAGTCCACTCTTCATAGAGAGAAGAAGTAGAGAGGTGAGAGAAAATGGCTGATCTAATCGATTGCGGTGAGCTGACTCCCGGCAAGGTCTTCATCGACAAGGGCGAGCTGTACAGCGTCGTGGATATCGCCCACAACAAGACCGCGATGGCCAAGATGAAGCACAAGATCAAGGCCAAGAACCTGCGGACTGGCGCCATCGTCGAGATGATGAAGTTCGGCGGTGATCGGGTCGAGGCGGCCTTCCTGGACAAGGTCACCATGGAGTATCTGTATGCCGATGATGATTTCGGCTACTTCATGAACAAGGACACTTTCGATCAGATTCAGATTCCCAAGGAGCGCATCAAGTGGGAGCTGCAGTTCCTGGCTCCGAACTCCGATGTTGTCATCACCTATTTCGGAAGCGAGATCCTCGGAATCCAGCTGCCTGCGAAGGTCGCTCTGCAGGTCACCGATACCGACGACAATGCGGTAGCGGGTGATACGGTGAACCGCGCTACCAAGGATGCGGTGCTCGAGACGGGATTTAAGCTCCGTGTTCCCCTCTTCGTCAAGCAGGGTGAGAAGGTCATCGTCCGGACCGATACGGGCGAGTACGATTCCCGTACCAAGTAGTTATCTAGCTCCTCGCGAGAGGAGCTTTTTTCGTTTCCGGCTCTTTCCGACTGTAGAAAGGTGCCCGGTGTTGTAGAATATCCATTGTTTTAAAAAAGGAGTTTTAAAATGGAAGAAAAGGAATTCTCTTGTCGTCCGCAGGACGACCTCTACACCGCGGTGAATGGCGAGTGGCTCAAGCACGCGGTCATCCCGGGCGACCAGGCGACCGTCGGCGGTTTCACGGATCTCGCCATGGGTGTCGAGAAGATCATGATGGCGGATTTCGCTCGCTTCGCTAAGGAGGGAGCTGAGGTGCCTTCCGAGCTGGTCAGGTCGATCCGTCTCTACCGCAAGGCGCTGGATGTGGAGACCAGGGAGAAGGTCGGTCTGACCCCGATCGCTGGCGGCATCGCCCTGCTTCAGGGGATCCACGAGCTGGCCGATGTCTCCAAGCAGGCTCTGGCCCTGAAGGCCGAGCATGTCGCGCTGCCCTTCAGCGCTTTTGTCGATGTCGATGCTAAGGATTCCGATCACTACGCGATCACCTGTATGGGACCTAGCACCATCCTGCCCGACACTTCCTTCTATAAGGATCTGCAGGCGAGCGGCGGTGCGGCGCTGATGCAGGTCTGGAAGGACATGGCGGTCAAGCTCCTGAGCCAGGCCCCCGGGATCGATGCGGCTAAGGCGGCCAGCATCGCGGATGGCGCGCTCCGCTTCGATGCCCTGATCGCGACCAAGGTCAAGTCCTCCGTCGAGTGGGCCGATTCCATTGCGGCCTACAATCCCACCACGCTCGGTGAGGCGGCCAAGCAGCTCGTGGGCTTCGATCTGGCGGGATATTTTGCCCACCGGTTCCATGTGACCGAGGCGAACACCAAGGTCATCTTCGCGGAGACCCGGTACTTCGCTAGCTTCGGCGAGATCTTCAATGCCAAGACCCTGCCCGACTACGTCGACTGGGCTCTGGCGAAACTCGTCATCCTCGCGGCGGGCTTTGCCTCCGAGGCGCAGAGGATCCAGGCTTCTACCTTCCGTCGTACCATGTACGGAATCAAGGAGGCGGCCCCGCTGGAGAAGTATGCGTATCGTACCGCGGACTCCTTCTTCGCGGATCTAGACGGTATCTACTATGGCAAGACCTATTTCGGTGCGAAGGCGAAGGAGGATGTGACCACCATCGCCAAGGATATCATCAAGGCCTACGGCAAGCGGATCGCCAGCAAGCAGTGGCTCTCTCCCGCCACCCGGAAGATGGCGCAGGTCAAGCTCTCGACCATGGTGCTCAAGCTCGGATATCCCGAGAAGGTGAGCCCCGTGTTCCAGCAGATCACCGTCGACGAGGACGACTGCTTCATGACTGCCATCTTCAAGATCCTGAACGTGAGCGGCAAGTATTCCGATTCCCTGTTGGGTAAAGTGGTCGATCGCTCACTCTGGGTCATGCCCGCTCATCTGGTGAACGCCTGCTACAACCCCACCTCTAACGATCTCACCTTCCCCGCGGCGATCCTCCAGGCTCCCTTCTACTCCATCGAGCAGACGCGCGCCGAGAACCTCGGCGGTATCGGCACGGTCATCGGACACGAGATCTCGCACGCTTTCGATAATAATGGTGCCCAGTTCGATGAGAAGGGCAACATCCACAACTGGTGGACTGAGGACGACTATAAGAACTTCCGTTCGATGATCAAGGCGGAGACCGAGCAGTTCGATCACCTGCCTCTGTGCGGCAGCTTCACCTCGGGTGAACTGATCGTCTCCGAGTCCGTGGCTGACAATGGAGGTATGGGTGTCTCCCTCGAGGTCGCTCACGAGGAGGGAGTCACCGACTTCAAGCCCTTCTTCATCAACTTCGCTAGGATCTGGTGCATGAAGGCGCATGACGGTTATACTCTGACCCTGCTGAAGACCGATGTTCACGCGCCCAACTACTGGCGGGCGAACATGCAGCCCCGGAACTTCCCCGAGTGGTATGAGGCCTTCGGAGTGAAGCCGACCGACAAGATGTATCTGCCGGTCGAAAAGCGGGTTTCCATCTGGTAGAGGAAAGCAAAAATGATCAATTTTCTCGATGTTTCGCTGTCCGGCGGTGGTTTAGCCGTTATCATCATCGGCTGTGTCGTTGGCGGTTTTCTCCTCGGATTCCTCGTCATGCGCCTCATCGTCAAGAAGGAGGTGGCGCGCAACGATCCCTATAACGAGGACGTGCTCCGTGTGATGTATATGCGCATGGGGAAAAAACCTTCGGAGGCGGATCTCAAGCGTACGATCCGCATGATGAAAGAGGCTAACGGCGAACATAAGAGCCGCCGTCGGTAGAAGATCGATGAAAGAAAAAGGGTGCGGCGTCAGCCGAACCCTTTTTTAGTATGGATAAATCCTGCGTGGAGTAGAGGCTTCCAGGAAACCTAGAAGTCCTTGCGGCTCTGCCCGGAGGCGATCTTCTGGATATTGCTGCGGTGACGTATCACCACGAAGATGCAGGAGCTGAGGATCACCAGGAGAGCGATCCAGTCGAAGAGGAAGTAGTGGCTCCCACCTAGATTCATCCCTAGGTACTGGAATCCGGTAAGACCCAGGGTGGTGATGACGGCGATAACGATGCCGCCCGCGGAGACGGCCACGGCCGCCGTGATCGATCCGATCGCGACCTTGTGGGAGAACAGCAGGGCCAGCAGGAAGCAGATCAGTCCGAAGAGCATCAGGATCGGTGAGACGGCCAGGAGGAAACCGCAGGTGACCATCACGTTCTTTCCGCCTCGGAAGCGGTAGTAGATGGGGAAGGAGTGACCCAGGGCAGCGAAGAAACCCCCGACGCAGGCGAAGATGGAGATGTGGCTCGCCCCGAGGAAGTTCATCCCGCCGAAGGCGTCCGCGAGACCGGGGACGAACAGGACGATCACCAGAGGGATGAAAGCGGCGAGGAATCCCTTCACCATATCGAGGAGCATGCAGCTGAGTCCAGCCTTCCAGCCCAGGGTGCGCCAGACATTGGTGCCCCCGGGGTTGTGAGAGCCGACCGCGGTGATGTCGACCCCATGATGCTTCGCGATCAGGCGAGCGAAGGACACCCCACCAATCAGGTATCCGTAGACGGCCACGGCTAGACCGAACAAGAGAGCGTACAGCGCTGACATAAGGAGCCTCCTCAACTGATTTATGATACCCCTAATAGCCCCCAATAATTTCTTTTAGGGTAAAATCAGTAGCGTTGGGCGGAGGTTTTTAACCGATGGCAGAGAGAAGGGAAAACGAAGCTTACAGCTCGGATGACCTGCGGGTTCTCAAGGGTCTCGAGCCCGTGAGACGCCGACCTGGAATGTATATTGGTTCGACCGATGCGACCGGTCTCCATCATCTGATCTGGGAGATTGTCGACAACGCGGTCGATGAGGCGAATGCGGGTTACGGCAAGAAGATCACCGTGACGATCAACACGGACGGTAGCTGCACCGTCGAGGATGCGGGACGCGGCGTCCCCTGGTCGATGAATCACAAGGAGGGACTCTCCGGTTTCGATATCATCTACCGCACCCTTCACGGCGGGGGAAAGTTCGATGAGAGCAACTACAAGTTCGCGGGCGGACTGCACGGCGTGGGCGGCGCGGTCGTCAACGCTCTTTCGACATTCATGGAGGTCCACTCCTACCGCGATGGCCAGGAGCACATGGTCCGCTTCTCGGACGGCGGTTCGAAAGAGACTCCGATCAAGCTGGTCGGCAAGACTGATCGGCGGGGGACCAAGGTCACTTTCAAGCCGGATCCCGCCATCTTTGACGACACCAATTTCGACTTCGATACCATCTGCGAGCACATCGACGATCAGGCCTGTCTCACCAAGGGTGTGGAGTTCGACCTCTTCGACCTGCGCACCAACCGCAAAGCGGTCTACTGCTACAAGGAGGGCCTGCGGGAATTCTTCGCCAAGAGAAATACCGGCAAGACCCCGCTGATCCCCGATATCTACCTCGAGGGTGAGAAGGATGGCATCCGCCTCGAGTGCGTCTTCGGCTGGTTCAAGGATTTCTATGACGAGCGGATGTACAGCTTCGCCAACGGGGTTAGGACCCCGGAGGGTGGCCATCACGAGGCGGGTTTCCGCAAGGCGATCACCAACTCCTTCAACGGCTTCGCCCAGTCGCACAAGCTGCTCGGCCGCTCGAATCAGTCGCTGACCGGCGACGATATTCGCGAGGGCATGATCTGCATCCTGTCGGTCTGGGTGCCGGAGACCATCCTGCAGTTCGAGGGACAGACGAAGTCCAAGCTGGGAACCAAGGAGGCGCTGCCCGCGGTCGACGCGATCGTCGAGGACTACCTGAGCCACTATCTCGAGGAGCACTCGCCCGATGCGGAGGTGGTGATCGAGAAGGCGCTGCAGGCGCGGGAGACCCGCCAGAAGGCGGCTGAGGCCCGCGAGAAGGAGCGGAATAAGTATCGGGCGGGGAACAAGGTTCTCCTCTCCGGTAAACTCACTCCGCCCTCCTCGAAGGACTATCGCGACAATGAGCTGTTCATCGTCGAGGGAGATTCGGCCGGCGGCTCCGCGAAGAAGGCTCGCGACCCTGCGCATCAGGGAATTCTCCCCCTGCGCGGAAAGCCCAAGAATACGGCGGAGGTATCCGAGGCGGAAGACCTTTTGGACAACAAGGAGCTGGCCGACCTGATCACCACGATCGGGGCGGGATTCGATTCCAGCTTCAAGCTCAAGGATATTCACTACGGCAAGGTCATCATCATGACCGATGCTGATGATGATGGTTTCCATATTCGAAACCTGCTGCTCGCCTTCTTCTTCACCCACATGCGTCCGCTCGTCGAGTCCGGACACGTCTATGTCGCCATGCCTCCCCTCTATCGTGTCTACAACGACAAGAAGGAGATCTACTGCTGGGACGATAACGATCTGGCGCGCGCCCGGGAGGAGATCGGCAAGGGCTACGAGATCAACCGATTCAAGGGATTGGGCGAGATGTCCGCGAGCCAGCTCGGCGTGACCACGATGCGTGAGCCCTATCGCCGCCTCTGCAAGGTCGATATCCCCCAGGATGATGAGGGGGAGTCGCAGGACAAGGTCGCCCTCTTCATGGGTAAGGATGCCGATCGGCGCAAGGATTGGATCGCGAGCAATATCGATTTCGGTTATCGCGAGGACTATTTCGAGAAGCTGAAGAAGGGACAGGAGGCTACTCTCGATGGCAGCAAGGAAAACTAGAAGCAAGGTCGTATCCTCCAGCGAGGCGCCGCGCTCCGCTACCGGTCAGCTGACCGAAGGACTCAAGAAGGATACCCTGGAGAACGAGACGCTCTCCTCGGTGCTTTCGGACTGCTTTGCGCGCTACGCCAAGATGGTGTTGACGGATCGGGCTATCCCGGATGTGCGGGATGGACTCAAGCCGGTTCAGCGCCGAATCATCTTCGATATGTGGAAGCAGGGGATCACCTATGACAAGAAGACGGTCAAGTGCGCTAAGACCGTCGGAGACGTGCTCGGTAACTTCCATCCCCACGGCGACTCGTCGGTCTACGATGCGATGGTCCGTCTCTCCCAGGAGTGGAAGATGGAGGTTCCCCTGCTCACCTTCCAGGGAAATAACGGTTCGATCGATAACGATCCCCCGGCAGCTTACAGGTATACCGAGGCTAAGCTTTCACGCGCTTCCAACTTCATGACTCAGGACCTCGATGAGGATACGGTCGATACCATGCTCACCTTCGATGACCTCAACACGGAACCGGTGGTTCTCCCCGCCGCCTTCCCCAATCTGCTCGTGAATGGAGCGCAGGGAATCGCGGTCGGAAATGCCACCAACATCCCCACTCACAATCCTCACGAGATCATTCAGGCTTGCCTCTATCGGCTGGCGCACCAGGCGTGCACCCTCGAGGACCTGCTCCGCATCGTCAAGGGCCCCGATTTCCCGACTGGCGGAATCATCGACAACCCGGATGCGCTCCGTCAGCTGTACGCGACGGGAAAGGCATCCTTCTATGTCCACTCGAAGGCGGTGATCGACCGGGAGAAGAACCAGGTGATCATCACCGAGATCCCCTATGGCGTGATCAAGTCTCAGATGGTCGCTGACCTCGACGAGAAGCGGATCAAATTCCGTCTGGACAACATCACCGAGGTCCGCGATGAGTCGTCGGTCGATATCCGCATCGTCCTCGATGTGAGGAAGGGTACCGATCCTCAGGAGGTGCTCGATTACCTGAATAGCAAGGGCCTCATCCGGGCCACCTTCGCCGCTAACATGCTGGTTCTGGATCATGGTCACCCGCGGACGCTCGGCCTGCTTCCCATCATCGACAGCTATCTGGCCCACCGCGAGATCGTCGTCACCCGGCGCTCGCACTTCGAGCTGAATAAGGCCAACGCCAGGCTGGAGATCGTCCAAGGTCTGCTGAAGGCCTCCTCGATCATCGACCAGGTGATCAAGGTCATCCGGGCCGCCAGCTCGCGGAGCGAGGCGAAGACGAACCTGATGAGCCGGTTCGGCTTTACGGAGAACCAGGCGGATGCCATCGGCAACATGCGGCTCTACTCTCTGACCAGGATCGATATCACGGCCCTGCAGGATGAGCAGAAGAGTCTGCAGAGCGACATCGCGAGGCTGGAGAAGATCCTCGGCTCGCGGGCGGTGCTCGACAGCGTGATCGCGACCGAGCTCGCGGAGGCCGATAAGGTCCTCGCGCTGCCCCGGAGGACGGAGATCCTCGCGGCTCCGATGCAGGTGAAAGCCGTCGATCAGAAGAGCTTGATCGCGCGGGAGGACGTTCGGGTCGTTCTGACCTATGACGGCTACCTCAAGCGGACCAACGCCCGCTCTTTCCAGAGCTCGACCGGCAGCGGTGACGCGGTTGCCGACCTGCCCGGATTGAAGGTGGGGGATCGGTTGGTGCTCAACCGGGTCTGCTCCACCCATGACGACATCCTGGGCTTCACCAGTCTGGGCAACTACTTTGTGGTGCCGGTCTGGCAGATTCCGGAAGGCAAGTGGAAGGAGGAGGGCAAGCACATCTCGACCATGGTTTCGACTGCGGCTTCCGAGAAGATCATCGCTGCCTTCGCGGTCTCCCAGCTGCCTAGGGGTTTGAATATCATCCTGCTCTCCAAAAAGGGACGGATGAAGCGTTCCTGCCTGGATGAGCTGAACCTCGCGAAGATCACCTCGCGTCCTCTGAAAGCAATGTCGCTCGGTAGCGACGATGCGGTGGTCGATGCCAAGCTCGGCGCCGGTGACAGCTCGGTGATCGTCTGGTCGCAGGACGGTTTCGTCAATCGCTTCCCCGAGACCGATATCCCGCTAGTCGGTATCAAGGCCGGCGGCGTCAAGGCGATGAATCTGCCGGCTAAGCCTGTCGACATGGCTCTGATGACGGTGGTACCCGGCGGGGAGGAAACTCGGGTCCTGGTGGTGACCAGCAAGCGCAAGGTCACGGTAATCTCGACCGAGAATATCCCCGAGACCGAGCGCCTCGCCGCCAAGACTCAGGCCATCACGATCCCCAAGTCCAATCGAACCGATGTGGTGGGGGTCGAACCGTTGAAGAAGGGCGAGAATCTCTTCCTCTTAGCCTGTACCGATGGGTCGGTCGCACTGGACATCTCCGGGATGGCTACTTCGAATATCGGCGTGATGCTCAGAAACGAGAATGTCGACCTCAAGCCCAACGTGTCCATCGTGGGTGTGCACGAGAGCGGCACGCCCATCACCTCTTCAACTCCGGTGCATGTCGCTGCGAAAGCCGCCCCGAAGCCCGTGCGGGCCACCTCTGACGGCTCGCCCAAGCAGGGTACCCTCTTCGACATGATCGACGAAGAACTCAAGGATACGAAGTGATGAAGGATCGCACCGATTTTCACTGCGATGACCTTTTGGGAGCGGACTACGGGCTGCTCTATCGGGCGGGGATCCGCTATCTCTTCTTCGATATCGACAATACTTTGGTCCCCCCGCAGACGGAATCACCCACGGAACGGGTGAGGAGGATTGGCGTTCAGGCGCGGGAGGCAGGGCTCACTTTAGGTATCCTTACCAACAGTCGAAATATCCAGCGCGGTGAGGCGTTTCAGAAGGCCCTGGGAGCTAAGTGGCTCATTACCGAAGCTTTCAAGCCCGCCCCTGGGGCGTTGAGGGCGGTCATAGAGGCCAAAAAATTGGACCCTAGGGCTGTCTGCCTCGCGGGTGACCAGCTGATTACTGATAGACTGTGCGCTAAATGGAATAAGATATTCTTTGTACTGGTCAAACCGGTAGTCGACTATGATCAGGCTGCGACTAGGCTCAATCGTCTCCTGGAGAGGCCGTTTCGGCGATCTTGGGAGCGTCGGGGCTTGCTGGGTCTGAAGATCTGAACGCAAAGAAGGGAGAGAGATATGCATTCCTCGTATAAGAAGGTTTCGGGTATGACGGCGGAGATTAAACTGCGCCGCTGCTATGGCTGTGGCACTACGCTGCAGAGCTTGGATCGCTATGAGCCGGGCTATGTGAGTCCGGCTCGGAGCAAGAACGACGAGGGACTCTGCGATCGTTGCTTTAAGCTCCGTAATCCCGGTGATACCTCCTCGCAGACGATCACTCCCGCCTATTCGCACATGATCGAGAAGGGACTGGCTGACCATGCCCTCTTCTGCTACGTTCTCGATGCTTTTTCGCTCGACTCTTCGGCTGTTCCCAGCCTCTCTTCCATGATCGCGAAGGGCCGTGTGGTCGCCCTGATCAACAAGGTCGACCTGCTTCCCTCCAACGTGTCGGTCGCGGAGCTGAAAGAGGGAGTCAATTTCCGCCTCAAGATGCAGGGAATCGATCCCGTGGGTATCTATATGACCTCGATGGATGACGATTCCGCGATGGCTCACCTGAGGGATTTCCTGGATGAAAAGCGCGATGGAACTGATGTGTATCTTATCGGCTCATTGAGGGTTGGTAAGTCGACTCTCGTCAATAATTTCCTGAAGTTCTATACCAATTCAACTGATAGGGCAATCACGAGGGAAAACCTGGGTACCCCCGATGATGAACTGATTGTTACCGCCATACCTCTCGATGGTTCTTCCACCCTCTACGATACTCCGGGTGTCTTCCTCTCCTCCAGTCTCGCCAATCAGATCGACCGGCGGACTCTGAAATACATCCTGCCACGGACCAAGGTTGCCAACCGTCCCTTCAAGTTGAAGCCCAATGAGGGCTTGGCGCTCGGTGGTCTGTCGTTCCTGCTTCAGACCGCGGGTCCCCGTGACCAGATCGAGTTCTATTTCTCTTCCGATGTCGAGATCAAGAGGATCCCTGCGGTTCACGCTGGAGATGAATTTACTGCGTTGGTCCAAAATTCCAAGATCTATCCTATCTCTCAGACTATTCGCGATGCTGATGCGCTCGAGAGCAAGCATATCGAGGTGCCGGCCGATAATCAGGAGCATGTGATCTCGATCGTCGGTTTTGGAAGGCTTAGGTTGGTCGGGGCTGGGCAGAGTTTCGATTTCTTCGTTCCCAAGGGCGTCGATGTGATCTTCTATCAGTGAGCGATAAAGTCGATGGAAAATCATCCTATCGTTTTCTTGTCTGAATTCGATCCTCCCTGCTCTTCCGACCTGGAGTGCTTGCGGTTTGGTCTGCTCTTCTTTGATGCTTCATCGGCGCTGATATATCCGATTGCTTCCTGCAAACGCATTGATGTAGCGCCTTTCAAAGTTAGGGAAAAGTTGATTCATGAGGTTTTTGGCGATTATCCGAATGTGGAGATCGCGGCTAAGGAGCGTTGCAAGACAGCGCGGGAGATCATCGATAATCTGACGAGGCAACCGGTCTTTGGTGATAAGAAGATCCTGCTGGTCAATCCGAAGGAAGTTGAATCACTCGGCGCCATCATCTCCCATCCCAAAGTGAAGAAACTCTATCGCGTGGTGTCGATCCTGACTAATGCTGATGATGATATGAAAGAGGTGCTGTTGGGACATGGCATCGAGGTTATCATCAATACAGATGTCTCACCCTACAACCAGGCGGATATCCGGTCCCTTTCGTCTCTAGATGCACCCAAGTGTGTAATCGATACGGTAATCAAGAATCAGTTTTACTCGGTTGATAAAGTTGTTTCTCTCTATGATCTCAAGAGATATCAACATGCTTTGAGTGTAGCTCAGTTATCATATGAGATGGCTCAGAAGAATAATGTGGAGCCGTGGAAAGCCTATTTGGCGGGGTATCTTCACGACGTGGCGAAGTTGTATGCTAAAACGGATGAGGGGCGCGACACGATGAAGCGCGTCTTCCCTGAGTATGCTTTTATGTCCCCCTGGAGTTGGCACCAATTCTTGGGTGCCTATCTGAGTCGGACCCGATTCAAGATCAAAGATGAGGAGATCCTACACGCTATCGAATTTCATACGACGGGTTCAGGCCGGATGTCTAAGCTCGATATGATCGTCTACTGTGCGGATAAGCTCGACCCGCGGCGCGGGTGGGATTCCGATAGCTTCATCAGACTCTGTAAGCAGGACATCGAGATCGGATTCAAGGCTGAACTGCGGCACAATATCGATTTTATTCAATCGCAGAATTCGGGTGAGGTGGCTGATCCTCTGACTCAATCCTGTATCGAAGCGTATCTGAACTGAAGAAAGGTTTAAAGAGTTATGACTAAGAAAAGTGAAATTAAGGTTATCTACCCTAAGGGTGGCGTTAGGAAGCACGCGGTTTTGGATGTGGCCCTTACTCTAGCCTCTGATCGTGGGGAGGATACGGTCGTCTACAATGTCTCCAAGCGATCTCCGATAGTCGAATATGTGATTGTGACTTCCGCCGGTTCAGACAAGAGAGCCACTGGTTTATCATTCTCGGCTCAGGAAGTCTTAGAGAAGGAGAAGTTCCCGATCAACCACGTCGAGGGTAAGAAGGGTTCTTCGTGGATCCTGGTCGATGCTGGCTCCGTGGTCGTTCACATCTTCACTAAAGAGGAACGGAAGAATGTTAATATCGACGAGCTTTACCAGGGTTGCTTAAAGACTTCTATCAGTGATCGAGATGTCGCTAATTGGGTCAAGGCCAATATTAAAGATACGGAGAATTAAAAATGGGCAGTGAGAAAATGGAATATGTTTTGGTTCTCTGCGCTTTGAAAGAGGAGTATGAAGCGCTGATCAACAAGGTTCAAGCGGGGGAACCGGCTACCATCGGTGGCGTGGCTGGAACCGTTTTTCCTATTCCTTCCGGCTTGGCATTCGCTTTTACGGGGTATGTAGGTAAGGTCGGAACGGCTTTTATCTTGGGCAAGATTGCTTCCTGCTGCAAGGTTAAAGCCATAATCAATTCGGGAGTGGCTGGTTCGCTCAGCGATGAGGCAACTCCCTTAACCGTGGTTTTTGCCGATAAGGTCGCTTTTCACGATGTCGATCTGACGGCTTTCAATCTTCCTTATGGAATGATGGATGAACAACCGCTTTGGTTTGAAGCGGGGAAAGAGTTCCGGGAAGCAGCTAAAGATCTACAGTCTCAAAGAGAGCTGCAGATTAAGATAGGTTCTATGATCTCTGGCGATTCATTTGTGACGAAGAAGAATATGCCGGAAAAGATGATTGAATACTTTGGTCACCCACTAGCTGTGGATATGGAAGGCGCAACAGTAGGTATGGTAGCCAATCTTCTCCACGTGCCCTTTGCGGTAATTCGTTCTATTTCTGATGATACGCGGAAAGAAGGAAATAGGATGAACTATGAAGAGTTTGTTGAGTTGGCTGCTAAGCATGCTAGTTCGGTAACCCTTTGGCTCTTGAACAGTATTAAATAAGTTTTAGTGAATTAGGTTGTTTCAGATTCTCTTATTTGATATTTGCTTTGTTAGTATTTAATTAGTACCAAAATAAAACTAAGGCATTAAAGTTAATATATTTTCACTTATAAAACTTAGTTTTAAAATAGTACTTTATTGTTGCTATTTAACTGGATATTTTTGAGCAAGTTTTTTAATACTATTTTGATACTTATTTAGTACTAGTATATTTAAAACTTGTATGAACCACTTGTTAAACAAGCAGAGATTTATCAAATTTATTACTTCGCATAATATATATTATGTTAAATTCGCTTAAAACACCTTGCTTAGATGGGTAAGATTAGACTTTATTGACGCCTAATATTATTGTCTACTAATTTGATACTAGAGTAATACTATTTAGTATCAAATTAGTTTTAAAGTTTCTCTGATCAAATACTATCTAAAGACTTCTTTTCTACTATTTGACTACTACTATAAATTACTGCCAGTTTCTTCGCACTAGTAAATAATTAGTACTACCGCTTTACTAGCATTACCCCTTAATTCCAACTCTATTCTGGTTTTCAAACCAATCTCCTGTTTTGGTTAAAAACAAGCTTTGGATCATACTAGCTGAAGCACCGAATCTTTCTATACAGATTTCTTCGTCTAATCTCTTTAGGTATTTAATAGTCTGGTTTCCACCGCGTGATGCTAAATCTAATAGGGTGCTTTTAATTTCTTTCAGTACATCTTTCGATCTTTGGGTATTGCTAAATTGAGAAGAGAAAAAGACTCCATATTCCACTTGATCTACTTCCGTGCTTATTGGCTTTAGATCTTTAGCCTTATCATCACCGATGGCGATAGTTAAATAAGGCTCAGATAGAACGGCCCCTTGAATACTTTGCCCGTCGTAAGTCCCGCTGCTAATACTTTCAATCAGAGTTCGATATGCGTTTACTTCAATCAAGTTATCTTCCTTGATCATGGAGTTCTCTAGTATGAATTCTCGTTCCGATTCATAGAGTGGGGGAATTAGTATTTTGCTAGTACTATCGATCTCCTTTAATTCCTCTCCATTTATTCCGGTAATGGTAAAGAGCCCGATTTGGCTAGTTATTTCAAATTTAAAATCCCAGCCATTTTCGATTGCGGCCAATCCTTCCTTCACGGGTACGATGGCGATATCGGAATTGATTGAAGGAATCTCTCGAGGTAATTGGAACGAATCGAAAGAAGATGAAGAAAAAGCACCAGCGGCGAGAGCGCATTGAACGTAGGCTGAAACACTTATCCCGTTACTGATAAAACAGCTGGAGGTCATCGAAACGGAAAGAAGGGAAAGAGCTGAAAGAAGTCCCGTTAATCTCTTTTTCATATCTCCTGTTCTAGTAGCTCGGTGATAGGGTCACCAGCTAAGTCGTCTACTTTGGTCATACCAAAATTAGCAAAGATCGTCCTTCCTAGATCGGCAAAGGTGTGCCTATCAGCTAATTTTCTTCCGTGCTTGAAGGACTTGGAATAGGCCAGGAAAGGAACATACTCACGGGTGTGGTCGGTCCCCTGGAAAGTGGGATCATTGCCATGGTCGCCAGTAATGATCAACAGGTCATCCTGATGCATCGCCAACATCATCTTATACAGGTAGGAATCGAACTCCTCCAGGCATTTTCCGTATCCGATGGGATCCCGACGATGTCCGTATTCCGAATCGAAAGCGACCAGGTTGGTGAAACATAAGCCGCCCCATTTGCCATCTACCACCTGCTGGATGGTCTTCTCCATGCCATCCGCGTTTGAAGTAGTGTGCTCCCCTTTAGTCACTCCCACCATCGAGAAGATATCGCAGGTTTTTCCGATGCAGTAGGTGGTGTAGCCAGCCTCAGCCAGCAGGGACATGTAGGTGTGTTTGGTTGGGGTGTGAGAGAGATCGCGCCGATCTGCCATAACCCGATGGAAAGTATCCGGGGTCTCGCCGATGAAGGGACGGGCAATGACACGTCCTAGGTGATATTCAGGAAGGTCGCAAAGCTTTCGGGCAATCCGGCAGTATTCGTAAAGCTTCTCCGCGGGAATCACCTCTTCGTGAGCGGCAATCTGGAATACACTGTCACCAGAGGTATAGACGATCAGTCCTTTATTCTCTAGCGCCCACTGCCCATAATCGTGGATTGCTTGAGTTCCAGAGTAGGAGGCAAGATATTTGACGGGAACTTTGACCTGCTGGGCGAATTCGTCCTTAAGGGATTTCGGAAAACCCTCATGGGTAAAAAGCTTGAAAGGGTGATCAGTGACGATGCCCATCATCTCCCAGTGACCCGTCAAGGTGTCCTTAGATACGCTAGCTTCCTGAAGTCTTGCTGAGAAGGAGTGTTGGTGGGGAGTTATAGAAGACCCGAGGAAGGGATTTATATCGCCCATACCGATGCTGTTCAGTGCCGGGAGATCCAAGTGACCGCAGGCCCGGGCACAGTGTCCGAGCGTATCCGCACCTGAATCGGCATACCTATCGGCATCGGGTGCCGCGCCGATACCGAGGGAATCGCAGACGATGACAAACACTCTGGGGAATTTTACGTAATGCATACTTGCCTCCAAAACCTTTCTAATTATACCTTTACCCTCGTATTTAATCCTTCTCCGACAATCGCATCATAGCGATCTCGGGCGGTCTTTTTGGAGATGTGGGTGTAGATCTGGGTCGTTTCGATCCTCTCGTGCCCCAACAGTTCCTGGACCTCCCTCAAGGGGGCGCCCGCATCCATGAGAGCAGTTGCGAAACTGTGGCGAAGCTTATGCGGGTTGATACTTCTACCTAGGCCGTGGATCGAAGCGACTTTGAGGATCTCGTTAAATCGCTGTCGCGTCAACCCTTTACCACCGCGACCGATGAAGAGCGAGTTGCATCGCGGGTTCAACTTCTTTCGAACTTCTAACCATTCTCTGAGGTTCGCGACCAGCTCTTCTGAAAGAGGCACGATCCTCTCCTTATCGCCTTTGCCGTGCACCTTTAAAAAGGCGGCATCCAGATCGAGGCTATCCGTCTTTAGACCGATCAGCTCAGAGCAGCGCAGACCGCAGGAAAAGGTTAGGGCCACCATCGTTCGATCGCGGAAGATGAAGGGGGAATCACCCTGGAGCGAATCGATGATGGATTGGATTTGCTCGGGGCTGAGCGAATCGGGAAGCAGGCGCATCTCCCGGGGGAAATCCATGTGCTTTAATGGCTTTGTTGCAAAGCCTTGAATAAGGAGATAACGATAAAAACAAGAAATTACAACTTCTTTTCGCCTAATTGTGCTTTCTTTTGCTCCCGCCTCGCTTAAAGCCGAGATGAAATCATCAACATCAGTGGGGGTCAGCTCTTTTTTCTCCTCGTTCTGAACTCTTTCAATAAATTGATCCAGATCGGTCTTATAAGCCTCGATAGTAGGTTTACTATCTCCCTTCTCAGCGACGATCTCGGAGAGGAAATCACTTTCCAGTTGTTTCAGGTCCATTCCTTTTATCCTCGACTGGCTTTATTTATGGGTATGCGGAGATCGATTGCGGCATCACCTACAGGTTTTAGATCTTCGGCGGCTACACCAAGGAGACGGATCGGCTCTCCTCGGTAGAAGGAATCCAGGATGGTAAGTGCGCGGTAGATGATATCGGTCTCCGAGTTGGAGTAGGTTGAGAAGGTCATTCGCTTCGTGTTGGTCTTAAAGTCGCTATTCCGGAGCTTGATGCAGATGGTTCGAGATTCGAGTCCATCCTTCGCTATGGTTTGAGCCACCTCCAGAGCGCATTCCCGCATTCTATTTCTTATCTCATCGTAGTCGGTTGTATCAGTCGGAAGGGTGACATCCGTTCCGCAGCTCTTTCTGATCCTCGATTCCGTAGAGACCACATCGCTGCCGAACCCATTCGCTAGTGCGACGAGGTATTCGAATTCGCTTCCGAGAATCTCTTTGGATCCAGGGATGGAACCGGTAGCGAGATCCCCGATAGTTTTGATCCCGAGCTCCTTCAACCGTGGGGCTGTTTTGGAGCCGATCCCGTACATCTTGCCGATATCTAAGGGCCAGATCTTCGTCTTCCAATCCACCGGATCCAGCAGAATGGTTATTCCTAGCGGCTTCTTATAATCGGACCCCATCTTGGCCATAAAGCGTGTATGTCCCAACCCGATCGAACATTTGAGTCCCGTTTCTCTATAGAGTGAAAGCTGAAGATCGAAGAGCCTATCGTGCAGCGTGGGGCGATCAGTTTCTACATCCTGAAGATAATCGGTCGCATCCCCATAACACTCATCGATCGACGCCATCTCGATCGTGGGTATCGTTTTGACGACGGCCGAGAAAAAGCGGTTTGATTGCTTCCGATATTCTCCATAGTCGCCGGGAAGGAGGATGAGATCAGGGCACAGCTTTATCGCATCGTAGATATTCATCCCCGATCTGACACCGAATTTTCTCGCTTCGTAGGAGCAGGTAGCGACTACACCCCTGATTCCCCCTCCCACCGCTAGCGGTTTCTTTTGGTACTCGGGGTGCCGGTTTATTTCCACTTGAGCAAAGAAGGCATTGAGATCGATGTGAATAATAAGTTTCAAGCTGCTGACTCCTTGGCTTTCTGGGCTTGCTTATAGAGGTCGAGACTCGCTTCACGAGCGGTCTTATTGACTACATCCCCGGAGAGCAACAGACTGATACCTTCGGTGATGTCCTGATCCGCTAGCGTCTTTACTCTAGCCGTGGCTATCCCATCATCCCCTTTCTCCTTCGTGACCAAGAAGGCGATATCGGCGAAACAGCAGACTTGGGGGAGGTGAGTGATGCATAGAGTCTGGATGGACCGTGAAAGCCTAAAAAGTTTCTTGCCTGTCTGGAAGGCGATATTACCCGATATACCGGTATCGATCTCATCGAAGACTACCAGGTCCACGGGATTACTCTTTACTAAGCAGCACTTTAAAGAGAGCATGATGCGTGAAGATTCGCCACCCGAAGCCGCTTTTCTGAGCGGAACATATTCTTTCTTTCCGTTGAGATCTACGGTGAATTCTGCGTGGTCTAAGCCGTTTTCCCCAAGTTTCTCAACTGGGGTGAGCAGTACTTTAAAAGCGGATTTCGGTAAACCGAGTTCAAACATGTTAGCTGAGATGGATTGTTCAAGAAGTCTTGCTATCCTAAATCTACTTTCACTCAGCTTTCTTGCTGAATCGAGGGCTTTCTTCTGCAAGCTTGACACCTCTTTATTCAAGGCATCGAGCGAATTCATCGCCGCATCGTAATCCGCTCTCTTAGACTCTAAATCATCTTTAGCTTTAAGGATGTCCGCGGTGCTTCTCCCATAGCGTTTCCTGAGCTTCTCCAGATTGAATAGTCTATCGTTGAGTCGATCCAAGAGCCCGGGATCATCATCGTCTTCATTCGCGAGCGCCAAATCCTCTAGGTCTTTGGCTAGATCTGACAGTTCCGCCAAGGCTTTATTTGCCGTATCCTCGGTGGCACCACCGGTGCCTTTAAATTCGGCTAGAGCCGAGGAGAGCGATTGGGAGGCCTCTAGAAAAGGATTCGAAGCTTGATCCAGGATCGCCAAGGCGTGGTGGATCTTTTCCTTCGAGGCCAGTTCATCTAGTCTGGCCTCTATCTCTTCGATCTCCCCAGGATGAAGCTGGGCATTCTCGATCTCGGAGATCTTAAAGTCCAGGTATTCTAGATCCTCGGTTGCCAGGTTATTCTTGATGGCGGCAATCTTTTTCTGGCAATCCTGCCATCTCTGGTAGTTATTACGGTATTCCCCTAATATCGCCTTATGGTTTTCATCGCCAAAATCATCGAGAGCTTCGAGCTGATTATTCGGGTTATATAGGGAATTAGTATCTCTCTGGGAATGGATATCGACTAGATAGGGTGAAATCTCCTTCAGGGTCGTATTGGTGACAGTCTGACCATTTATCCGGCGGGTTACTGTGCCCTTGGGCGAGATCGAGAGCGACAGAATAAGGATCTGATCCTCATCTAAGAAGTCCGCAATCTTCTCACATCTTTCTTTCAGCTTTGAGGAGACGGTAAAAACCGCCTCGATAAAGACCTTACTGTTAGGATCCTTGTAAGGATTAGTCGGAATCTTAAAACCACAAACGGCACTCAAAGCGCTGATGAGAACTGATTTTCCCGCTCCCGTCTCACCGACTAGAGCATTTAAACCCGCCTGAAAAGAAATCTGGGTCTGAGCGATGATGATGAAATTCTTGATAGTCAGGGATGCGAGCATTTTACTTTTCCGCTGAGTCTGTCTTGATGATAGAGTTCGCTTTCTTCTCTAGCTCATCCAGCTTCTTAGACATCTGGTCGAGTATCGCACTTCCCTCCTCGCCGAGTTTTACCTGCTCATCCAAACCGATATCGGAATTGGAGAGAGTATTGATTATCTCTTTGATTCGGGCTTCCATCTGAGCAAAAGTCATTTCCTGAGAAGTTTTTTTCACTGCCATATTCACATTCCTTTCCTAGGGCTAACCCTCTTGATTGTAGCTTCAGCCTGGATATTCGACATCCTCACCTCGACATCCTGATTCTCTTTTAGCTCGGAGCCTTTCATGACGTGGCCCTCTTGATCTAAAACCAAGGCATATCCGCGAGACAGATTCTTCTCGACACTCAGTGAAGCTAGAAGGCCTTTATACGAATTCAGACGGTCGGTCGCCGCACTCAGATCGCCTTTTAACTTCAGAGAGATGGTCTGCCGATAGGATCGAGCAGCAAACTTCTTAGTATCTACTGCGTTAGATAGCAGATTAGCGATATTCGAGCGGCTGGTTGCGATGAAGTTAGCGCTCTGATCGAAGGACCGGCTGATCAGGGAAGCCAGCTGTCCTCTCAGCGTGCTGACTTCGGCCTTCATATGAGATATCCGCGTCGCCGGCATCAGGCTCGTCAATCTCGCCCGCATATCCATGATGGCGATTCGCTCAGTCGAGATACTGTTCTCGATGCGGCCACGGAGCATCGAGGATAGCTGACCGACTTCCTCCTGGAGCTCTGCCAGGGAAGGGTTGATCTTATTGGCGGCGTCGGTCGGCGTGATGGCACAGCAGTCGGCCATGCGATCTACCACCGAGACATCGATCGAGTGTCCGATGGCGGTGATGATCGGGCAGTTTCGGTCCTTGATCGCCATGGCCACCCGTTCATCATCGAAACAGCTCAGATCGGTTTTCGATCCGCCACCGCGACCGATGATGAGCGCATCCGGGGCCCAAGAATAGGCTGCATAGAGCGCGTTGCAGATCGAAGCGGGGGCGGATTCGCCCTGCACGGTCGCCGGAAAGAGCTTGACCTCCTCGCAGGGGAAGCGGCGCGCTAAGGTGTTAAGAATATCCTGATAGCCGGCAGCCTCTTGGGACGAGACGATCGCTAGTCTCTTGACGAAGCGGGGAATTGCCTTTTTGACCTCGGGGGAAAGGAGTCCCATTTTATCCAGCTTCTCTAAGAGTCGCTTCTTGGCTAGAAGTGCTTTTCCTTCTCCAGAAGTGTCGACATGAAGATTGGATACGACTAAGCTGACCGACCCGGAAGGCGCATAGTAGTTCAAACTGCCGAAAGCGGTGATCACATCGCCGACATTAAACTGTTCCCGGATATATGGAACTCGGGAACGCCAGATGATGAACCGCAGCTGCGCGCGCGCAAAACTGCTATTTTCTTCCGCATCGTTAGGGTCCTTCACATCCATATAGATGTGACCATTGGAGTATTTCTTAGCTGTGATCTCGCCCCTGACCAAGATTCCCTGAAATCTTTCTCCCTGGAGGTTTTCGCTGATGATCTTCGAGATTTCACCGACGGTGAGAACCTGAGATCCGAACTCCATCTCAGTTCTCCTTGTCGTCGGGGAGGGTGGGAGCAACCGGGGTTGCTAGACCTTTAGCGATAGCCTCTAATTCCGATCTATCGGGAAGAAGATCCGCCTTGGTAATATGGACCTTTCCGGGACCCTTGTAGTCGGTGGGGATATTCAATCCTTTGGAGATGGCCTGCTCGAGAACGGCGTTGACATACTTAGTTTCGGTCTCGGAGCCGAATTGCTTCAGGATGATTAAGGCCTCATTGATCGCCACCTGTTTAGGGGTGCATTTGACTAGGACCGCCTCCGAGTAAGCGACTAGCATGATCGCTTGCGTGACGAGGGGAAGGCGCGAGAAGAGCCATCCATCGAGAAAGGCGCTGAGCTCCTTCTCGATCTCTTCGCGGTGAGTTATGGCCTTGATGCCAACGGCTTTCGAATCGGGGTCGACACTATCCCAGTCTACCGGGGGTATTCCCTTTAAGCCTTCGGATAGGCAGTCGCAGGAGAACATCCGCTCAAAGAATTCTTTCCCGTCGATATCCAGTCCCGCATCCAACAGAGCTAATGCGCCATAGACGGTTATGAAAGTGCGTACCCGCAGAATATGCTTAGTCGGTCTTGGAAAATTCATAAGTTCAACCCCCAGCCTAGTCAGGCAACTCTATATTTTATCATAAGGAGAAGAGGTTAAAGAGACGCTAATATCCCGGTTAAAGAGGAGTCTTGGAGAGCTTTATAAACGTCGTCTGGAGCGGTGAAATCCTCCTTGGCGTACAGGTTGAAAAGCTTGGCGACGAGGGGGCCATCGATCGGTTCCGGCGTTTCCCCAGTCGCAAGGAGGGTTAGAGCTTGAATCGCATTTTCTCGGATGAAGGTCAACATAGTGGGGGCGATCCAGCATTTTATCTCTCGGTCGATCGTCCTCCCCATCTGCTCCAGCTTGATCAGCATCGGGGTACCATCGATCTCATCGTGCCAAAGGTCTGCGAAGATATAGTCGAATTCACGGCCGTGCAACTGGAGATATTCCCAAGCGTCGCCCTGGATGATCTGCACCCGGCGCGGCAATCCGATCCGCGGTTCGATCTGTTTCTGAAAGAGGGCGATCACCTCGCTCGAGTTATCGATGGCAGTGACTGAGGTGACTTCCTTCTTCCTGAGGGATTCGGTCGCAAAGTACCCCATCCCCAACCCGAGAGTCAGCACTTTTCCATGCGCTTCTTCGATGAAGGGGTCCATGGTCGCGAATTCGTAGGGGGTGCCACTCATCCAGATGCGCCGACCTCTTCTCAGAGCAGGAAATATCTGTTTATCTAAGAAGTAGCCTAGAGTTGTTTCGGTGGAAAAATGACCATTTTCCAGGGATGAATTCACATCTGTCAGCAAAAAAGATTCCAGGGGCTGAAACTCGAGGGGATAGAGGTGATATTCCCGCTGATCGATCGATACACCCTGCAGAGCCCGGATGAAAGGACGATCCGCATAGTCTTGACCAGCTAGCTCCTTGACGACCAGCCGGCGGTTTCGGGCTAGTTTTCGCATCTGCTTCTCGTCGCATCCTAGCTCTAGCAGAAGGCGGTCCCGATAGTAGTCTTCCCTTTCAATATGCAGGAAAGCCGCTTCGCTATCCAGCTGGTCGGAATCGATATCCATCAATCCCTCCTGGAGGAATTCATCGAGCGATTGCGAGAGGGATAGAGCGGTGTCGAGATCGTCCGAAAGGGTGAGAATGGCATTTTTGGCCTTATCGCTGATCATCAGTTTACTCTCCTATAGGTCAATTCTACCCGGTAACGAACATTTTGAAACATCTGAGTCAGAGCCGATAGGATATCGGGAGCGATCGAGGCTCCGATCAGTTTGTCGTCGGAAAAGGGAGAGAGTTTGAGCTGGCAGCGGATGACGATCACCTGATCGTTCAGGCTGGCGGTGATATCCTCTTTGAAGAATTCGTAGAAGCGGGGACTGAAAGGATCGAAGACCTCGTGCTCCTTCAGGCAGCAGATGGCGATATCGCGGGCGGCCTGCAGATTCACCGAAACCTTGAGCGTCCCATCGCTGAACATCGATAGGAATGCCGGTTTTTCTTTAGACTGGGGAGTCATTTATCTGTCTCCGGTACTCTCTTTAAGGAGAGCGAGATGCGATTCCGCGCCAGATCGACCCCGATGACCATCACCTTGACCACCTGTCCGATTGCGAGGACTTCCGAGGGCGAGGAGAGGCGGCGCGTGCTGATCTCGGAGATGTGGATCATGCCATCCTTATGAAGGCCGAGGTCGACGTACGCTCCGTAGGCGACGATATTCCGTACCGTGCCCTCCAGGATCATCCCCTCCTTCAGATCCTTGATGTCTCTGATGCGGGAATCGAAGACGGGAGGTTTAAACTCACCGCGCGGATCGCGGTGGGGGACAGCTAGCTCGGAGATGATCTGTTGGAGAGTAAAGATGTCGGTCCCTAACTCGTGGCAGGCCTGCTGCATGCTCTCTTTATCCTCGCTCTTGAGGAACTGCTGCGCACTCTGAGAGTCGGAGATATGCAAAAGCTTCATGGCGCGCCGAGCTACCGTGTAGGATTCCGGATGGATGAAGGTATCATCTAGAGGTTCACTGCCCTTGATGCGCAGGAATCCAGCGGCGTTCTGGAGCGCTTTCGGTCCGATATTCTTCACCTTTGAAAGCTCCTGGCGGGAGGTGAAAGCTCCGTTCTTCTCCCGATAGTCGACCAGGGACTTAGCCGATCGGCTGTTGAGGCCCGAGACGTGGGAGAGGAGCGTAGGGGAAGCGGTATTCAGGTCGACTCCCACCGCTGAGACGCAGTCCTCGACCACCGCAGCGAGAGAATTCTGAAGCTTCTTCTCGTCCAGGTCGTGCTGATACTGGCCGACTCCCAGACTCTCTGGGGGAATCTTGACCAATTCCGCCAGCGGGTCGAGCAACCTCCGCGCGATCGAGACGGCAGAACGCAGGTTGATATCGAAATCGGGGAATTCCTTGACCGCCAGTTCCGTCGCTGAGTAGACGGAAGCACCCGCCTCGCTGACGATGCAGATGGAGGTATTAAAACCATGATCCCTGATCAGCTGGGAGAGAAAATCGAAGCTCTCGCGCGAGGCGGTTCCATTGCCTAGGGCGATCGTGCCAACTTTATATTTAGCGATTAGATCGCTGACTTTTCTATCGGCTTCCGCGATCTTCTTATCATTCGGAATCGTCGGGAAGACGACCGCCGTATCCAGGACCTTACCCGTCTGGTCGATAACCGCGATCTTGCAGCCGTGGGCGTAGCCGGGATCGAAGCCCAGTACGGTCTGAGGCTTCAGGGGAGGAGCGAGAAGCACCTCCTTCACACCCTTGGCAAAGATACCCAGCGAGCTGTCCTTAGCTCGATCGAGCAGGTCATTGAAGGTCTCCTTCTCCACCGAGGGGAAGAGCAATCGCTCGCAGCTGTCCTTCACCGTGGCGGAAAGGAGGGCGGGGAATTGGAACCCGGCTGGCTTCTCCATCCGTTCTATGGCGCTCTCGATCTCCGTCTCGGGGAAGGTGAAGGCGATCCGCAAGCACTTCTCCTTCACGCCGCGGTTGATAGCGAGAACCTGATGAGGTTGGATCCGATACAGGCTGATCCGCATCCCGTCATAGCTATCGAAGGTGTTCAGAGGAGCGTCCTTGACCAGTGTGACTTCAATCGACCCTTTCCTTCCGAGGATATCCCGCACCATCCGGCGATTGACCGCCCGGTCTGCAATCCGTTCTGCCCAGATATCTAGGGCTCCCTGAATGCAATCCTGCGCCGTCTTATACTCGGAACAGACAAAGCGTTCCGCCTCCTTGCGATAATCGTTGGTCCGGTCAGAAAAGATGTAGTCCAAAAGCTTGTCCAGCCCTTTAGCTTGCGCTCTGGAAGCTCGGGTCTCACGTTTGGGGCGGTAGGGTCGATAGATGTCTTCCAAACTGGCGAGGGTGTCGGCCGCCGCGACTGCTGCGAGCAGCCCCGGATCGGAGATATTCTGTTTCGCGAGGCTCTCCAGGATCGTCTTCCGCCGGCTCTCCAAGGATTGGAAAGCCGAATCGACATCGGCGAGCTTGCGGAGAGTCTCATCCGACATATCCCCAGTCCGCTCGCGGCGATAGCGAGCGATGAAAGGGATCGTCGCGCCCTCATCCATGAGCGCGAGGGCCCCCTTCACATCGCTCGGCCGCAGATGGAGCTCTGAAGAAAGATAGGCTATCCGGTCCATATGGCCTCCTTGTGATTAGCGAGCGACGATATTGACGATTCGATTCTTCACCACGATGATCTTCACTACGTTCTTTCCGCCCGTCGCCTTCTTGACCGACTCGTTCTCCAGAGCGAGGTCCTGAAGCTTCTTGAGGCTCTCCTCCGAGGCGTCCTTCTCCCACTCGATCCGCGCGCGGAGCTTGCCGTTCACCTGGATGATGTAGAGAGCTTTCTCCGATCCCAGCTTCGAGGTATCCGCTTTGGGCCAGGGAACATAGTCGATCATCTCCTGATGGCCCAATAGCGACCACAGCTCCTCACCGAGATGGGGGCAGATGGGTGCGATCATCTGTGCCAGTCCCTCCATGATCTTCAGGGGGAGAGAAGAGGCGCGGTAGAGCTCGTTGACCAGAACCATCAGCTGCGCGATTCCGGTATTGAACTTCATCTCGGCGAAGTCCTTGGTGACCTTCGCCACCGTCTGGTTGTAGATCCCTTCCAGCTGAGCGTCGTCACCCTTGGTAAAGAGATGAGTAAATTGCTCCTCCGTATAGAGACGATAGACGCGCTCGATGAATTTTCTGGCTCCGGAAGGTCCCTGGGGATTCCAGGGCATACCGACTTCCACCGGGCCTTTGAACAGCTCGTAGAGCCTCAGAGCATCGGCGCCGTACTGGGCGATAACCTCGTCCGGCGAGACCGTATTGCCCTTGGATTTCGACATCCGCGAACCATCGGGACCGAGGATCACGCCCTGGTGCCGCAGTTTCGCGAAGGGCTCGGGGCATTTGAACACGCCCTCATCGTAGAGGAACTGATGCCAGAAGCGAGCGTAGAGCAGGTGGAGCACCGCATGCTCAGCTCCGCCCAGATACATATCGACGGGCAACCAGTGCTCAAGCAGTTTCGGATCGCCGATCTGATCGGGATTCTTAGGGTCGATGAAACGGGCGTAATACCAGCAGCTGCCGGCCCACTGGGGCATCGTATTGGTCTCGCGCTCATACCTGTGTCCGTCGATCGTCACATCGACCCAGGCTTTGGCGCGAGCCAGCGGGGGTTTGCCGTCGCCGGTGGGGGTGTAGTCATCCAGTTCGGGGAGGGTCAAGGGCAGATACTTGTCGGGAAGAGGCACGATCGCTCCCGTCTCGACATCGTGGAGAACGGGGATGGGTTCACCCCAGTAGCGCTGGCGGGAGAAGAGCCAATCGCGAAGCTTGTAGTGGACCGTCACCTTTCCCGCGCCGAGCTTGATGAGCTGCCCAGTGATCGCCTTCTTCGCCCCGGCGTTATCGAGACCATCGGCGGGGCCGGAGAGCACATGCTCCCCATCGCCTTCAAACGCGCCTTTGCTCAGATCGCCCCCGCGGACCACCTGGATTATGGGCAGGTGGTGAAGCTGGGCGAACTGATAGTCGCGCTCATCGTGAGCCGGCACCGCCATGACCGCTCCGGATCCATAGGAACCCAGGACGTAATCGCCGACGAAGACGGGAACCTTGTTTCCGTTGATGGGATTGATGGCGTAGGCGCCGGTGAAGACTCCGGTCTTGGGCTTATCGGATCCCGTCCGTTCCAGATCGGAACGATTGACCGCCTGGCTGACATAGGCGTCGACTTCCGCCTTCTGTTCCGGGGTGACGATCTGGGAGAGGAGAGGATGCTCGGGGGCCAGAACGACGTAGGTGCAGCCGTAGAGGGTATCTACCCGGGTGGTGAAGACGGTGAAGGAGCCAGTTCCACTGCTGAGCTTAAAAGTCACCTCTACGCCCTGGCTCCGGCCGATCCAGTTGCGCTGCATCTGCTCGGTGGAGGAGGGCCAGTCGACCGTGTCGAGACCCTTTAGCAGCTTGTCGGCGTAGGCGGTGATCTTCAGCAGCCACTGCTTCATCGGCACCCGGATGACTGGGTATCCTCCGCGCTCCGACTTGCCGTCGATCACCTCCTCGTTAGCGAGGACCGTACCGAGCTGAGGGCAGTAATTGACCGGTCTCTCCGCATAGAAGGCCAGACCCTTCTTGAGCATCATCAGGAAGATCTTCTGGGTGAACTTGTAATAGGAGGGATCCGAGGTCTTGATCACCCGATCCCAGTCGTAGGAAAAACCGCAGCGCTTCAGCTGCCTGATGAAGTTGGCGATATTCGCATCCGTGAAAGGTCCAGGATGCTTGTTGTTCTTGATGGAGTACTGTTCCGCGGGCAGTCCGAAGCTATCGAATCCGATAGGGTGAAGGACGTTGAAGCCGTTGGCTCGCTTGAAGCGGGCCAGCGCATCGGTGGCGGAGTAGCCTTCGACGTGTCCGACGTGCAGTCCGGCGCCACTGGGGTAGGGGAACATATCCAGAACGTAGTATTTGGGTTTGGAGAAATCGTGGATGTCGGTTCGATAGGTCTTCTCCTCTTCCCACCGGTGCTCCCACTTACGTTCGATCTCTTCGCTATTGTATGCCATACTCGATCCTTTCAAGGTTGATTCGCACTGATCAAAACGCCTTAATTATACGATTCTTATTCTTTCTAGAGACTTATGTATATGTATATAAGCCCCCTTAACCAATGTTATCTAGGTATTTACCCGAGTTTCTCTAGCTATCATCGCGAGAAGATTCCCTCAGGGCTAAAGATTTTTCGCATAAAAGAAAAGGGAGCTAGCGCTCCCTCATTCTCACTTCCGTCTCGCGAGTTTAGTAACCTCGTTTCTAATCGTATCTAGAAGGCTGCTATCCCGGGTGGAAGAAGGTACCACATTGGCTTCCGGATACTCTTCTCTGACTCTCTGAATAGCTTCCTTGCGCTCGGTCGTGTTGAGCTTATCGACCTTAGTGAGCACGATCAGGATACCGATGTTGCGGTCCGCTACATAGCGCAGCATATCCCGATCGGAATCGAGGATGCCGCGACGCGAATCCACCACGAGCACCAGACCCTTCAATTTCTTGCCGCTGACCTCGAAGAAGCCATTCATCAGCTTCTCGAAGTAGTCGCGCTGCTCCTCGAAACCGTAGCCCGGCACATCGGCCAGATAGAAGGTGTCCTCGATGAGCGCGTAGTTGACCAGTCTCGTCTTACCCGGCTTAGCCGAGGTCTTCATCAGGTTCTTCTGGCGGCACAGCAGGTTGATCAGCGTCGATTTTCCCGCGTTGGAGCGACCAGCGAAGACCACGATGGGACGATCGAAACGAAAATCTCTCCGGTCGGCCGCTGAAGTAACGAAGACCGCCTTCGAGAAATCGGACGTCATCTCTTCTTATCCTCAGCGGGAACCCGCGTCCGGTCCGCCGTCGCCTTCACGCTCGCCGCGGAGAAGGGATCGGCCGTCAGGACCTCGGGCAGAACTTCCTTGACACAGGTGACCTCTTTGATCTGCAGCAGATCGCGGATCTCCTGAGGCAGCTCCTCGACATCCTTGTGGTTCTCCTTGGGCACGAGCACGAGGCGGATCTTCTCGCGGGCGGCCGCCAGCGTCTTCTCGCGGAGTCCACCGATGGGCATCGCGTTGCCGCGCAGATCGACCTCGCCCGTCATCGCCACATCGCACTTGGCCGGGATACCGGTGACGGCCGAGATGATAGCGCAGGCGGTAGCGACACCAGCGGAGGGACCATCCTTGGGCACCGCGCCTTCAGGGAAGTGGATGTGGATATCGTTCTTGCTGAACCACTTGGGATCCACGCCCAACTCGTTGGTGAGGGACCGCACGTAGGTGAGAGCGGTCCGGCAGGCTTCCTTGATAACGTCCTTGAGATTTCCCGTCAGGACGAGCTGACCGTTGCCAGGATAGGTGTTGACCTCGATCTTCAGCACATCGCCCCCGGCTTCCGTATAGGCTAGACCGTTGATCAGTCCTACCTGGTCCTTCCGCATCGCGGAGGTGTGGTGGAAGATGGGTTGCTTGAGCATCTGGACAATGACTTCGGGAGTGACAGTCAGGTGCTGATTCTGGGCCGGATTCTCGAGGTGCTTCACCGCAAACTTCCGCATGATGGTGGAGATGGCACGGCGCAGATTTCTAACGCCGGCCTCCATGGTATAGCCATCGATGAGGAAGCGGAGCGACTCGTCGGTAAAATCGATCATGTCCGGCTTCAAACCGTTCTCCTGCTCTTCGAGCTTGATCAGGTACTTCTTGGCGATATTGATCTTCTCGAAGGGAGTGTAGGTGTTGAGCTCGATGAGCTCGAGCCGATCCAGGAGCGGAGGATTGACGCGACTCAGATCGTTCGCCGTGCAGATGAACAACACGTTGGACAGGTCGAAAGGCAGATCGAGATAGTGATCCTCGAAAGTCTTATTCTGCTCGGGGTCCAGGACCTCCAGAAGAGCCGAGGCGGGATCGCCATGATAGCCTCCGCCATCGATCTTATCGATCTCATCCAGCAGGATGACGGGATTATTCACGCCCGCTCGATCGATCGCCGAGATGATGCGGCCGGGCATACTGCCGATATAGGTGCGGCGGTGTCCGCGAATCTCGCTCTCATCGTTGATACCGCCCAGCGCAATCTTTTGGAACTTGCGTCCGAGGGCCTTGGCGACGGAGATTGCCAGCGAGGTCTTTCCGACTCCAGGAGGACCATAGAGGCAGAGGATGGGTGCCTTGAGGGCGCGAGTCATCCCTTTGACCGCGAGATACTCGAGGATGCGCTCCTTCTGTTTGACCAGACCATAGTGATCCTCATCCAGGATCTTCTTGACCTGAGACAGATCCTCGTTATCCTGCGAGGACACCTTCCAGGGCAGACGGATCAGCAGATCCAGGTAGTCCCGGGTGACCTGTCCCTCGGGCGAGCCCGGGGTGATCGTCTTCAGACGGTCGGTCTGCTGCTTGATCATGTCATAGACATAATCAGGATACTTATCCTTATGCTCGAGCGCCTCACGGTACTTATCGTCAGGATCGTCACCGTCGAACTCCTTCAGCTTCTGGCGGATGATATCCATCTTGGTGCGGAGGGTATACTCGCGCTGCTGCTTCTCCATCCTCTCGCCCACCGCCGTATCGATCTCGTGCTCGATCCGGCTGTCCTGATTGAACCGCGAGAGGCTATTGAGAACGACCTTGAGCTGATCGGGGGTCGAGAGACTCTCGATGATGCTCTGCTTATCGTTGACATTCAGATTGAAGAAGGTGGCCAGATAGTAGGGGTACTGCGCAGGTTTCAGACCCAGTTTCTCCAGATCGGGGAACGCAGGATAGAAGCTCAGACCAGCCGTCAGGCGCTGATAGGTAGCCTGGATCATCGAGGTGAAGTTGTAGATGAGACCAGAAGCGCAGGAAGCCAATTCCCGCTCCTGGTAGGTAGCGACGACCAAGCGCTGCACGGGATCGAGGTCCCAGCTCGAAACCTGGACGATCTTCTCGCCGGTGATGGTCGCGCTGGTGGAGAGCAGTCCCTCGTTGACGCTCTTCACGCGGCAGAGGACACCGGTCAGCTTGACGGAGGGAAGGATCAGGGTCGCCATATTATCGTAAGCGCCATCGCGGAAGGAGACGCACATGACGAACTCGCCATTCTCGCCGACGCTCTTGAGCAGTCGCTTAGCGTATTCGGAACTGGTCGACAGATTAAAGTCGAACCCAGGCAGAGCTATATCGCGGAAATTCGGATAGACCGGGAGTTTCTTCAGATTGATCTCGGGTTTGGGTAGAGGGGAAGAAGCATCAGTTTGACGACTTCCCTGATTGTCGATTTCGCTCATTGTTCAACCTCCTTTTATACAAAAGGGCGTGGCGAGACCAGTCTCACACGCGCCCTGGCCGCTATGGGGCTACCCCATTAGCAGTCTCACTATAGGAGTGCTAATCGTTGTTGTCAAGCAAGAACTTACGCAGCTTGGGGAAATTCACCGCATCGGCAATCTCCTCCACGCGAGCCGCGATAAAGCCCTTGACCTGCTCGTCGGTGATGTTCTTGAAGGTGCTCTTGAGGTTCTGCGTCAGACCGGCGACGATCTTGTCGTAATCCTGACCGAACTTCTTGAACTGCTCCTTGATCTCATCCGCGGTAGGAGCGGGAAGCTCCGCCTTAGCGATGGCCCGACGCAGGAGGGTAGATTCGATCTGGGACAGGGTATTGTGATAGACATTGTTTCCGTAAGTCGCCAGATCCATACCGATCAGCTTCAGATAGGCGGGCAGATCGAGACCGTTCTGGCTCAGCATCTTCTCATCCTTCTGACGCTGGTTGTTCACGATCGCATCCTTCAACCGCGCCTCATCCAGGGTGTACTTGGTTCCCTTGTTGCACTCGGTCAGGATCTTGTTCAGACGCTCATTCTCCGCTTCCTCAGCGAAATCCTTGGTCTGCTTCTCGCGGATCTTGGCCTTCAGCTGCTCCAGGTTCTCCGCTCCCTCATACTGAGTCTGCAGGGTAGCCAGCTCGTCGTTGATCTCCGGGGTGACCACCTTCTTGACGGAATTGATGCGGACATCGAAGTGCACGGTCTTTCCGCCCAGATCATCAGGGTAGTTGGCGGGCATCACCAGATCGGCTGCGATGTTGTCGCCCACCTTGTGGCCGAGCAGCTTGTCGCTCAGTCCGGGGATGGTGCCGACGCCACCGACCTTGATGTCGAAGCCTTTCTCGGTCAGCTCGGAACGCTCGACTCCCGCGATGGAACCGCGGACATCGCAGTTAGCGGTGAATCCGTTAGCGATGGGCTCCTCGGTCGGAGTCAGATCCGACTCGTCCTGGGCGATCTTCTTCAGCTCATCCTCGACGGTCTGATCGGTGACTTCCTTAGCCTTGACGTCAGTCTTGATACCCTTGTAGTTTCCCAGGGTCTCGATCACCGGCAGCAGGGGGTAGGTGAAGGTGACTGAGGAACCGTCCTTAGCGAAAGAAGCCTGAGGCACGGCACCCTGAGCCACCTTACCCTCGAGGCTGAGATTGACCCCAGCATCGTAGGCGATCGATTTGAAGCAGCGGTCCAGCAGGGTATGAGAATAGGCCTCGTTGATCTCCTCCTGGCTCAGATACTTCCTCGCGACCTCGAGGGGAGCTTTACCCTTGCGGAAGCCCCTCACGCTCACCTGGGAGCACAGCTCGTTGATCACGTGATTGAGGATCTTCTTCACATCCTCCTCAGCGGGCGTGACCACCACTGACAGGTCTCCGTTCTTAATCTCGATAGCATTTGTCATGAATTGACCATCCTCCGATAAAAAAGGGGCGAAACCCCCGGAATGCTTGGATATTTTCTCTCAAAGCGAGTTATTTTTCAAGTTGAGCCGCGATGTCTCATCGATTCATTTCAAGTAATTTCACTCTGATTCTTTATTCTCTCGTTCCGCTTCCACCCCCTTCCCGTCCAACTCGGCCGGGAAGTTGTCACCGACCATGTTTTTTCCCTTTAATTTCAACTTTTCTCTATCTTCCTTTCACTTCTCCATTTTTTAGGTGAAGGCTCCCGATAAGAAAATCTGCCCCTCCATCCGGGATATCGATGTGTCTAGGCAGAGGGGTAGCAACAAAAAAGCTTATAGATCTGATCTATAAGCCTTTCTTTCCTAGACTGAACTATTTCGTGACCGTCTCAAACTTAAGACCCATGATGGGATTGCTGGGAATCGTGATTTTGATATTCCCCGAAGTGTAGACCCCCTCAGCCTCCTGGGTGAACCCCGCCTGGGTCAGGGCGCTAGCGTACTGACCCAGGTAACTGGCATAGGGAGCTTGGTTAGCTTCGGTGAACCAGATGTAGAGAGGGTTGGCTCCGGAGCTCTTCCAGGTGACATTCCCGTTGGGTTTGACGAAGGGGATCGACTTGGCTCCCTCCTCGCCATAGAGCGCCACCAGTTTCTTGTAGCCTTCGGGGTAGCCTTGATCCCAGGTCGTCACTTCGATATCAGCCTCTTTCAACGCTGATAGCCCTTGTAGTTCCGCAGCAGTCAATTCCGTGGAACCGAATCCCGATAGACTGATGCGGCAGTCGTAGTCCCCATTGGCTCCGTGGAGCCTGAAGCCGATGGCGGTCGGCTGGTATCCGCTATCGAATTCGATTTTCAGCGTATCGTCGATGATGCCGCTCGGCAGGAACTTGGTGAGGAAGAACTCACTGATAGCCGTGACTCCCTTCTTGATGACCAGGGTCTGACCTTCGCGGGTGAAGATCTCGCTGGCGAGGCTGCAGGCTTGATCGTCCAGGCTCCGCTCTATACTCGCCCCGCTGGTCACGTACTTCTCATCTCGGCTGTCGTAGGCGAAGGGGATCAGCTGGCCAGCAGTGCTATAGTAGCCGAACTCCTGGGCGCTGCTGCCATCGCTGTTCAGATCCTTGATGTAGATGGCTTCGTCCGTCTTGCGATACTCCCGGTAGACCCCTTCATTCTCGTTCGCGTATTCAGCGAGGAAGGTCTGATCCTTGAAATGCGACAGGACCTTCTGGATGTCGGCATCGTCCGATTCCTTGCCGAACGCGGGGAAGGTGATCTTCTCCGGCTCCTTGAAGGTCAGCGTGATTTCGTAGTAGGAGGTGGTGCCCTCATTCTCTTCCTTCTGATAGGAGACGACCATCTCCTTGGCGCGATCGTTCTCGATCCGCAGCGTGAGATCGTCGATACTCAAGCCATTGGTGAAGCCGACCCGCGACATGGTGAAGATGAACTGGTTGGCTGCCTCGCCATAGTAGTGATATAGATTCTGATCCTGACTATCCTGTCGGAAGGCGCTGTAGTCGATCTCTTTGGGGAACAGGTACTGATCCCAGCTTCCATCGCTAGCGCGGTAATAGGGTTTATTGTCGCCGCCGATACCGACCAGGTTGGACTTCCCATCGATATTCTGGAAGGTCCTCGTCACCTGGTCATCGTAATCGGGGAAATCCTCGATTACACGGAAGATATCCTTGTTGATGATCACATCCGTGCTGACTCCTTTGGAGCGCACCTCATTTCCGGTGGAATCGATATTCACGATGGCCAACTCACTATGGATGGTGACATCATCGGTCAGTAGATTGCCGACCTGCTCATTCTTCAGCGAGACCCCCAGAGTCGGGTTGCTGGCGAGATAGGCGTCCAGCCGCGAATCCTGCGCGGTCCCCACCTCGCTGATCTTGCCCCAGGAATAGTCGTCGGTCTCGTAACCGTTATCCGCGTAGCGGTACAGCTTGTAGATCAGTTCATTCCCGGTGGCGGAGATGACGACCATCGCGTAGTTGCTGCCACCCGCCTCGCTCAGGTCGGTGAAGAAATCGAGGATGTAGCTATCGGTGCTGACCACCCCGTAGGTCAGCTTCTTCGTGAATTTATCCTGGCTCAACCGCCCGTCGACCTTCAGATCGAGGCTGGGATCGTAGTGGGAGGTATCGCTGATGATCTCGTACTGCGAGGGGTCCTGCTGATCGTTCTCGATGGCCAGGCCCCCGACTTGAATCTTCTCGTTCTCATCGAATCTGAAGTGGTACAGAGCTTTGCTTCCATCGGTCTTATCAGCTCGAGGCAGAGATAGATAACCCTCGTTCTTATACTCCTGATAGAGGTACGAAGGATGGTGGATCGTATATCCCTCGGTGAAGCTCACCCGGTAGCGTCCGCCGCTCTCGGTCAGATCGCTCAGGAAGCTATAGACCGCCTCGACCGTGCTGTCCTTATCGATGGTCGGTCCATCCTCCAGCGCCTTCACCTCGATCCTCAGGTTGCTCTTGACCTCGCGGATGGTATAGATGCCATCGGCATCGGCGTAGAGGCGATTGCTGTTGACGAAGAAACCGTAGCGCTGCTCGCTCTTCACCGCCATCTGGAACTCGAGGGTCGAGCCGAAATCGACGGTGGTAGGTACCGGACTTCCGTCCTTCAGGGTCAGCGTCACCTCAGATGGCACGCTGTAGGTGACGCTGGCTTTCCGTTTGGCGAGCCCTTCGATGCTGATGGTGACCGCCCGGGTGACGCGATAGTGATAGAGGACCTGGCCAGACTGGGTGACCGGCTGTACTTCCTCATCCCCGACCAGAACCCGATAGTCACTATCCAGATCGTAGATGGAAGAGAAGGTCAGCCGAAAATACAGATCGGTACCAGCGGTGAAGCCCTCTTCCGGCTGCTCCACCTCCTTCCCATCCACCAGGTAGGTTATCGCGATCGTCTCGGTATCGAAGAGGGGAGAGACGCGGAACCTTTCCGCCTCGCTGGTTCCCGTCGATGATCCGTCCGCCGTAGACGCCGGCTGAGGAGCGGTGATCGGAGTCGTCACACTCCCCGGACCGGGCTCGACCGTGCAGGAGGCCAGCCCGAGCGCAGCGATGACGCTAAGTAGACTGAGCCTTAAAGCATATCTTTTCATAACTTTTCCTCGCTCTCTATTCGGCGCCTATTATAAAGCCCTTTCAAGCTTGATTCAATGAACTCTAATAAGTTGATGAAAACCGGGAAAAATTTATCTCTATCCACATTTTAGACGCCTCTAAATCGGCACCCTTTAAAATCCCGGCGCGATCTGAACTGAATGCAAAAAGGGCACCCGCAGGTGCCCTCACTCCTTCTGAATTATTACTTCTTGATAACGATGGGTTGCAGGTGCCAGATGTCCCGGTTGTACTCGGCGATGGTGCGATCGGAGGAGAAGTAACCGGAGTTGGCGATGTTGATCAGGCACTTCTTAGCCCAGCCCAGCCGATCCTCATAGAGGTTCTCGATCTTCTTGGAAGCCTTGAGGTAGTCGGCCAGATCCAGGAGCGCGAAGAACTCGTCTCCGCGATACATCAGATCGTCGTAGACCTGACGGAACCGGTTGGGATTAGGATCGATAGTGCCATCGACCAGAGAATCCACAGCCTGCTTGACGCGAGGATCGGAATTGTAGACGTTCCAGGGGTTGTAGCTGCCCTCATAGCGCAGCTTGTCGATCTCGTCCGCGTGCTTTCCGAAGATGACGCAGTTGTCCTGACCGACCAAATCGGAGATCTCGACGTTCGCGCCGTCGAGCGTACCGAGGGTGATAGCGCCGTTCATCATGAACTTCATGTTGGAAGTTCCGCTCGCCTCCTTACCGGCCAGAGAGATCTGCTCGGAGACATCGGAGGCAGGAATGGTGAACTCGGCGATCGAGACGGAGTAGTTCTCCAGGAATACCACCTTCATGAACTGGCTGACATAGGGATCGTGATTGATCTTCTCCGCCAGGCAGTTGATGAGCTCGATGGTGTTCTTGGCCAGGGTGTAGCTGGGCGCCGCCTTCGCTCCGAAGATGAAGGTGCGGGGGAACATCTTGAAGGTGGGATCGGACTTGAGACGATTGTAGAGGTGGATAATGCGCAGGACGTTCATGCTCTGCCTCTTGTAGGCGTGCAGACGCTTGATCTGCGTATCGACGATGGAGTCGATATCGATATCGATTCCGTTGTGCTCCTTGACGTAGGCCGCCAGCACCTTCTTGTTGTCGCGCTTGATCTCGAGCAGACGATTCAGAACCTCAGTATCGTCCTGATAGGCGAGCAGCTTCTTGAGACCATTCTGCGGATCGGTGATGAACTCGTCGCCGATCAGCTGCCTGAGGAAGGCAGTCAATTCGGGATTGGCAGCGAACAGGAAGCGACGGTGGGAGATTCCGTTGGTCTTGTTATTGAACTTCTCGGGCATCGTCGCATAGAAGTCCTTGAAGGTATCCCGCTTGAGGATCTCGGTGTGCAGGGAAGCGACACCGTTGACCGAGTAGCAGACGGTCACTGCCATGTTGCACATCCGGACCATGCCATCGGAGATGATGGACATGTTCTTGATGGCCTGATCGGCCAGGTGCTTGCTGCGCATCTCGAGGATGCTGCGGCGGTTGATCTCCTCGATCACCATGTAGACACGGGGGCAGAGGTTAGCCAGATAGCTGACCGGCCACTTTTCCAGCGCCTCCTGCATGACGGTGTGGTTGGTGAAGGCGAAGGACTTCTGGGCGATCGCATAAGCCTCGTCCCAGGAGAAGCCCTCCTCATCGATGAGGATCCTGATCAGCTCCGGAATGGCGATGATGGGGTGCGAATCATTGAGGTGGAATACCCAGTGCTCGGGGAGCGAGTGCAGATCGCCGAAGAGCGCCTTGTGCTTCTTGATCGCGGACTGGATACCCGCGGAAGCCAGGAAGTACTCCTGACGGAGACGCAGCAGCTTACCGGCTTCGGTGGAATCATCGGGGTAGAGGGAGTGGGTGATGTCCTTCACGAACTGGAGGTAGCCACTGAAGTTCTGCGCCGCAGGCAGAGAAGCGTCCGAGGGTTCCGCCGACCAGAGCCTGAGGGTGTTGACGACGCCGTTGCGGTAGCCGATCATGTCGACATCGCAGGGGATGGCAGTGACGTGCAGCGCATTGGAGGTGCGGTAGCGGATGAAGCCGGTCTTCGGATCGGTATAGGCCTCCGCATTGCCGTAGAACTTCACATCGACCGCCTGAGTGGGCTTGAGCGTCTCCCAGACGTAGCCCTTGGAGAGCCAGAGGTCAGGAACCTCCTCCTGCTTCTCGTTCCGGATGACCTGGCGGAAGAAACCGTAGTCGTAGCGCAGGCAGTTTCCGTGTCCGGGCAGGCCGAGCGAGGCGATGCTGTCCATGAAGCAGGCAGCCAAGCGACCGAGACCGCCGTTTCCCTCACCCGCATCGGGCTCCTGATCGAGCAGGTTAGCGATGTTCCGTCCGACGAGCTTCAGGCCCTTCGCGGCGACATCGTAGATGCCCAGATTGATGAGGTTGCAGCGGAGCAGACGACCGAGCAGGAACTCCATGCTGAAGTAGATCAGCTGGCGGTTGCCATCGCGGCGGACCGCATCCTTACACGCCTTGCACTGAAAGTTAGCCTCTTCCTTGACCATCTGACCAAGGATCTGGTAGCAGTCGAAATCAGTGAGATCCTTGACATCTCTAGCATATGCGCCCAGCGCTCTCCTCTCGAACTCCTGAGCGAATACAGTCTCATTCTCAAAAAGATTCAACAAGGGATTTTTCCTCCATATTCGGTCCCGGCGATCCCGCCGCACAACCTGGTGGGTAGTATACAACGAAAAACGGAAGTAAACTACTTAGTAATAGATCAAAGATGCTTTAAATGTTTCGCAGAGATTTAGTTTTTTAACACTTAACAAAATCTGATAAAAGGATTCTTAAAACCGCTTCGATCACCCGATGGACTTATTCTTGTTGACGTAGATCTTCACATCTCCACCGTTCAGGACTTCCTTGAGGACGTTGTCGTCCTCGCCGGAGACTTTAGCTACCTCCTGAGTGTTCGAGTTCTCCTCCGTCACTCTCAGCAGGTAGATAGCGGCGAAGGAGGTCAGTTTGATAGTGACGTGGTAGGGCTGATCCTGGCACCAGCCCTCCTGAGCGATCAGAGGTGCGCCGTTATACTGGTTATAGCCTCCGTAGATGGCCTTATCGGAATTCAGGATCTCCACATACTTGCCGGGGAAGGGGACTCCGACATCATAATAACTATAGAAGTTAGGAGTCATGTTGAAGATGAACTCCATCGTCTCGTCGCCGGACTGCCGGCGGAAGATATATACGGACTGCTGCGAGTTATCGGCCATGACCCACTGGAAGGTGGAGGGGTCATACTCGTTCTGATGCATGGCGGGATGGTACTGATAGATCTCGTTCAGATCGCGGATAAAGCGCTGGAAAGCGGCGTGTTTGGGGTAGGACAGCAGGTTCCAAGGAAGACCCTTGTTCTCGTTCCACTCGTCGAAATCGCCGATCTCGTTTCCCATGAAGTTGAGCTTCTTGCCGGGATGGGCATACTGGTAGGCGAATAGGTTTCGGGCCAGAGAGAACTTCTGATCGTAGGTCCCCCACATCTTATTGAGGATCGTCCCCTTGCCGTGGACGACCTCATCGTGAGAGAGAGGAAGGAGGAAGTTCTCCGAGTGGAAGTACATCATCGAGAAGGTGATGCTGTTGTGGATGTACTGCTTGTACACGGGATCCTTGGAATAGTACTTGAGAGTATCGTTCATCCAACCCATATCCCACTTGTAGTCGAAGCGCAGCCCATTTTCCCCGAATCCCTTCGTGACGGCCGGATAGGAGGAAGAGTCCTCCGCGATGGTCATCAGCGTTGGATGGCGGGCGTGAAGCGCATCGTTGAGGAGGCGGCAGAAGTAGATGCCCCCGCTGTTCTCACCCCGGTCGGTATTGCCGCCGAAGTAGATGATGTTCGAGACCGCATCGACCCGCACGCCATCCACATGGAAGAGAGAGGCGAACATGTCGGCGGAGGAGATGAGGAAGGAGCGGACGGGATCCTTGCCCAGGTCGAAGTTCTTCGATCCCCACTGAGAGTATTCCAGATCGTTCGAGTACTCGTACACGCAGGAGCCGTCGAACCGTTCCAGACCATAGGGATCGGTGGCGAAATGCACGGGCACGATATCGAGGATGACGCCGATGCCCTCCTGATGGAGAAGGTCGATCAGCTGCATCAATCCCTTGGGGGTGCCATACCGCGAATCAGCCGCAAAGAAACCGGTAGCCTGATAGCCCCAGCTGCCGTCGAAAGGGTACGAGAAGAGAGGCATGAACTCAACGTGCGTGTAGCCCATGCTCTTGATATATCGACAGAGGGGATCCGCAATATCCTCATAGCGGGGGTTGCAGCCGTCGATCTTGCCCTTCCAAGACCCTAGGTGCATCTCGTAGATGGACATCGGACGGTCGAAATTGCGACTCCGATTCTTCATCCACTCCGCATCGCCGAACGTATATCCACCCAGGTTATAGAGAACCGAGCAGGTGCCCGGCCTCCGCTCCATCAGGAAGCCGACCGGATCCGCCTTATCGCGCCACCGGCCATCGCAGCCCCAGATGTGGTACTTATACCGCTGCCCCAGCTGCGCGTTAGGAACCTCCAGCTCCCAGAGACCCTCATCCCTGACCTTGCGCATCCGTCCGAGCGCCGGATTCCATCCATTGAATTCCCCGATCAGATTCACATCTTTGGCCAGGGGAGCATAGAGGCGAAAAACGAATCCTCCCTTTTCGGCCGCGAGAGGATGAGCACCAAGATAGCGGTAACAATCGTAACAGTGCCCTTTAAGATAATCATCGAACCAAGACATAGATTTCCTCCTGTTTCGCAGACATCTAACCCTCTTCTAATTTTAATTTGTATCAGTGGTATTTTCTAGTGTAAAAAAATAACTATGTAAGGTCAGGGCGTGTATACTAGCCTCCAGCTCAAAAACCGCTCACCTGCCATAGATCTACCGAGGAGGAACAGAGCTCAGATGGTCAGAACGATAAGGATTCAAAATTCTCGCTCAGGTATCGTCAGGCTGAACAGACGCGATCTGCGGCTCGTACTGTCCGCGAGGATCCCCGCGATCATCCTGGTCAGTGGACCAGCCTGCCCCCGGTGCACGGCCCTGAAGCGAGCGCTACTACCCCTGCTTCAAGAGCGGGGCTTTACCATCTTTGAAGCGGGATACTTCGATGCCTATGCGACCCTTTCCCCAGAAGAATTGAAAAAGTACCACCTGCCCCGAGTCTATTCCTTCCCTACTCTAATCCTCGCCGGCGGTGATTCCAGCGCTCCCATCCGCCTCATCTATGGTGCCGAAGGCGTGGAAGGTCTAGTCGACGCCCTTCTGAAGAATGTGCAGATACCCGCCGACCTCGTGCTACACAACAGATGTAAGGAGAGAGGTTTCAACACCGAACGCGCCGAAACGCTGGAGATCACCTCTACCCAGGAAACGATATGTACCCTCGCTCCTACCGGGGATTTTCTCCTGGTAGAAAAGGGGGGACAAGGCCACCTTGTCCCCGCCGACCGATAGATAGACGCTAGTTGCGCTCGGAGAATTTTCTGACCCGATCGAGGAATTCCTCGTAGGTTCCTTTGAAGTCGAAGAAGCGATGCTGAGAATCGATCAGGATGAAGCGATTAGCGATCGTCTGGATAAACTCGCGATCGTGAGACTGGAAGAGAAGGCACCCGCGGAACTTGATGAGGGCCGTATTGAGCGCCTGAACCGATTCCATGTCGAGATGGTTGGTCGGATCATCGAAGATCATCAGATTGGAGGGATCCATCATCATCCGGGTCAGCTTGAGGCGCACGCGCTCTCCTCCCGAGAGGACCTTCACCTTCTTCAGACCCTCCTCACCGGCGAAGAGCATGCGGCCTAGATAGCCGCGGATATAGGAATCCAACTGCTCTTTGGATGAGGGGCGCAGGTAGTCCAAAAGGGTCTCGTCGATGGAGTCGAACTCGGTGAGGTCGGAAGCGAAATAGTCCTTCTTGACGGTGATACCAAACTTGAAGGTTCCGCTATCGGGCTCCCTCCTGCCACCCAGAACATCAAACAGCGCGGTGACGATGGAGGTGTCGTCGGTGATGAAGGCCACCTTGTCATGGTTCCTCAGAGTGAAGGAGACATCCTGGAACTTCCCCTGGACCGAAAGGTCGTGAACCTCGAGGCACTCGTTGCCAATCTCTCTCTCCGGGCGAAAATCGATAAAGGGATAACGACGCGATGAAGGCTTGATATCCGTGATGGTGATGCGATCCAACATCTTCTTTCGCGAAGTGGCCTGACGCGATTTAGCGGCGTTGGCAGCAAAACGAGCGATAAATTCTTTGAGCTCCGCAACCTTCTCCTCAGCCTTGCGGTTCTGATCCTTGATCTGCCGCTGGGCCAGCTGGCTCGCCTCGTACCAGAAATCGTAATTGCCGACGAAAGGAGTGATCTTTCCATAGTCGACATCCAGGATCTGCGTGCAGACTTTATTCAGGAAATATCGGTCGTGACTAACCACGAGAACCGTCTTCTCATAGCCGGCTAGATAGTCTTCCAGCCAATCTGCCGCTAGCGCGTCCAGACCGTTGGTAGGCTCATCGAGAACGAGGATATCGGGTTCACCGAACAGAGCTTGCGCCAGCAGGACCTTCACCTTGATCTTCTCGTCGAGATTCCCCATCACGGAATCGAAGAGGTTATTAGGTACGCCCAGCGAGGAGAGGAGCGTCTCGATCTGAGTATCGGCTTCCCATCCTCCCAACTCCGAGAACTCCGCCTCGAGCTCTCCGGCTTTGACTCCATCCGCCTCGGAGAAATCCTCCTTCGCATAGAGGGCATCCTTCTCCTTCTGCACCTCGATCAGACGGGGATTGCCTAAGAGGACGGTCTGTCTGACCGTCTCCGCATCGTAGGCGTCGTGGTCCTGTTTGAGGACCGACATCCTCTCGGGTTGATCATCGGTCACGGATCCGAAAGTCGGTTCCAGCTGGCCAGAGAGGATCTTCAACAGGGTAGACTTGCCAGCGCCGTTGGCGCCGATGATGCCGTAGCACTCTCCCTTCTTAAAAGTGAGACTGAAATCCTTGAAGAGTACCCGTCCGCCGAACTGCATCCCCAGATTAGTAGCAGTAAGCAATTTAACCTCCTATCTAGCCAAGGGCTGGTCGTCCAGATCCTTGAGAAGGTTGGGCAGCTGATCCAGCGTATGTAGTTTGGCACCGGAAGCACCTTCGTGACCGCCACCCTCATATTTAGCCGCCACCCCATTGATGACCTTTCGGTTGGAGCGGATCGATACCCACCAGGTACCAGCCGCGACATCCTCGGTGATCGAGCAGGTGACATAGATACCCTGCACACCTCGGAATTCATTGACGTAGATCTTCCCTTCACCGGGCAGGATATCCAGCCGCTTCAGATCGGCCTCGGACAGCACATAGTAAGCCGTGCCGCCTTTAGTGATATGGGTCTGGTTGAGGATGAACTTCTTCACTTCGATATCCTTGATAGTCTTGGCGTACATCCTGTCATAGAACCCCTGCATGTCGAATCCAGTCGCCAAGAGAGCAGAAGCGATACTGAGGGTCGCTGAATCGGTGTCCGGATAGAGGAAGCGGCCGGAATCTCCGACAATACCACTATATAGATACTCCGCCGCTTTAGGACTAAAGGTATATTTCCTACTTCTGGACAAGCAGAAGAGCGCCACCAGCTCGGAAGCGGCGACGATATGGTCATAGACAATCCTCATATTCCCATACTGATCCACATCGGGATGATGATCGATCTTGATTACAAAATCAGCTTTGTCGATCCGGCTCTCCGATATGCGATCCACGGTAGCGGTATCGGTGACGATAGCGAGGAAAGGACCTTGGTCGTACCAAGAATCATCCAACACTTCCGGCTGAGGATAGAGGGAAGGTACAAATGAACGATTAGTCTCACCGACAAAGTGCACATCCTTCTGAGGAAAATTATCCTTGATCCAAGTGTATAGACCCATCTGTGAACCGAAGGCATCATAGTCAGGGTTCTTGTGCCGATAGCAGACGATCTTGTCGTATTCATCTATCTTCTTTAAAACTTCCTTAAAGCTCTTATGAAGATTCTTAAAATCACTCTTTTCCATGTTAAACCTACTCTATTCGGTAATTAACTTACCACATAAAAGACTACTTTTCTAAGAAAGGCACATTAAACCGCTATCAGCAGTCCAAGAAGGTTTATTTGATAAACGCAAGGCAAAATAAATGGTCTTTATGCTAGAATATGCCGCGTTGGCCCTGTAGCTCAGTTGGATAGAGCAACTGCCTTCTA
>DJOB01000003.1 GCA_002437105.1 Caryophanales bacterium UBA6449
CTGTTGCGGCGATAATAGGTCTCTGACCGAAGGCAGCTAACCGCCGCCTTTTTTTGTGTAAGAAAATATTGGAAAGATAGGGTGATTCTATTCCTGTTTTCCTGGAATAGCGGATGTCCCTTATCTCTACCGGTTCTTTAATATTCTGTTTCTTTGTTTTTTATTTTATTGCCGCTATTTTTTTGTTATTACTTCGTTGTCTATCTCGGAGGACGATGTGGCGGCTAAGTATGGTGATCAACTCGACGCGTTCGCCAGGTAGCGATTCGAAGTAATCAGTTGATGAAAAGGCCACAGCGAATCGCTGTGGCTCTTTCATTTTTACCTATCTCTTCTTCTGGACCTTGCCGTCCATCTTGTGGACGATGTAGCTTCTCTCCTGATTCTTGGAGAGCTCCTTGACGCGCTGGAGAGCAGCTTCCTTGGTGTCGAACTTGTAAATCGCCGTACCCTTCTCCAGGAAGATCTTCCACTTCGAATCGGTCTTATCGTAGCTCACGTGATAGACGCGGGCTTTAGCCTCTTTCTCCTTCTCTATCTCTTTCGCTTCAGCCATTTTGATCAACTCCTTTCCTATATGCATATATGATAGCAAAATCGTGGGTTATGATACGCTTTCATTCCTTTCTGTATCTTCATTTTTCCTCGGCGGATTGCTCGGTTTTAATAGATTTGTAAACAGACCTCTATCTTCTTATAATTATGGCTGCTTTTTGAGGTTGGAATCGATGGGAAAGAAGTCTCTGCGCGAGTTGGAAAATAGGGCTGTTGAAAGATTCGCCACGAGGTTGGATACCCAGATCGCTCAGGTCTATGGAGTGCTGGGGCTCTCCACTGGTCCCCGCTTCAGAAGCCGGTTGGGTTACAAGGTCGTAAACCTCGAGGATGGTGGTCTCTGCATCCGGGTCAGTCCCAAGGGCGAGATCGCGATCCGGGTGCGGTTGATTCTCGGTTATCGCATCAGAGCGATATCCATAGCCCTTTCCGTCGAACAGCTGGCCCGATACCTTCTCATCGGTACCGGCCTGTCTATCCAGAGCTGCGAGGTGCTGGTTGACGGTGTCAGGTTCGTAGGATGAAATCTGTTTAAAAATAGAGGTTATATAAGATGACAAAGCTTGATGGAATGCTCCTGAGGCAGATGATAATCTCAGGAGCTAACAATCTGTTCAATTATTATCCTGAGGTCGATGCTCTCAACGTTTTCCCTGTCCCCGATGGCGACACGGGAACCAACATGAATCTCACCCTGTCCTCGGGAGCTAAGATGGTCGCGGAGTGCCCTTCCAACGATATCTACAGCGTGGCGAAGGCGTTCTCTCAGGGACTCCTCGATGGTGCGCATGGCAACTCGGGAGTCATCATCTCGACGATCTTCCGCGGCTTTGCTCAGTCGCTGAAGGGCAAGGTCGAGGCGGATGCGATGGACGTGGCGGAAGCGTTCCTGGTGGGTAAGGATATCGCCTACAAGGTGGTGGAGAAGCCGGTCGAGGGAACGATGCTGACGGTCGAGCGTGAAGCGGCTCAGGCACTCTACGATAAGGTGGAGCCCGGCATGCCCATCGATGAGGCGATGGATATCTTCTACAAGGAGGCCTGCGCCTCGCTCCAGCGGACTCCCAATCTTCTGCCCATCCTCAAGGAGGTGGGTGTCGTCGATTCGGGCGGTGCTGGTTTCTGCCGCGTCATCGAGGGCTTCGCCAAGGCTCTGCACAACCAGATCGTCGAGAAGAAGATGGCTAGCGTCGTCAATCCGGAGAAACCTATCGTGACTGCGCACGTGCCTTTCGACAATGTTCAGTCGCACCTCAAGCACGAGGATTTCGGCTACTGCACCGAGTTCTTGATGGAGCTGCCCGCCGATCCGGCTAAGGGTGGCAAGAGCAAGTTCGACGAGAACCGGTTCCGCTCCATCCTGGCTACCTATGGAAACTCTTTGGTGGCGGTCCGAGATGAGGATCTAGTCAAGGTTCACGTGCACACGAAGAAGCCCGGCAGCGTCCTCAATTTCGCTCAGCAGTTCGGTGAGTTCAAGCGCATCAAGATTGAGTCGATGACCCAGCAGCATCAGCACCTGATCGACGAGGCGAATGGCAAGGTCGCTCCCGACGCTGATGCGGCTCCGCTCAAGAGGGAGCCGATGAAGGAGAGCGCCATGGTTGCGGTCTGCGCTGGCGATGGGATCGCCAAGCTCTTCAAGGATGAGATCGGAGTCGCCCAGATCATCCCTGGTGGACAGACGATGAATCCGGCGACCTCGGATATCGTGGCCGCCTGCCGCGCTGCCAACGCGAAGAATGTCTTCGTCTTCCCCAACAATGGAAATATCATCATGACCGCTTCGGCCGCGGCCGATATCCTGCAGGATGAGGGAATCAACGTGATCGTCGTGCCCAGCAAGACCATCCCCGAGGGAATGGTCGCCGCGATGATGTTCACTCCTTCTGTCAGCCCCGAGTCGAATAAGACTGAGATGGTGGAGGCCATGTCTCAGGTCAAGTCCGGCGAGGTTACCTATGCGATCCGTTCTACTTCCGTCAACGGTGTCAGCGTCAAGAAGGGACAATTCATGGGTATGCACGGCAAGAAGATCGCCAATGTCTCCGACGATAAGTTCGCCTGCCTGTACGGACTCCTCGATTCCATGGTGACCAGCGAGAGTTCGATCATCAATGTTATCTGCGGCCAGGATATCGATGAGCAGCAGCGCCAGGAGATCTCCGCTAAGCTCAATGAGAAGTATGGTAAGACCTGTGAGGGAGTGGATGTCAGGGATGGTGGACAGCCCGTCTACTCCTTCATCGTCTCGGTCGAGTGAAGATGCAGAGTATCTTTAGGATCCTCGTCGACAGCGTCACCTCGTCGAGCGGCTACACCACGACCTCCAGCGGGCTGGTGACAGCTACTATCTCGGATGGTACCTTCTTCATGATCTTCGGTGGCGCGTTCTTGGTCATGGTGGTCATCGCTCTGATCCCGGTCACGATCAATCTGATACGCGATCGGAAGGCGCAGAAGAAGCTGAAGGAAGATCTCGAGCGCGAGAGCTTCGAGAACTCTCGAAAAGATAAAAAGTAGAGCATAGATGGATCCATAAACGATCCATCTATTTTAGAATAGGCTAAGGAGGTTCGTTATATGCAGCAAGAGAAAATCCCTGATGGTAGGAAGAAGCACGCTAGGAACAAGAGGTCGCTCTTCATCGCCGGCACTTCGTTAACCTCTGTCGGCGGTATCATGATCGTCATAGGAATAGTGCTGCTCGCCCGCGCAGTGAGGATGACTAGCGACAGCGATGTGTCATCTTTCGTCGGTGCTGGGGTATGTCTCGTGATCGGGTTCGGACTGGCCAGCTTCGGGTCAATTATCCTGGCTATCAGCAAGCGTCAGGAGATCAGCCGCTACATGAAGAATGAGACGGTGCCGGTCATCAATGAAGCTAGTCAAGAGCTCAAACCTGCGGTGAAGAATTTCGTCTCTGCGGCTAAGGAAGCGGATGACCAGACGGTGATCTGCCCCAACTGTCAGAATCCGAATAGCTCCACCGCTAAATTCTGCAGCCAGTGTGGATTGCCCCTGTCGAAGGTCTGCCCCAAGTGCGGCAAGGCGAGCAGTCTCGATGCTTCGTTCTGTGCCTCGTGCGGCGAGAAGCTGAAATAGTCGAGAGACTTGGAAGAGAGATCCTTTTATCGAAAATAAAATATCTGCACCGCTGTGGTGCAGATATTTTGTTTGTGGGTAGTTGGGTATTGTCAGTCTTCTTGCGCCTTGTCGATGGTCTTACCTGCGGGAGCGTAGCAGGTCACTCTGACTTTTCCATTGATCATATCGTTCCAGCTGTTTGTCTCTTTGACGACGGAGACGCCGAATCCGTTCGCATCCTTGTAGATGGAGGTATTCAGATCTTCATCCTGATCGGACGATTTAGTGAATCCATGGCTCTCGAGGACTTTGATGTACGCCGCGATGAAGGACTCCATGGCTGCTTCATCGGTCTCGCTCGAGTCGGTCTTAGTGAATTTCTCGGTCTCTAGGTAGCACTGATTATTTTTGCTCTTTAACTGATAGACACTGCCATACCATCCTACTGCGGGGTGGATATAGGGAAGCATGGTCTTGACCGATACGCCATCGATCGTGAAATTATCGAGCTCGGCACCCATCTTCTTATCGTCGTCATCCCAGGTGGTAGGCGCATCTGGAACCGTGGTAGCGCTGAAGTCCAGATCGACCTTCGAAGTGGCGAAGAGGGAATTTTCGATGGTCACCTTATAATCCGCTCCGAAGACGTTCAGGGTTGCACTGATGGAGGTGACATAGCTGTTCGAATCGATTCTCAGCTCGCCCTCGCCTTTGGCTGTCGCCGTGCTGAACATTTTTGGTAGATAGGCGGTGTACCGGATCAGATCGGCATTTTCGCCCTTGGAGATGTAGGAACCATCCTCCTGTTTATCGAATATGTTGGGAGAGAATTGGAAGGTCGGATAGCGCGTGATGGTCTCACCATCCTTCTCGCCTTCCCAGATTGCGTTAGGGTGATCAGCCACCTTGAGGGGGGTCTTGCTTCCGGCTTCTACCTTGTATTCGTAGTATCCATTCTCGGTTCGATGGATGCCGGTGTGGGTGGTATCGCCATTCTCAGCTACTGTCACTAGATCGATCGTGTCTTCGAGGAAGGTGGTGGTGATGGTAGATTTACCAGCGGTCGCGGTATCCTCGATCGTCATCTTGTTCGTATAGTTCTTGAGCTGGGCCATCTTGGTCAGCGCGGTCTGGATATCGTCGGTGAAGGGCTGTTTCTCATAGGGCTTGATGTGGGGGACTGTAGCCTCGGATCCGCGGGCGGTGACCGTGGAGACGATCTGCTGACCTCCCTTGGTCTCGACGGGATTAGTCGCGGTCATATCAGCGTTGTAGGGATCGACGATCATCGTGATCGATTTGACCTGCTTATCCTCGACGGTCAGGTAGACATCGTCCGGCGTGAAGTTATCCAGGTAGAGCGAGGAGATCAGATAGCTGAGATTGAAGGAGCTGCCAGTATAGTGGTAGGTCTTACCTTCATCGAAGGTCTTAAACATGCTCGCATCCATGTAGTTCGGGTTGTTGAACCGGTTGACATAGGCGTAGTTATCCCAGCTGATAGTGTCGCCATCATCGTTTTTGACTAGCGAATAGCCGACCTGGTTGTTGAGGTCGATCTTCTCTTTGGCGACCTGGTTGCCATTGGAGCGGATGAAGGTCTTCTCTACCTTCTTCTCTTCACCATCCTTCTGCATCTGGAAATAGTAGCCATCGGTCAGGTTGGCGTCGTTGAGGTTAGGATTCTTGTAGTCTCTGTTCTCCTCGAATGAGGTGGTTATGCGGTAGGTCGATTCGACAGTGGGCGTGTAGGAGGTGTCGTAGTTGATATGCTGCTGAACGGTGCTGAGGGTCAATCCACCTGCTATCGTGCTGTAGATATCGGCGGGTATGACCGTTCCGTCCTTGATGGTGATCTTCTGTTCGGCGGAGACCGAGGGATCCGAAGCGAGGTGACAACTGATGGTGACGCTACCTACCTTCTTGGCGGTCAGGGAAGCTTCGGGAAGATTTCCGGGCACGGGTGTGACGGAGACGATCGAGGCATCGGAGGTGTTCCATACCACATCGGTGCTCTCGCCGGCTGGAAGCAGCGCGTAGATGGATCGGATGCTGCCCAGCTGCAGATCTCCGTACATCTTCAATCTCAGGGATGCGGTGGATGACGAGGAGCTATCGGCGGGGGAAGAAGTGGTGGAGCTATCTGCGGGGGAAGAGGCAGTGGAGCTATTCGGGGTGGAATCGCTGTGGCCTCCGGTCGTCTCCGTCGATCCTGTGATGGTTGAATCGGGGGTCGAGGCAGGTGTCGTATCTGTGGTGCTGGGCTGAGGATTGCAGGAAGCGATCAGAGATGCGACAGTTAGAAAGAAGATGGATCGTGTAATTTTATTTTTGTGCATAGATTAACAGTTCCTTTTCTCGAAAAAATATTATACAGTTTTAATCAGATGATAAATAAATTATCTTCGTATATATTTTTCACTGTCGGACAATGCGCTAATCGATGGAACTGCCATATAATAAATTTTGAGAGAAGGAGGGCTTGTTATGGGGGTCAGCATCAAGAGCATTAAGGATCAGCTTCAGGGAGATGATTCGATCCTCATCGATACCTCCGCTATCACCGCTGATGGCGCGGTTGAATTCTTTTCACAGCTGATTGAAGCTCTGCCGAAGATCAAGGATACATATCTGATCATTCCTAACGAGGCGATCGTGAAGATCAACGCGAGGATGGAGAGCAAGAACAAGAAGGTAGCCGACCAGGCCATCAGGTCGGCCGAGTGGCTTCAGAAGGCGGTGAATCTATCTGATGGCGATGATTTTAAGGTCATCATCGTGGGCGATAGCGAGGGAGCCTTCGAGGATAAGACCATCCTCAATCAGGTCAAGTTCCTCCTGCCCCAGCACAACATCATGCTCATCACTCAGGATCTGAGGATGACCGTGCGAGCGAGGAACCTCAGAGATCCGGCAACGCAGGGAAATCACAAGCTGCACTGCTGTATGATCCGCCCGGAAGGTAAGCTGGGACTCTATCAGATTCCCGTGAACAATGCCAGCAAGAAGTAATGACGAAGATTGAGATTGAACACAGACTCGGCTTGACCGATCTCGGTCTTCTCGAGAGACTGCCTGTCCGATATGAGAATATGAGACCGACTCCTGAGATTCCTCAGGAGTCTCTTTCTGATGGCGACCGAATAAAGATCGCCGTGACTATCGAGCAGGTCCGTCCGCTTCTCCAGCGCCGGATGATCAGGTTTACGGGTCGAGGCCTGTACTCGCATCACCTGTATTCCTTCTGCGTCTTCAATCAGATGTACTACCTGAATAGGATAGCCAGCGGGAAGAAACTTTTTATCGCTGCGGTCTACAGGCGAAAGGCCCTGTTCGTCTCCGGCGTCTATGAGCTCGACAACCGCTATGTCACCTCGGGATTGAAGCCGATCTACAAGCTGCCCAAGGAGATCGGGCAGTCCTCCTATGCGCATGCCATAGAGCAGATCTTAAATTCCGATATTCAGTCGACCATCAAGGATATCATTCCTTCCGATATCGTTCGGAAGTATCACCTGCTCTCCAGGGCGGAGGCGTTCTATCGTGTTCACCTACCGCGGAATGTCAAGGATAGAGATCTGGGGTTGAGGACTTTTCAGTATGAGGAGTGCTTGGCCTACTGTCTGACTTCCGCGGCCAATCGCAAGTATCTATCGCTGTTGAAGAAGGCTTCCCAGAAGCAGATCGATATTCACAGTCTGAATAAGCTGGTGGCTTCCACCGGGTATACTCTGACACACGACCAGATCGCGGCGGTCAAGGATATCGTCGCCGATATGAATAGCAAGCGCGTCATGTTCCGCCTCCTTCAAGGCGATGTGTCGACCGGTAAGACTCTGGTCGCTATCTTCGCCCTGTATGCCAACTACCTGCGGGGTGGCCAGGGAAGCCTGATCGTCCCGACGCAAGCACTAGCACAGCAGCATTATGCCAATCTCCAGCGGATCCTCTCGCCTCTCGGTCTGCAGGTCGCCCTCTTGACCTCGAAGATGAAAGCTGCGGATCGGAGGAAGATCATCGATGGGCTGGCTGCTGGTACGGTGAATATCCTCATCACGACCATCGCGGGCGCGGGCGATGATGTCGTCTATAAGAATCTCTCGCTGACTGTCATCGACGAGCAGCAGAGCTTTGGTGTCGAGCAGAGGGCGGAACTGATCGGCAAGGGCAGCGCTACCGATACGCTCATGATGAGTGCGACTCCGATACCTCGGACGGTGCTCAAGCTGCAGAGTCGGGACATGGAACTCTCCGAGCTTCGGGAGTTTCCGAAGGGCATCGTCCGCCGCGTTCAGACGAAGGTGGTTAAATCCGACGATCCTCTCATCAGCAAGGCGATCGAGAAGGCGGTAGCCAAGGATCGGCGGGTCTTCGTCATAGTGCCTCGGGTGGAGGAGACGCAGGTGGCGAGCGAGGAGTTCGGGGAGAACGTTTCGGCTAAGGAGGTGTATGAGAGATACGCCAAGCTCTATGGCGCCGATCGAGTCGGTCTGCTTCACGGCCGGATAAAGTCGGCTGACCAGGAGCGAATCCTGACGGATTTCAAGTCGGGAGCAAAGCCGATACTTGTAGCAACTTCGGTTGTAGAGGTAGGAATGGATATTCAGGAAGCGGGGCTGATGATAATCTATTCTGCCAATCTATTCGGATTGTCAGGCCTGCATCAGCTGCGCGGTAGAATCGGTAGAGATGGACGTTATGCCCTGTGTATGCTCGTCTATGACGGCAGCGATGAGGAGACGCGGAAGAAGCTCGATTTCATCGCTGCTCACAGCGATGGGTTCGACATCGCGCTCTATGATGCGAAGACCCGAGGAACGGGATCGCTATCCGGAATGAACCAGTCGGGTGGATCCGATCTGGCGGTAGCTGATTTCGTCGGTAACGCCTCGATGCTGGAGTGCGCCTCCCAGGATGCGGAAACCATACTGGCGGAGATGAACTCCCATCCCGACTATGCCGAGTATGCGCGGCGCACGATCAGGGGCAATCGGATCAAGGCGGCCCTACTGGGTTAGTCCTGCTGGCGCAGCTGGTATCTCAGCGCGATGGCGAGGGTCTTGCCATCGTTGATGCGACCATCTTTGCACATCTGGAAGAATTCCTCTTTAGTCACGGAGAAGACCTCGAGGGATTCATCCTTGTCCAGATGGTTGTGACCCGGGATCAGACCCTCTGCTAGGTAGAGTCCGATCACCTCGTCGGAATAGGCGGAGGTGGGATAGAAATCACCGAGGTACTCCAGCGTCTTCTCCGAGTATCCCGTCTCTTCGCGCAGCTCTCTGATCGCCGCGTCGCGTGTCGTCTCGCCCGCATCGCATTTGCCGGCGGGAACCTCGATCAGCACCTCGTTGAACGGGTAGCGGAACTGGCGCTCTAGGATGACTCGGCCGTCGTCGGTGATCGGCAGGATGGCCGCGGCTCGGCAGTGCTTGACATACTCCCGGGTGGAGATGGCGCCGTTGGGGCACTTCACCGTGTCCTTGTAGACGTGGAGCATCGTTCCAGCGAAGATTTCCTTGCCCTCGATCTTCTTCTCGGTCATATCCATAGTTTTCACCCTCCTGTTCGGATACGATTCTACAATCTAGACTCGGTCGGGTGTGTAGAAAAAATCGTTATTTGCACTTTGCTATAATACCTATTTTGCGGAGGTTCTTATCATGGTGAAGATCGCGGTGGATATGATGGGCTCTGATCTTGGACCTGAGGAGCTGTCCAAGGGTCTAGTGAGATTTCTCAGCGAGTACGAGGATGCTGAAGCGGTCGCCTTCGGCGATAGTCAGGTCCTCCAGGGTACTCTGCACGGTGTGGAGCGGGTGGAGATCCAGGCCGCTGAGACCGTCGTGCCGATGGAGGTCAGCCCGTTTGTGTTCCTGAGGAAGTACAGCCGGTCCTCGATGTATTTAGCCTGCCAGAAGGCCGGTAGCGATGACAGCATCGCGGCGGTGGTCTCCTCGGGTTCGACCGGTGGATTCCTCGTCGGTTGTCACACCAAGGTCGGAAGGCTTCCCGGCGTCGCCCGCGAGGGACTGGCAGCGCCGATGATCACCGCCGTGCCGGGATTTAAGACGCTGATCCTGGATATCGGCGCGAACAATACCTGTACCGGCAACGAGCTGGTCTGCTTCGCTAAGATGGGTGAAGCCTATGCGAGAAAGGTCTTCGGTCGCGAGAATCCTAAGGTCTTTCTCCTCTCGAATGGAGTCGAGGAGGGCAAGGGACTGAAGGAGACGGTCGATGCCTACGAGCTCTTGAAGGGTCAGCCCTATTTCGGCGGAATGTGCGAGGCGCGGGATGCGCTGGATGGACAGAAGGATGTCGTGGTCACCACCGGCTATCCCGGAAATATCTTCCTCAAGTGCACCGAGGGGACCGCGGTGATGATCATGGGCATGCTGAAGAAGGCTTTCACCAAGAATCTCTTCACCAAGATCGGTTACCTGCTCGCTAAGCCCGGACTTCGGGAGATGAAGAAGAATATGGATTATCGCGAGACGGGTGGCGCCATCCTGCTGGGAGTGAAGAAGGTGGCGGTGAAGTCGCATGGCAACTCTAATGCCTATGCGTTCTATAACGCCCTCAAACTCGCCTATAGCACCGTCAAGTCCGGTGCTGTATCTGCCATCGCGAAGGAGATAGCTCATGAAGGATAAACCGATACTCGATAGTGTTGATGTCCCTAGCGAGAACAACTCGCCTATCGACGGGACCTATCCCGAGCAGCAGCCGAAGAAGTTCGCTACCTTTCGCGAGCTGATCGAGAGCTTTGGCTTGAAGCCGAAGAACCTCGCCTTGTACGGGATGGCTTTTACGCACGCGTCCTACTACAACGAGAATCGGGGCAGCCCCGATTACGATCGGCTGGAGTTTCTCGGCGATGCTGTCCTGGATATGGTCGTGGGCGACCTCGTGTACCGCAATCATCCCGATTGGCGCTCTGGTAAGCTCTCGCGGGCCAGGGCGCAGATCGTCGAGGGAAAGTGCCTGTCGGAGCTGGCGATCAATATGGGCTTTGCCCCCTATGTTCGCTTCTCGGTCGGAGAGAAGAAGAACGCCGCCTATCACAACCATATCTTCGAGGATGTGTTCGAGTCGTTCATCGGCTGCGTGTACCTGGAGAACGGATTCGATTTCGTCTATCGATTCCTGTCGAAGCTTCTCTATCCTTACATCAGCGGTGGCGAGCAGGCGGGTGCCATCGACTGGAAGACGAAGCTGCAGGAGGAGATCCAGTCCGAGTTCCGGTCTCCTCTCACCTACCAGGTGGTGTCGGAGAGCGGCATCGCGCAGGACAAGACCTTTACGGTCGCCTGCCTGGTCGATGGTGTGGTGCTGGGAACCGGCGTGGGACACAACAAGAAGCAGGCTGAGACTGAGGCGGCTAAGGAAGCTCTGCTAGCGAGAAAGAGAGGCTGACATATGGGACTTATATCCTGGCTCAAATCGAAATTTGAAAAGCATAGAGAGGAGAAGGAGAAGAAGGCGAAAGAGGTGGAGGGTGAATCCCTCCCGGTTCGCGATTCCGATAGGGATACTTCCTACTGGTATGAAGGAGCTGAGGGTGAGTGGGACGGTTCGCCCTTCGCCTTTACTCCCTATGTCGATCCGCACCTCGCTTCCAATAGGGAGGCGGAAAGCTGGTATGCGGCAGCGACTCAGGAATTCGATGGAACCCCTTTTGTTTTTACCCCCTATGTGCAGGAGAGAAAGCCTTCCGATCGCGAAACTTCCTGGTGGTATGACGGAGCTAGTAGATCTTGGAATGGTGTTTCCTTTGTCTTTACTCCCTATGTTCCTAAGACCGAAAAACCTGAATCTTGTGCTAGCGACTCTTCTTCAACTAATGAGGTTGCTGAGAGATCCTCCGATTTTGAGCCGGCTTATTGGTACGGATTAGCCCATGGAGAGTGGGATGGGACGGACTTTGTTTTCACTCCGTATATCGATCTCGATCTCGCTTCGAACAAGCCGGCTGAGAGATGGTATGGCCAGGCCGAAGGCGAATATGATGGTGTGCCTTTCGCTTTTGTTGCCTATGTTCCTCAGGTCAAGTCGTCCGATGTAGAACCGGCCACCTGGTACGAGCGGGCTGAGAAGGCGTGGGATGGAAAGGAATTCGTCTTTACTCCGTATGTCGATCCTCGGTTTCCCGCGAATAAAGCTTCCGCGTACTGGTATGAGCTGGCTCAGAAGGAGTGGGATAAGGTCCCCTTCAATTTCGTATCCAAGGCGGCTCCTGTTCCTGAAGTCCCGGCTTCGGTCACTGCGGATTCCCAGGTGGTGGAAGGGCAGAGCGAAGAGGGACCTCAGGGTGATGCGACTCAGCTAGACGATCTTGCCCTCTACAACCTGGGCTTAGGTAAAGCGCGCGAGGGGTTCTCGCATCGCTTATCTAGAATTGCCAAGAAGTATAAGGAAGCGAATTCTGATTACTTCGATGAGTTGGAAGAGTGTTTGATCGAAGCTGATGTCGGGGTCGATCTATCTATCCGTCTGCTCGAGACCACTGAGACCATGGCGGCGCAGCAGCATATCACCGACCCGAGCGCCATCAACGATCTGCTGGTCGATAACATGTTCATGGACTACGCCAAGCAGGGAGAATCCTATCGCACCGATATCGAGTTCGATAAGGATCGCCCCACCGTGCTGATGATGGTCGGTGTCAATGGAACGGGAAAGACTACCACGATTGCCAAGTTGGCTCTACGCTACAAGGAGAAGGGCAAGAAGGTCATGGTGGTGGCGGCGGATACCTTCCGCGCGGGCGCGGTCGATCAGATTCGCATCTGGGCCGATAGGATCGGAGTGACCTGTTTCGACAAGGGTATGGGAGCCGAGCCGGCGGCGGTCTGCTTCGATGCGATGCACAAGGCGATAGCCGAGAAGTTCGACCTGGTGATCGTCGATACGGCTGGTCGTCTTCACACCAAGGACTATCTGATGAACGAGCTGGGTAAGCTCTCCCGCGTCATCGGAAAGATCCTGCCCGGGGCGCCTCAGGAGGTCTGGTTGGCCCTCGATGCCAACACTGGACAGAACGGTATCCAGCAGTCGAAGGTCTTCAAGGAAGTGTGTCACCTTACGGGTATCGTCATCACCAAGATGGACGGCACTTCGAAGGGCGGAATCATTCTCGCGATCCGGGATCAGCTGGGTATCCCTGTGCGCTTCATCGGTCTGGGTGAGCACGAGCACGATCTCCGGGAGTTCGATCTGGACAAGTATCTTTACGGTCTATTGATCGGCGGAGAGGAGTAGGATTTGGACGAGCTTGAGCGCAAGGAGCGGTACGCGAGGCTTCTCGACATCTACGGTAGCCTTCTCGGCGAGGAACAGCTGAAGAGAGCTAAGGATTACTACTTCAGCGATTATTCTCTAGCGGAGATGGCGGAGCGGGAAGGAACGTCTCGCAGCGCGATCCATCTATCCATCCGCGCTGCCGAGAGGAAGCTGGATGAGTACGAGTCCAAGCTTCACCTCTCGGTGCGGATCTCCGAGGTGGAACGTGAGCTTGATAAGATAGAGAAGAAGTCGTTTCAACGGGAGTGCGAGAGGATCAGGAGGATTCTGAACAATGGCATTTGAAAACCTATCGGATAAGCTGCAGCGCGTATTCAAGAAGCTGAAGGGACAGGCGACTCTCACCGACAAGAACATGGAGGACGCGCTCTCCGATGTCAGGAAGGCGCTGCTCGAGGCGGATGTCAACTACAAGGTAGTCTCCGAATTTATCAAGGAGGTCAAGGATGAGGCTTACGGTCAGGAAGTTCTGACCAAGCTCTCGCCCTCTCAGCAGCTGATCAAGATCGTTCACGACAAGCTCGAGGAGCTGCTCGGCGGTGGAAATAACGATATCACCTTCAATTCCGGCAAGCCCACCGTGATCATGCTCCTCGGACTTCAGGGAACCGGTAAGACCACGACCGCAGGAAAGCTGGCTAGTCTATTCGAGCGGAGAAACCACAAGAAGGTTCTGCTCTGCGCCGATGATATCCAGCGTCCCGCTGCTATAGATCAGCTCGAGGAGATCGCGAAGCAGATCAACACCGATGTCTATATCGATAGGACGGGCACCAGTGCGCCCAATATCGCTAAGGCTGCCTACGAGAAGGCTTGGAAGGAGCACTACGATGTGCTCATCATCGATACCGCAGGAAGACTTCAGATCGATGAGCCGCTCATGGCTGAGCTCAAGGAGATCATCGCTTCGATACCGGTGGATGAGAGGCTGCTGCTCGTCGATGCCATGTCTGGACAGGATGCGGTGAATGTCGCTCTCTCCTTCCATGCACAGGTCCCTCTCACGGGATTGATCATGTCCAAATTGGATGGCGATGCGCGCGGTGGTGCGGCGCTGTCCATCAGGAAGATGACCGGCGTGCCGATCAAGTACGCTGGTACGGGTGAGAAGCTGGACGATATCGAGAACTTCCATCCGGATCGGATGGCGGATCGCATCCTCGGAATGGGCGATGTTCTCACCCTCGTCGAGGAGATTCAGGAGAAGGTCGATGAGAAGCAGACCCAGAAGACTTCGCGAAGGCTGATGAACGGTCAGTTCGATCTGTCCGATATGCTCTCGGTCATGAAGCAGATGAAGAAGCTCGGTTCGCTGTCCAAGATCTTCAGGATGATCCCTGGACTTCCGAAGTTCTCGGATGAGCAGCTGAAAGCTGTTCAGGACGAGCTGGCTAGGTACGAGGTCATCATCAATTCCATGACTCCTCAGGAGCGGAGGAAGCCCGAGCTGATCAAGGCCTCGCGCAAGGAGAGGATCATCAAGGGCAGCGGCCGAGACGCTAGCGAGGTCAACCGTCTGCTCAAGAGGTACGATGCGATGAAGAAGCAGCTGCCTCAGATGAAGTCCATGATGCAGATGGGTCAGATGGCCAGCATGTTCACCAAGGGTGGATCGGCGAAATAAGGTAAGTTAGTTTGGTGAAATATCCCGCAGCGCGGGATATTTTTTGTGTGGATGGAATCGAGTTTGAGTGCCCTATCTGTGGCAATCGGGATAAGGAGATAACCGGGATTAAACCGGACGGCCGAATCTACTGCCGCCTCTGTCTCGCTTTTACCGGTCGGTCCGCTCCGCCTTTCGCGTATTCAGGGGGAGATGGGCAGCTCTCGCTCGCTTACCCTCTGACGGAGGAGCAGGAGCGCGTTTCCTGTGCGACGCTATCTGCGGTGGAGAGCGGAAAGCCTGTGCTTATCCGCGCGGTTACCGGGGCGGGTAAGACCGAGCTGGTATATCGCTCGATGGAATACTTCTTGAAGCGGAAGGAAGCGGTCTGTTTCTGCACGCCTCGCAGGGATGTGGCGATCGAGCTCGAGCCGCGCATCAAAGAGGCTTTTCCCCATGTGAAGGTATCTCTCGTATACGGTGGGCACACGGAGGATCTGGTGGGTGATATCGTCATATGCACGGCGCATCAACTGTATAGGTATAAGCGCTATTTCGATCTTTTAATACTGGATGAGATAGATGCATTCCCCTTTGCTGGTAATAGATTGTTAAGAAGATTCTTCATCGATTCTATAAAAGGAACTTATATACTTTTATCAGCGACTCCATCTGCTGATGATCTGCGGTTGGTCGAAGGCGCAGGAGGGAGGATCATCGCTCTTAAGGCGCGGTATCACCGGATGGAGATCCCGGTTCCACAGCTGGTTAAATATGGTCTGGTTCCCTTCTTTGACATCGTGGAGAGACTGAGGGGGTTCATCTCCTGCGGGAAGCCGTGTTTCATATTCGCTCCCACGATCGAACGGGCGCGAACCTTGGGAATCATGCTCAGGTTCTTATTTAAAAATGGGGCCAGCGTAGATTCTGAGAATCCTGAACGAAAGGAGATCATCGACAGATTCAAATCGGGTTTCTTAGATTACCTGATCTGTACCTCGATCCTGGAGAGGGGAATCACGGTAAAGGATCTTCAGATAATCGTGTGCGATGCGGATCACGAGGTGTACGACGCTCCTACTCTAATCCAGATTGCTGGTCGGGCGGGACGAAAGCGCGGATACGAGAAAGGAGAGGTGTTATTCTTGGCCAAGACTTTTAGCGACCGGATGAGAAAAGCGGTTGAAACCATTGAGGAACTTAATAGTGATGCGCGTCTGCAAGGCTTGCTTAAAGAGGTTTAAAGCCAGCTCCATCTTTACTTTCTTCGATGAAGGATGCCCTTTTTGCGACACCTGTCTCAAACAGCTTAAGCCACATATTCACTATCGGTGTATCGAAGGAGTAAAGGTCTGTTGCCTAGGCTTCTATGAGGGACTTATGAAGGAGTTGCTGATCAGGTATAAAAGTGTTCTCGACTATGAGTTGAAGTCGGTGTTTCTCTATCCGTTCGCAACGCTGATCTCTCTGGCCTTACCCGGTTATCTAGCTACTTGGGCACCCTCCAAGGAGAGCTCTATCCAGGAACGTGGGTTTGACCACATGGAAGGTATTTGCCAGTTCTTGAGATTGAAGTCGATGCCACTCCTGGTCAAAGCTGAGGGGGCTGATCAGAAGAAGCTGGCGCGGGATGAAAGAAGGAGGGTTGAGGATCTCATCAGCCTGCGCAGCGATGCCAGAATCAGAGGCAAAAAGATACTTCTGATAGACGATGTCATCTCTACGGGTAGTACGCTTCTCGCTTCCTACCATGCGCTGATTTCCGGAGGAGCGAAGAAGGTTAGGTGTCTTTGTCTATTAGATAATTCTCCTCGCTAGAAGAAGGTCGCTAGCGCTCTGAAGGAATTCTTGCCGCCGCTCTTGACCCCTTGAACGAAGAACTGCTGTGAATCGTATCTTCCGATCTGGATGTCGATCGTTTCGCCCTGGTAGCACTCACTCTCGAAATCGATCTCGAAGCTCTTGAGGGCACGATCTCTTTCCGGAGCTATCGCGTCCATGACTAGATCGGCGTAGCGACAGTTATTCATGTGTCCGTTGTGGTCGATATCGGTGAATCGGATCGTCCTTGTGAAGGCCGTATTCAATTCGCCGGTGAAAGGATGGATGGCGGTTAAGGGTTTGGGGTAGAGTTGCTCCTCCTCGTAGGTGTCTGGGTAGGGTAGACCGTTGAGCCGTGTGAGCTTTCTGGTCTGGCAGTCGGCTAAGCACCAAGTCGCTTGACCGGAGATGATCAGTCTGCTGTCGCTGTTTCTTCTGATTTCATATTCTCTAATAAAGGAGAGACCTAGCGGTTTTTTGACGCGTGTCTTTATCGTCAATGGTTCACCCTCTTTCGGCTCTTCCCATATATCTAGATGCGATCTAACCACGATCCAGATTCCGCCACGAGACAATGCTGCTCGGTATCCACAGCCGATCTTCTCGGCGTGGGCACCTGAGATATCCTGAAACATCTCGAGTACTTTTGCGGGAAGTATTCGATCGTATCTATCGAAGCAGTCGTATTCGGGAATTATTTCTTTTGTATATGTGGGTTCGATCATCCGATTCTATCCTCCAGTATCTCTATGGCTTCCTGATAGCTTTTAGCTCTGACGACCGGGAAGCCCATATTCCCTGGTACGGGCAATTCGCTGTTCAGCCAGATCGATAGGCCGTAGCCTGCCGCGTGCGATCCCTCGATGTCCTTCTTCAGGTCATCTCCGATGTAGCAGCACCGGTTAGCGGGAACGCCCATCAGCTTCGCGGCGATATCGAAGAAGTAGGGATTGGGTTTCTTCACTCCGATCTCGGATGAGGCGATTACGAATTTTGAATCCCTTATATCGACGCACTGAGCAACATATCTCCGTGTCTGTTCCCCGGTGTATATCGTGTTGGAGGCGACGGCGAAAGGTATTCCTTTTTTTCTTAAGAAATCCAGCATGAGGTTGATCCCTGGGATGGCCTGCTGCGTGTACTGTGCTCCGATGGTTCGCTCGACCAGTTCGTCGAGAGGAATCTTCGGCTTCAGACCGGATCTGATGCAGGCGGCCAGGAGGAGTGAAGCGGCAGTCGATTCGTGATTGAAGGTGACATTCTTCTCGTCTGCGTAGTAGTTGATCATCATGTCATGCCAGGTCTTTTCCGCCTGTAAGGGTGTCATTCCTCTGGGGTGATCCGTCAGCTCGAGAAGTCTTGCGCCGATGAATCCCTTCCCCTGGACTGAGTAGCTGATCAGCGTGCCCCAGCAGTCGAATATAACCGCGTCTATGCTCATAGTTGTCCTCCGTTCTCCGGTTAGAGCCGTTGCTTTTTTTACGTCACGATCGTTTGCTGATTTTACAGCAAGGGCAAGCAACCTATAATAACAAAAAAAGGTTGTTTATTTTAATAAGTTTTTCTTCGCTTAGGTTGCGACCCTAAAAGTACGCTCGGCGCCTAATCTTTTTGAACTTCGGATACTCCAAGTGCGAAAAACACCGCTTCTAATCGATATTTTTTAATTGTTAAGTCTTTCTCTTGGTGTTAAAATTTTCAAGACGACATATAGGTATTATTCTGCCTATATTTTTGGAAGCAGGAGGGTTTCGTATGAGAAAGAGGGCAATCGCTAAGTCTGCCCTGGCGATCTTGGAAACCTTGAGTATCGTCATCCTGGTCGTGACGGTTCTCTGGGCTATTCCCACGGTTCGTGACTATTTTGCGGTCCGAATCACCTTCGTTCAGGAGTTCGTGAAGTTCTGGCAGCCGGGTGAATGGCTCGGTCTGCCCGTTTTTGCAGCTTATCCGGATATCTATGGCCTCGCGCTCTTCGTCATCATCATCCTGGTGCTGCAGCTGTTGACTATCTGGCCGCTGGTCGCGCTCGCTCGCCAGAAGGACAGAAAGCCCGAGGGAGCTGTCTCCCTCGCGAGCCTCAAGGTCGACGATGCGGACAGCTCTGCCGATTTTGTCGATGGTGAGGGAAACTTCGGCACCGTCAAGTTCAAGGGCAAGCTTCAGGATCCCCGGGCGAAGTATTTCCGGGGTCTGAATCCGGTGCAGGCCGATCAGGAATTCGACTGGCGCAACTACACCAATACGCGGCCGGTGGTCAGGATCGTCCTGGGTGTCATTCTCGGAATTCTGGCGCTGGCGCTGCTCGGTCTGCGCTTCGGTTGGTATGTGTCCGACGCGAATAGCTCTATCGCTTCCTTCTACTCCGCTAGCTGGTTGAATGGTGTCATGACCGACCTCGATCAGGTCAGTCTCCACCTGTTCAGGTCGCTGGGATACATTCAGGTGGGTGCGATCGGTAACGCTGTCATCACCGCTAAAGAGGTGTGCGATTTCGTCTTCTGGATCCTGATCTGCTACACCGCCATCATGCTCATCCTGATCGTAGTCACTGCGGTGATCTGGCTCTTCAGGAAGCCCGTGGGCAAGAAGCGGGCGGCCAAGGCGCGCGAGCGCTACTACGCCAGCCTCGCCAACAAGACCTTCGTCCCGGTCTTTAACGATGAGATCAAGTATCTCGCTGTCGGTATCCGTCCTCAGTCCGAGGTCGAGGGCGAGTCGCTCCCCGCGGATGGTGCGGCCAACATCGAGCCTGCGACTGTCTCGATAAGCCAGATCGGCACCGGAGTGGATTGGATCGAGCCTGTACAGATAAATGTGCTGGGCAATGTTCTGACTGGATCGGTCCTCAGCTTTACCCTCAGTGAGGCGACCGACGACATGATGCTGATCGATCCTACTCTGCTCTCCACCATCGCTGATTTCGCTCAGCGTTCCTACGCGTTCGAGCCTGCGCTCAAGACCAGGGTGGATATGGCTTCCATCGCCCGCTTCACTCCTCGCTTCTCCGCGATCGAGATTGTCAAGGAGGATCAGACGAAACTGCTCGCTTCCGATCGCCTCCCTGCCTACTGGTATCTGCATGCGGTGCGTCGTCCCTCCGATCTGCAGCCTGCTCACTGGTTTGAGAACGCTCAGGTTACTCCTGTTGTTCCTGCTAAATCCGCGAGTGTCGCGGCAGTCGCCCCTGCTTCTGAGTCTCACGAGATCACCTCTGCCGTGCCTGTGCATCAGGGTGACCTCGATACGTACATCCTGCTCGCCAATGCGCTTGAGCCGCTCAAGACTACTCCGGTGCAGATTGAGGGTACCCGTCCTGCTCCCGTGGCTATCCACGATTGGGAGAAGGTTCAGGCGCTCGCCGAGAAGAAAGCTCGGGATCAGGCTACTCTGGTCGAGAGCCTGCGCTCTTCTGCCTCGTCGGTTCAGTCGCCCGAGCTTCCCGTTCAGGTCTTTGTTCCTTCAGCTTCGATTAAACCTTCGATGCGCACTGCCTCCTATTGGCTTACGGTCGGTCTGAATGAGGCGCTCAACCCCGCTCAGGAGATCGTTACCACCGAGAAGGTCTTCGTCTCTGGACTCGGTGTTCGCGAGATCGTTCATACGCGGTTTATCCACAGTGAATCCGCGCAGATCTCTACCCTCAGACAGCGGGTGCTGGTCGAGTTCCTCGAGCCTGAGACTCTGGTCTCTGCTCCTGTCGCGGGAGCTGAGACGGGCGTCATCACCCATATCGTTACTCTTGTCGCTATCACTCCGGTCATCCGCAGTGCTGCTTCGAATAAGGGCCCCGATTACTGGTATGAGCTGGCGGCGGAGGAGCTGGGTGCTTCCGCGGTCAAACCCATCGTCTACCCCGCTCCTGTCGCAGCGGCGGTGGAGCCTGCAATCGGTGTGGTTCCCGTCTATGGCAACCGTCCTGCGGATAAGACTCCGGACTACTGGTACGCTCTGGCTGGCGACGAGGTCTTCGCCCCTGTTACCGCTGAATCTAGCGGATCCGTTGCGGCTCCTGTCCTACCTGTTGATCAGGTTGCTGCTCTCCCTGTGCTACCTGCTTCTGAGAGGCAGCCTGAGCACTGGTACGAGCAGGCGGTCAGAGAGCTTGTCGCTGCAGGTGTGCAGCTGCCTCAGCCTCTGCCGGCTCACGCTACCTACGTGTCTGGCACGGTCTCGGGATATGTCGGCAACCTCGCTTCGGGTAACCTTGCTTCCGGCAACCTCGCTTCCGGTCAGCTCGTCTCCGGTATGGGCCGTGGTACTCAATCGCAGAATCGAGTCATCGCTGCTCCTGAGTCGGTCATAGTCTCGGCGCGGGAACAGGCGCTGAGCGAGTTTGTCGAGCCTGCTCACCTGATTCCTGCTGCAGTCGCGGGTGCGGCCGCGAAGGTCGAAGGTGGAGCGCAGACCAGCAGTCCTGTGGAGTCGATTGCTCCCGCTTCTATCTCCGCTATCGGTATCGCTCCTGTCATCACTGGTGCTGCTTCTAATAAGGGACCTGATTACTGGTATGAGCTGGCGGCGGATGAGACCGCTCGCGCTCTGCCCTTCTACTATGTGATACCTGACTACCTGCTCAAGGCGGCTGATCGGACTCCCGACTACTGGTATGGAAATGTCGTGATCGCTCCCGTCTTCCCCGTCCCCGCTGCTCAGCGGTCTACCGATTACTGGTACGCTTTAGCCTTCGATGAGAATAGCAAGGCGGCTCCCTTCGTCTTCGTTCCTGCCTCGGCTGTGAAGAAGGTGGTTGCCCCGATCGAAGCGGTGGCTCCCGCGCTCGGAATCATTCCTGAGTACGGCAACCGTCCGGCCGATAAGACACCTGAGTACTGGTATGCTCTGGCTGGTGACGAGACCTTCGCCCCGGCTACCACTGAGGCCAGCGGTGTAGTCGCTGCGCCCATCCTGCCGGTCAGCAAGGTCGCGGGTCTGGCGAGTCGTGCTTCTGAGAGGTTGCCTGAATTCTGGTATGAGCAGGCGGTCAGAGAGCTCATCGCTGCCGGTGTTCAGCTGCCTCAGCCCCTGCCGGTTCACGCTACCTGCGTCTCCGGTGTCTCGGGATATGTCGGCAACCTGGCTTCTGGTTACTCTGGTAACCTCAGCTCCGGTGTGGAGCCCGTCCATGGTCTCGAGGAGATCGCGGTGAGCGGTGCTACTGGAGTCGAGTCGGTCCAGCTCACCTCGAGCGAGCAGGCGCTGAGCGAGTTCGTCGAGCCCGCCCACCTGATTCCTGCTGCGGTCGCGGGTGCTGCGGTCGCGAAGGCTGAGCCGGTTTCGATGGTTGAGAGCCCGGCGGCTAGCGCGCCTGTAATCGATAATGTCGCCTCCAATAAGAACTCTGACTACTGGTATGAGCTGGCTGCTGATGAGGCGGCTGCGGCTCAGCCCTTCGACTTCATCCCCGCTCCCAGGTTGGATATTCCTAAGGCCCCCGTTGTCGGTCCTGTGCCGACTATCCACGAGCCTGTCAAACCCGTCAGCCTCATCAAGCCGGTCAAGCCGATCAAACCCATCAAACCTGTGGCTCCTGTCGCTCCCGTCGCTGCGGAGTCTGAGCCTGTTGCGCCCGCTACGCCCAAGGTTGTGGGCCCGATCGGTCTAGCGCATGCCAAGAGCAAACCTGCGGCGATCAAGATCACCCCTGTCGCAGCTCGCAAAGTTAGGTTCCAGCTCAAGACTATGGGTGCGACCTACAACGGCAAGCTGACGCCCGAGGAGGCGTTCGCTCGCGCGATCACTAACCAGAGCGTCGTGGTCAACCCCTTCTTCAACGATGCGAACAGCACCGATTCCAAGTATCTGGCGAAGCGGAAGCAGTCCGAGAAGAACAAGGCGAGAAAGACCGGCTATGTCTCCGCTACGGTGGTCAGCGATCTGAAGGGTGAGAAGAGAGCTGATGCGATCGCTCGCTTCGATAAGCCCGTGTCCGCCTTCGGATCTATCCGCGAGTGGGCGAAGGCCAAGAAGGAGTTCGAGGCGGCGCAGAGAGCTAAGCTCGAGAGCGCGAAGACATCTCCGGAAGCGGTCAAGCCTAAGATCAAGCCGATCGCGGTCGTGAGAAAGCCTGTGGTTAAAGCTGCTGAGACGAAGGTTAACACCCCTGAGAAGGGACCGGTTAAACCCATCGCTCCGCTGCGTCCTCTCAAGCCCAACCTCGGTCGCACCATCCAGCCCATCAAACCGATCAAACCAATCCAGGTCATCAAGAAGAACACGAAGGAGGAATAGACGATGAGGAAGAGCAATAAGATCGTGCTTCCCGGTCGGGATACTGGCATGAACAGCCTGGTCCGAGCGCTGTTCATCGGAGGAGCTATCATCGGTTTCGTCCTTCTCATCCTGGTGATCGTGCTGGCCTATCTGGTCGGCTGAGCCGCTGTGATGAGTCGGGAGTGTCGCTTCGGCGGCACTCCTTTTTTATCGAAAATATTTTTCTTGATCCGAGTGGGAAAGGTTATGAGTTATACACACTCTTTTCCTCGTCTGGATCGCAGTGTTGGATCAGGGATTTTTATACCTGAGGCTCAATCCATTTAACTCTTAGGCTGGAAGCACTTACTCTATTCGAAAAAAGCCAATAAATATATATTATTCTTTGATTGCACACGTGATTTTTTGTGCTTTTCAGGAGAATTGGTATGAATATTAGGAATGTGGCTATCATCGCGCACGTCGATCATGGAAAGACCACGCTGGTCGGAAGGCTTCTGACCTGGACCGGTACGGTCGCGATGCCTGAGAATGGCGATATCGCTATGATGGATTCGAACCCCATCGAGCACGAGAGAGGTATCACTATTCTCGCTAAGACCACCTCTATCAAATACAAGGACACGATCATCAACATCCTCGATACTCCGGGCCACGCCGATTTCGGCGGCGAGGTCGAGAGGATCATGAACATGGTCGACGGCGTCGTTCTGGTCGTCGATGCCTTCGATGGTGTCATGCCCCAGACCCGCTTCGTTCTCAAGACCGCCCTCGAATATAAGCTGAAGGTCGTGGTCGTCATCAACAAGGTCGATCGCCCCAATGCCGATATCGCGAAGACCGAGGACGAGATCCTCCAGCTCTTCATGGATCTCGGCGCTGATGACCGGCAGCTCGATTACAAGATCGTCTACTGCTCCGCTCTGAAGGGTACGACCTCCTATTCGCCCAATCTGAGTACGCAGCAGCCCACGATGGCCCCTATTCTGGATACTATCCTCAAGGAGATTCCGGCTCCTGCGGTCGATCCTAATGGCCCCTTCCAGTTCCAGCCTTCGATGCTCGACTATAACGACTACATCGGCAGGATCGGAATCGGCAGGGTCGAGAGGGGAACCGTCAAGGTCAACGATACGGTCACCTGCATCCGTCTCGATGGCAGCAAGAAGACCTTCAAGGTCCAGAAGCTTTACGGCTACTACGGTATGTCGCGCATCGAGATCCCGCAGGCTTCAGCCGGCGAGATCTGCGCTATCGGTGGACTGGCTGATATCGAGGTCGGCGAGACGCTCTGCGCCCCCGATCACCTCGATCCTCTGCCTCAGCTCCGTATCGATCCTCCCACTCTGCAGATGACCTTCGCCGCCAACAAGTCTCCCTTTGCGGGCGATGAGGGAAAGTTCGTCACCGCAGCTAAGATCGGCGATCGCCTCTTCCGCGAGGCGCAGAAGGATGTGTCGCTGAAGTATGTCGCGCAGCCCGCTTCCGAGTCGTTCCTCGTCTCCGGTCGTGGTGAGCTCTCGCTCTCGGTTCTCATCGAGACGATGAGAAGAGAGGGATACGAGCTCGAGGTCTCCAAGCCCGATGTCATCGTCAAGGAGATCGATGGAGTCAAGTGCGAGCCTTATGAGGACCTGCAGATCGATGTGCCCGATGAGTATGTCGGGGCGGTCATGCAGCTGGTCGGTGGACGTTCGGCGCAGATGCTCAATATGGATTCCAACAACGGACAGACCCGTCTGACCTACGTCATCCCCACCCGTGGACTGATCTCATTCATGTCCACCTTCATGACCCTCACTCGTGGCTACGGAATGATCAACCACTCCTTCAAGGAGTATCGTCCCATGGCTAAGGGACAGATCGGTCGGCGCGTCGCCGGTGTTCTCGTCTCCGTCAATGAGGGTAAATCCACCTCCTACGCACTGCAGCATGTCGAGGCTCGTGGCACGATGTTTATCGGTCCGGGCACCATGGTCTACGAGGGAATGCTGGTCGGTGAGAACAAGTTCCCCAGAGATATGGCGGTCAACGTCACCGAAGGTATGCCTCTGAACAACGAGCGTTCTTCCACTAAGGACCAGACGATCGTTCTGAAGGCGGCTCGCAAGATGTCTCTGGAGGAGGCTCTCGACTATATCAATAACGATGAGCTGGTCGAGGTCACTCCGAAGAATATCAGACTGCGCAAGAAGATCATGGACACCAATACTCGCAAGAAGTACGAGGCTCATCATCCTGAGGAGTACGGTCAGTCCAAGTAGAAGGATTTCGAGAGCACCGATCGGTGCTCTTTTTTATATATTCCTTTTTCTATATTAGAATCTTGTCTAGCAGTATGGAGGGGTGAGGTATGGCAAAGAAGGTTATCTGCATCGATCTAGGAACATCGCAGACCAGGGTCTGGCTCTCGACCAAGGGAAATATCTTCGATGAGCCTACGGCGCTAGCGATCGATAACAAGTCGGACCGGATAATCGAAATAGGATACCTGGCCGATAAGGCGATGGGGAGAAATCCAGCGGATATCTCCATCGTTCGCCCGGTGCAGAATGGCGTGGTGGCCGATGTCATGATGTGCTCTCTATTCATCTATCGGATCTTTGCTAATCAGGGACTCGAGCGGTATCTCCGGGGGGCGACGGTGATCGTCTCGCGACCCAACAGCATCACTCCGGTCGAGCAGATGGCGCTGGATCAGGTCTTTCAGAAGATCCGAGTGAAGCGGGTTATCCAGGTTCCCTGCGCCGAGATGGCGGCTCTCGGGGCGGGAATCGATACCTCCTCTCCTCGGGGCATCCTCGTGTTGGATATCGGAGGAGGAACCTCGGATTGCGCGGCGGTCGCTCTCGGCAATATCGCGGTCTCTCACACGGTTCCTATCGGCGGTAAGACCTTCGACAGGGCGATCATCAGGACGGTTAAGAAGACGCGAAATCTCATTCTGGGACCGGCGACGGCAGAGTCCTGCAAGATGAGAATCGGTTCGATCTCCGACGATAGCGAGAATCAATTTGTTGAAGCTATGGGCCGCGATGTCTCCACTGGTCTTCCCTCTTCTGCCATCATCTCTACCGCCGAGATCAGACCCGTCCTTCAGAATTTGGCTGAGCAGATCACCGACATGGTGATCGAGGTCATCCAGGATGTTAAACCTGAGCTGGCTGCGGATCTGGTCAATTCGGGAATACTGGTATCGGGCGGTGGTGCGCAGTTAGGTGGAATGAAGGAGTATTTAGCCGATACACTGAAGATTCCTGTCCACTTCGCAGCTGATATGCCTAATGGAACGATGCTAGGACTGAAGAGATTAGCGGAGAGACTCTATCCTAAGAAAGCGTAGTTTCTCTTTATAGCTATTAAAAAGTCTTAATTTTTCTAATGCTTTTACCTTCTTTAAATCTTAAATTTAGGCTTTAGAAAATGCCTGATATGTGGTTTAATATCTCTTGTGCCACTGACTGGGGGAATAGTTAAATGGCATAACTACGGTCTCCAAAACCGTTGTTGAGGGTTCGATTCCTTCTTCCCCCGCCATCAG
>DJOB01000002.1 GCA_002437105.1 Caryophanales bacterium UBA6449
GGTTTCTATCTCTTGGATCGTCTGCTCCTGAATTTTCGGATCATCACGGCGGTGGGCGAGACATTGGCCTATCTTCTCAGACCGTTGACGACGAGATTTCAGGTCGCTTCGGCTGGCCTTTTCACCTCACTGGGCGTCATTTTCTTGGCGGCCATCTTCCTGCTTCTCTGGGCGGTCTTTACGCTCGCGATCTCCAGCTGTGCGACGGGAGTTCCCCCCTGGAGAAAATCTAGAACCAGAGGGCTCAAGCGAGTCTGCTGCGCCTTCATCTTCTTCGCTATCAGCACATTTACGATCGCCTTTGCGATCGCGGGGATCCGGGAGATGCCGATGGTCACTGTCGGGTTCTTCGAGGGGTTCTACGAGATTCTGTTTCCCTGGGAGGTCTGTTTCTGATGGATACTAAGGTGCGGAATCTCCTCCTGATGGAGAAGGATGGATTCGACTGTTCAGAGCAGGCTAAGAGCTTAGGGGGAATCTTGAGCCGATCCGCCCTCTATACCTCCGCGCTCGATCGGCTGAATCGAGCGGCGCAGAACGCCTTGACTAAGAGGGTGGTCAATTCCTATACCGCGCTCAGAGATATGAATTTCGACTGCTCCTCGATTGAAGAGTATGTGGAGAAGGAGGCACTGGTGGCTAGGCTGGCGGTCTTTTCCCTGCCTCAATGGTGGGTCAATCCGCTCAATCCTTTCAAAGGTGCTAGGGGAGCGATGAATAGTGTCGGTCAGCTTTTTGCTGATGACGATGGACATACTTTTGACTCTGTTATTACCGATCCTGATCTCTGCGATGCCGAGCGGTTGAACATCGTGGCCAAGCGGGTGGATCTCTACCACCGCGAGATGGCTGAGTACGCTGATGGCATCTTGGCTAGATACCGGGCTACCAAATCGTATCGAGGTGGAGGCAAGGGCATCGCTTTCTACCTCGAGATCGTGCTGATGATCCTCGCTTCGGTCTTCATCTTTCTCGTGCTGATGATCCCCTCCTCTCGCGTGCAGTCCGCCTTCTTCCATCCGCGGGTGGACCTGTTTCAGACTTGGGCGATCTTCCTGCCCTTGGGTACGACGATCTTCTACGATCTGATGTTTGTCATCTATACCTGCATCACGCTGAACAGGAATCGGGCTTCCGACTATGCGGCCAAGTTCGCCGATAAGCGCTCGAAGCGGTACATGGAGCATCTGGATGAAGCGACCGCGCTGCTTCTGGATGATCTAGTGCACGCGATCCAGGAGCATTCACCTCTGGCTAACGATATCTCGAAGTACTCTTCGATCCTCGGAGCTGATCTAGATATCGATTCGCTCGTCGATGAGCAGAAGCGCCGAGATAGGAAGCCTCTAACCCTGCTCAAAGCCGTCTTCTTCTTTTCTACTTATCTGTGCCTGTTCACCTGTCTCTTCAGCTTGATCGTCTTCCTGCTGATGTTCTTTGGAGGCGGAATAATATGAGGTCATTTGCGGTCAGATCCTCCCTGGTCTTTCACGATCCGCTCGAGGTGGGGCGGATCCTCTGTCTGTATCCCGACCTCATGTCGGACCTGTTCGGCGACAACTCCTTCCGGCAGTGGCTGATCGAGTGCGATAGGGCGCTGGCGGAGGAGGCAATCCAAGCGTTCTCCAGCGTGAGCGATGAACAGTTCGGCCTCTTTAAAGCCTCCTATGTGCTCGCCCCCGAACATCCGTTGATCTTTATGGGTTCCACCTACGCCAGCACGGCCGATTTCGGTTTAAAGATCCTGAAGGGGGCACCCGATATCGATCCGGCCGCGCTGCGCTTCTTCGATTCTGGCGCTCTGGTCTGGTATCTCGAGAGGAAGCGGTTCGACGTGAGGGACCAGAGCCGTTTCGCCGCGGTGATGCGCGTGTACCGCGCGCGGGCTAGCGATGTCTATACGGCACTATTTAGGATTGGATACATATTATCTAAGAGCACTTCCATCTTTTTTGAAGGGAAGGAGTATCGAACCGTTCAGGACTTTTTCCTCCGCGCGAGCGAAGATGACGAGGTCCTGTCCAGAGTCGATATGATCACCGCCCCGTTCTCTATCGCCTATCACCTGGAGAACGGCTTAGCCGATCAGCTGCGCCAGGCGCAGAGCCGCACGCGGACTGCCGAGCGCGAGGAGGAGATCCTCGTCCGTTTGCGGAAGTGACAGGCGGAAGAGGGGAAAACCTGTTATTTTTTCATTTTTTACGATTTTTGAATCTGTAAGCCTTTTCTATTTAGAAATATGTATACTGGCTTGAAAATATGCAAAGAATACGAGAAAGTATATAAAAATGGTCGTATAATTCAACTTTGCGGTTCGTGCGTTCTTTGACCGTATAATACGAGGTTGGATGCTACCGCATCGTTTCCTATTACTATTATGTGCTCTCATCTTAGCACATCAGGAGGATAGATATGGATTTTAGAGAGAGAGCTCAGAAGTGGCTCGATAGCGATCAGGTCAGCGCGGCTGACAAGGCTATCATCAAAGCTGCTGATGAGAACAAACTCATAGATATGTTCGGCGCCGATATCGAATTCGGCACGGCCGGACTCAGAGGCGAGATCGGCCCTGGTACCAATAGGCTCAATCCCCTCGTGGTTCGCAAGGCCACGGTCGGTCTGGCCAAGTTCGTCATCTCCAAGTACGGAGATGAGGGAAAGAGGAGAGGTGTGGCGGTCAGCTTCGATAACCGTCATATGTCTCACGAATTCTCGGATGAGGTCTGCGATATCCTCAATTCTTACGGTATCAACACCTTCTCGTTCGCCTGCCCCCATCCGACGCCTGAGCTCTCCTACACCGTGAGGGAGTGCAAGTGTGTCGCTGGTGTTATGGTTACCGCTTCGCACAACCCTGCGAAGTACAACGGCTACAAGGTGTACGATGAGACCGGAGATCAGATGGTCTACGAGAACATCGATATGCTGGTCAAGGAGATCGCTTCTCTGCCCGACTTCCTGGATGTCGTGGTCGAGAAGGCTCCCGTCCGCGGTGTCAACACGGTTCTCGGTGAGAACTTCGATAGCCGCTTTGTCGCTAAGGAAGCTGGCACTTCCATCATGAACCTGAACGGTGTCAGCCCCAAGCATATCAAGGTAGTCCTCACTCCTCAGTGTGGAACCAATGTTTTCCTGGGTCCCTGGACTCTGCGGAAGTGCGGATACGAGGTCACTTCCGTGCCTGGACAGGATCGCTGGGACGGCGATTTTGATGGGGTCGAGTTCCCCAACCCTGAGTTCGACTGCGCTTGGGTCAAAGCTGAGAAGCTGCTCATGGAGCTGCACGCGAAGGATCCCGCCTATCAGATCGCTATCTGCAACGATCCCGATGCGGATCGAGTCGGACTGGGCTTCATCGGCAAGGATGGCAAGTTCCATCGCTACACGGGAAACCAGACTGGCGCTCTGTTGATCGACTTCATCCTCGGCGAGCGGAAGAAGCAGGGGAATCTGCCTGCGGATGGAGTCGTCTACAACAGCTTCGTCACTTCTGCCTTCGGCGCTACGGTCGCTGAGAAGAAGTACGGGATGAAGGTGGTCTGGGTTCCTACCGGCTTCAAGTACATCGGATACGCGATCGAGCATTCCAAGGCTCCCTTCATGTTCGGATACGAGGAGTCCTACGGCTATCTGACCAAGGAGTTCGTCAGGGATAAGGATTGCCTTCAGTCCAATGTCGCCATCGCTGATATGGCTGAGGACTGCTATCGCAAGGGTATCACCATCGATGAGAGGTTCGCTCAGCTCGAGAGCGAGTTCGGACACTTCGTCACCTCGCTGAAGAACATCATGGTCGATGGCCTGGTCGGAAAGCGCAAGCTGACTGCCGAGCTGGCTCAGATCCGCAAGGAGCCCATCTCTTCGCTGGCGGGACAGAAGGTCGTTCGCGTCGATGACTACCTCAATTCCGCTCGTTACGATCTGGAGACCGGCAAGGTGTCGAAGATCACCGATATCCCCTCTCTGGATTGCATCAAGTACTTCTTCAATAACGGTTGGCTGGCTGTGCGTCCTTCGGGAACCGAGCCCAAGTGCAAGATCTACTGCGAGATGATCGCTCCCTCCGATGAGGAGGGCAAGAAGCTCGCAGATGCGGTCATCGCTGATTTCTCCTCGCACCTGAGCCTCTGATTCTAGGAAGTTGAATAGATAAAAAACTGCCTCTCCGCGTGAGCGGGGAAGCAGTTTTTTTGTGGCTGATCTCTATATCAGGCGAGGTGGAATTCGCGCTCCGCCACCGCCTCGATATCCTTAGGGGAGATAACTTCGGTGATGGTGGTGGCGATAGCGCCGGGGCCGATGTGGACGGCGACGGAAAGCGAGAGACGATCGAGCAGGATGTGGTTGGCGGGAATTCCGATTGCGGCGGCGAACCTATTGCGGAGAGCGCAGGCGGCCAGGTAGTCCGCGGGACCACCGGTGTAGGCCATCGCGAAGGACAACTTATCCGCCGCGGCTTTAAAGGTGCCGTGGAGATCATCCTCGATGAAGTCGATCAGATCCTGCTGCGCCTTCTTGGAGCCTAGGGCTTTCGCCTTGGCATCCAGTTTGCCTCCTTCGATCTTGAGGACCGGTTTGATGTGGAGAGCTTGGCCCATCGTGGCCGCGGCGGGGGTGATACGACCACCTTTCTTCAGATATTTCAGGGTGTCGACGTAGATGTAGATCCGCGAGTCGTGACCCGTTCTATCCAGGTAGTCGACGATCTCTCGCGCGGATCTGCCCTGCTTCGCCAGTTCGATGGCGTCGTAGACGGAATCTCTCAAGGTGACGGAGATCCGGTGATTATCAGCGACGAATACTCTACCTTTGAATTCGTCCTCGTCGGCGATGATCTTGGCGGTGCTCATGGATTTGCTCAGTCCTGAAGACATCGGGATGTGGACGAGGCTATCGCAGCTCTCGAGCGCTTTTCTCCAGATGCTCTTGACGGCTCCGGGGGTCGGCTGGGAGGTCGAGATATCCGCGTTGGAGGCCTGGAGTCGGTAGAATTCCTCGGAGGTTAGATTTGCATTCTCGAAGTATTCCTGCCCATTGATGATGATGGGCATCTGGATGACCTGGATGCCGAGCCTCTTCGCCTCTTGCTCTGGGAATCCAGCGTTATCGTCGGTCACGATTCCAATCATGGATGAGCCTCCTTTTAAACTTCAACATTTTAACATTATAGAGAGATAAGGGTAAGCGCTATGAATATCCTCGGATCTCGGTATGCTTTATCCTTTAGTTGGTCGGTCAGGGATCTTGCGAGTGGAGTGAATTATATTTATAGGGATGTATCTGATCGATCGTCGGAGACGGCTAAGATATCGAGACTTTTCTCCAGTGCTTCAAGATAGTAGAATCACTGAAATTTTTAGGGGGCTTTATGTATGGAGGCAAACAGCAACAACATCGATAGGAGTAAAAAGAGAAAAAAGGCCTGGAAGATCGTCGGGATAGTGTTCGCGGCCATTTTTCTTTCCCTCGGTCTTCTGATCGGTTGGTTCTTCCTCAATTCGGCTTCGTACCGCGTGAGTGAACCGCTCAGCACCGACAGCGTGCCTTCCGTCGATTCTCTAGTCCACCAGGGACGAGAGAAGGGAACCGAGCGCGGAATCTACGATGGTCAGGGCCAGCGCATTCAGCTGCGCGGGGTGAATGCGGGCAATTTACTAGTGCAGGAGAGCTGGATGTCTCCCTTCGCCCTCGAGCCGGAAACCGATGCGGAGGGGGAGTATGTTAAAGATAAGGATGGCAATATCACTTATCCGTATTTTACTGAGGAAGACTTTAGAAATGGATTGAATAGCAATCCTAATCTTGTTGGCAAAGTTGATGAATTGATGAACTATTATTACGACTCCTACTTCTCCGATGAGGACTTCAGAATCATCCACGACGACCTGAAGTTCAATTGCATCCGGCTGCCCTTCTACTGGCGGAATATCCTCATCCAGAACGAGGATGGGACCTTCGCCCGGCGGAGCGAGGAGGAAGCCTTCGGCTATCTGGATCGCTTCATTTCCCGTGCGGCGGCCCACGATATCTATGTGATCCCGGATCTGCATGGCGTGCCCTATTCTCAGAGCGGATATGAGCATTCGGGTATCTTTACTGATAAACCCGGCTACTGGGATTCTGAGGAGGCGATTGCGGCGACGGTCGATATTTGGAAATATGTTTCCGAGCACTACTCTAAACCGGAGAATAGAACCCTGAGCGAGGCGATCGCCGCCTACGATCTTCTGAATGAGCCGCAGACGAAAAAGGGCACGCCGGAAGCTAAGATCTGCTTCGATGTCCAGAACCGGATGTATCAGGCCATCCGGAACAATGGGGATAATCATCTGATCACGATCGAGGTCATGTGGGATCCTAATGTCGCCCCCGATCCTGCGAATTACGGCTGGACCAATATCATGTATCAATACCATCACTACAACTGGGGAAGGGTTGCCGTTCCAGCCTTTAAGGCCTATATGGACATGAGGCAGTTGGGTAAGGATTTCGATGTCCCCATCTATATAGGCGAGTTCACCTGTTTTGAAGACGAGGAGGTCTGGCGCAGCACGTTGGTGAATTGGTACGACAATCGTTACTATAACTGGACGATATGGAGCTACAAGATTGCGACGACGGGGTGGTGGACCTCCTCGTGGGGCGTCTATACCTGCGCTTTGAATCTCAAGAGCAGCCAGGGTGAGACTAAGCTCAATGTCTCCACCTGCACGGAGAAGGAGTTCAAGAAGGTCTGCGATAAGATGAAGACATCCGTCTGCAAGACTGGAACGCTCAAGAAGGTTATCGACGCCTACAATTCCGAGTGGTCGATCGCGGAGACCCGCAGCGACGACTAGATTCCTAAGTATGAATGTTAGGTGCAATCGATAGATAGTTCTTATTTGGGATGAAAGAGAACCGTGCTGCTGGCACGGTTCTTTTATCTTTAAGTCGATCCTAGATCGTCTTCTCCTTCTTTTCGATGAATCTTTTTGTTATGTCGACATAGCCTTTGGGGGTGAGGTGATAGAGTCGCTGATTGGTGGTGGGAGAATCGAGGGGACCCAGTTCTTCGATCCAGGGACCGATCTTGTAGTAGTCCAATAGACCGGAGTTCCAGAGCTTTGAGTCCGCTCTCGTCGCGCCGGAATACAGCGCCGTCTTCAAGTCGGGAAATTCTTTCTTTACCAGGGCTGCCAATTCCAGAATCCTCTGATGATCGGAATCGCCGCCTGAGAATAGAACGCAGGTTATGCCGGCATTCCTTTTTATCAGCTCTCTTAACCTCTCGTCAGTCAGTACTTCTCCTATGTCTTTCTGGAGGTAGGCGGAATGACAACCTGGACATCTGAATGGACAGTTGCTTATATTGATATCCAAAGATATCTCATCGGGAATCTCCTCGAATACCACCATCGTATCGCAGTATTTCAGCATCTTCTTAGTCCGAGGTGGTTGCCGCTTTGCTCTTCATCGGTGCAGGGTGAGAAGCGCTGTTCACCTTCGCGTAGTATCTCCGGCTCGCTTCCTTCTGCCTCGCTTCCGAGAAGTTCGAGACCCTCTTGAGGTAACCGATGACGCGGGTCAGATAGTCGACGGAGGAGGAATTGCACTTAGGGCAGTTCTTCAGGTGATGCTTGGAGATGAAGCCACAGCTCTTGCAGAGGGTGTTCGGGATATTGAAGGTGAAGTAGTTGCAGCCGTCCTTCACGGCTAGCTTCATGAGCGTGATGTACTGCTCTTTCGAGAGGTGTTCATCCAGATTCAGGTGGAGCGCCGAACCGCCATCCAGGCAGCCGGTGAAGTCTTTGCCCATGAGACGGAATTTATCCAGGGGTGAGCATTGGGTATCCTCGACTACATAGAAGTAGGAGTTATATACCTCGCGCGGTACCTGGTAGCCATCCTCCCTATCCCATTTGGCATTCTTGACTCCGAGGCTCTCCGCGGGGACGAATTCCGTATTGAACTTGCAGTGCTGGCTCTTGTCGGCCCGGTTTAGTTCCTTGATGGTGGTCAGGATGTCCTGGGCGTACTGACGGTAGTTGGCATCGTCAGGCGAGATGGAGTAGCCGAGGAATTCCGCTCCCTCTACGAATCCGTTGATACCGACGGTCAGGTACTGCTTGTCCAGCGAGATGTATCCGGCGTTGTAGATCTGGAGCAGACCGGCGTTGTAGTAGTCCCAGATGATGCTGTTGAAGGCGATCAGGTACTTGTGAACCCGCTCGGTGATCTCGGTAATCCGCTCCTTCAGGGTGACGGGTGAACCCTCGCGCTTCCAATCCTGGACGATCCGGTTCAGGTTCATCGTTATGACTCCCTTCGATCCCGTCTCGATTCCTCCAGCTCCCAGGGTGAAGGAGAAGGGCTCGGTATCGATGGCATTTCTCAGCCGGCAGCAGGAGGCTAGGGCGTCTACGCTGTCCGATTGATAGATGAAGAAGGAGTGTCCTTCGGCGAGCATCTCAGCGGCGAATTGGGCGGTCTCCTGATCCTTGAAGTCTCCCTGACCATCGGAGAGCAGGTTCATCGTCTCGACGGGGAAGGTCAGCACCTCCTTGGTCCGCTCGCGATTGAACCACTTCATGAACATCTTCTGCAGCACGGCGACGCTCTCGTAGTTCGGACGGTCGCCGTCGGGGAAGTAGAAGCCCTTGAAGATGTTGGCAAAGTAGTACTTATCGAAGTAGGCGATATTCCAGAAGACCGACTGGTTGCCACGGGCGGCCGCTGGCTGATTTATCGTATAGACGACCTGTTGGAAGAGGTTTTCGATCTTCGAGCGCAGGGTCAGATCACCGCTGACCCGCTGCTCGATGACGCGGTCCAGATGGTGGGTGTAGTCGCTACCGTAGTCGATCCGCAGGAAGTGATCCAGATAGGTGAGGAATTCCGGGGTGGAGGTGGCGCCTGCAAACTGGGCGGCCACGCAGAAGATGAGGTTGATGAAAGATCCGCAGAAGGAATCCGCGTGTTTGGGAGCGGCGGAGGTTCCCTGCAAGCTCTTCAGTCCATTGAGCAGGAAGGGGTAGAGGGAGATCGAGCAGCAGTAGGGGAATATCGAGGTCTCGTCGTGTTTGTAGATGATGTGGTGCTTCAGATCTTTAAAGTACTGCTCCGCCAAGTCAGCTCCGTACATTCCGGTCAGCTTTCTCTTCATCAGCTCGCGGTTGAGGTCGATGAAGTCCTTCTTCGGCAGCTCGGTTGCTAGCGTAGCTATGTTCTTGGTGGTGACATTAGCATTGGGGTCGTACTTGCTGCCTGAAGCGGCATTGGATGCTCCTTCATAATCGTTGATAAAGGCTATTTTCTCTTCGATATTCATATCGATGTCCCCCTGTTGCTCGTTCGTCTCTTCTTTATGTTGACTATTTAGAAAATATATATTCAAAGGTGATAAAAATAAATAAATTAATTACTACCGACTTACTAATCATCGGCTTACACTTCGGATACATACAGGCTTTAAAGCGAGAGTGGTCATGCCATAAATATCTAGTAGATAAGGGAACTACACGGGATTGGTAGCTCTATTCAAAATTTAAGTTGTTAAAAAAGAGTGCGACTATTGGTCGCACCCTTAACTTATATTTTTTAATCGAGCGCCGGAGCAGTCTCGCCGTTCTTAGCATTGAGGAAGATGGCTTTCTGGTAGGGGTCGTTCAGCTCGTCCAGCATCTCCTCCTCGGTCTTGTCGGCATCCTCGAAGTAGGTGAAGTTCACCGTCAGGGAATTCGTGACGGAGAACAGGTCTCCCTCCATGCCGGACAGGCCACCGGTGTAGGTCTCTTCGACCTTCATGCTGGTGGGGCGGAAGCTGTCGTTGGGGATCTCCAGCGTGGCGACCATGCTCTTGATGGTGATGTTCAGTCCGCCTACGGTGGAGGTCATGTTCTTCATCTGGTTGACGTAGTACTTGGCGGCATCGGTTCCGCTCTTGGGGTCGACATTGAGGGTCACTTTGAAGGTGCTGCTGCTCTCCGTCTCGCTCAGGAGCTCGGTGCTCTTGACGGCCGAAGCATCGGGCAGATAGTAGGAGGAGAAGCTCCAGGTGGGGCGTCCTACCTTCTCGAGGAACATGGGAAAATTAGCGACGCTCTCCCAGTTGTTGGAGCCGAAACCACCATTCTTGACTTCGACTAGACCAGTATTCTCGTCGCGCTGGAACATCGTGCCCGCCGTTCCGCTGGGGGTGGAGATGGTGCGGTAGGTCGTGTCCGGGGAAGCATAGGAGATCACCGCGGTGTTGAGGTCGACAGCCAGACCTACATTACCGTTGGACTTGGTGGTGACTGCGTGATTGACGCTATCATTGTTAATTTTTATATTGAATGAAGAAACATCCTGAACCATCTTCTGACCGAGGACGCTTATACTGACCGATCCCGAGGTCTTCGATTCCCAGTTGGAATTGGTCATGGCGTGATCTACCAGGATGATGGTGTTATTGTCTCCATCCTTCAGGTCGAGAGGCGTGATGTTCTCATAGTCTCTCGGCGCCTGTTCCGGCTGATAGAAGCCGTCCAAGGTCTCGTAGCTGATGGGAGTGGAAGACGGAGTAGAGGAGGTGGGAGCGCTCGAAGACGTGTCCTGACTCTTTTCGCACGCCACCAGCGGCGCTAGCGTGATGGCCAGGAGCGCGATCAGTATGTTCTTTCTCATATTTAGATACCTTCCATGCATTCTTTACGACACCAATATAGATGTAAATGTAGTTTTAATAAAGAAACTAAACATCTTTTTAAAATTTCGGGTCTAATAATTAGTATTAAACCTTATATATAATAAACAATCGAATAAAATGGAGGCTGGATGATGATAGAGTTAAAAAACCTCGTTAAACGATACAGAGTAGGGCGCAACAAGCCGGATGTTGTGGCCCTCAAGGGCATCTCCCTGAAGCTGCCTGATGTCGGATTGATCTTCGTCCTCGGAAAATCCGGATCCGGAAAGTCTACCTTCCTGAATGTCGTGGGTGGACTGGACAGCTTCGAGGGGGGAGACCTGGAACTCTTCGGTAAGTCCGCTAAGGATTTCACCCCTGCTGACTATGATTCCTACCGAAATAAGTATGTGGGATTCATCTTCCAGGAGTACAACATCATCAACAGCTTTACGGTGCGGAGAAATGTCGAGCTCGCGATCGAACTTCAGAATCGCGATCCCAAGAAGTCTGAGGTCGATGAGATCCTGTCCAGGGTCGGATTGCTCGAGTTGGCCGATCGCCTGCCCAGCCAGCTCTCGGGTGGACAGAAACAGCGTATCGCAATCGCGCGTGCTCTTGTTAAACACCCGCAGTTGGTTCTGGCTGATGAGCCGACCGGTGCTTTGGATTCATTCAATACCCAGGAGATATTCAATCTGCTCAAGGAGATTTCCAGCGATAGGCTGGTGGTCTGCGTCACTCACGATGCTGCCTGCGCCGAGAAGTATGCGGACAGGATCATCAGGATCAAGGATGGTCATGTGGTCGGAGATCTGACGCGCCGTTTCACCGATGGGGTGAAGCTCGAAGGCAGCGATAATGCCTACCAGCTGAAGAACGGCCTGATCAAGGTCGATGATGTGTCGAAGTTCAGCGAGAATGACTATCAGGCTATCAGGAAGGAGACTTCCGGCTCTACTGGTCCAGCCTACTATGCCTATGGTGACCATGTGCGGATTCCCTCCGAGCTGGCTGAGGGCGACGATAGCGAGGATATCCCCGTCGGCTTCAGTCCGACCACGGATGAGGATATTGCTATCCGGTGTACTAAGAATAAGCAGTTCAAGTCGATCAAGTCTCACATGAGATCCAAGACGGTAGCCACCTTTGCCTTCGGTACACTCAAATCGTCACCGGCCCGGTTGGCGATGACGATCATCCTCTCGATCCTGTCTTTCTCGATGCTGGGCGCTTCAGTCACTCTCTCGTCCTACGATCAGGCTGATACCTTTGCGGCTTCCTCCTCTATATATCACCCGTCTGCCTCCGTTCTGACGAAGAGTCTCTCGGGTGATGCGGATATCCCGGTTCAGGACGGTCGGCTGCATGAGAGCGATCTGGCTAGGATAAAGGACGGATATTCATCCGAGGCGATCCCGGTCTACCGCTCGCCGCGAGCCTCGCTCATACGCAATCTTCCCGAGGGTGATACGTATAAGAACGATTGGTTTATCCCCTCCTTCAACAGCGTCGCACCTCTCGAGTCGCTCGATCAGGTTTCAGCCTTCGGGTTCCAGCTTGAGGGAGCCCTCCCCAAACTCGGTGAAGTCGTGCTGCCTGAATATGCGGTCTGGTATTTCAACAGAGCGGGAATCCAGATTGGCGATCGCGTGATAGAGGCGGGTAGCGTCGATGCCTCTACCTTGATCGGCAGTACCATCAAGGTCAATTCTATCGCGGGTCAGAAGGCTGATGAGTTCACGGTCAGCGGAATCCTCGAGACGGATCTCACCGAGTCTCAGGTCGAGCAGGATCTGGTGAAGGCCCAGACTAGCACAGTTGATAGGTATCTGCTCGAGAGGGAAAATTGGGAAAATGGCCCCTCTAAGATAATGTTCTTCTCTCCTGAACAGATTGCTTCTTCCGATTTCCAGACTGGAATGAGAGTTGAAGCGGATGACATCAATCGGGTGCTCGTTCCTACCATCGATCAGCGCGAGCTCAAAAATCTCTGGCACTATACCCACAACAATCTCTTCACGGCGGTTGACGCCGATCTTTCGGTCGGTTCCTCTCAACTTCCGGGCGGTGCTGATGGATATCGCTATGTGAGTTACACTATCGAGTCCAGCGTCGCTTCGCTCTGGCTGGATTCCGATACTTTCTCGAGCTCTATAACCGGGGTTAAGAAGGTGGCTCTCGGTATCGCGATCACCCTCGCGGTAATCGCGATCCTCGTCACTACTAACTTCCTGTTCACTTCGGTCACCTTCAAGATCCGGGAGATAGGTATCCTCAAGGGACTCGGCAGCTCATCGCACGAAATATTCGGTATCTTCACCATCGAAGCGGTCATCATCGCGGCGGTCAACTTCATCGCTTCGTGCCTGATCTCCTTCGGTGTGATATACATCTTCAACCGAGTGTTCCAGACGCTCTTCTCTATCCCCTTGCAGATCATCTCCTTCGGTTGGCTTCCTGCCCTGGTGCTCTTCCTCGTCTCCTTCGGGGTGTCGATCCTGTCCGTCCTCATTCCCTCCTACTCTGCTTCCAGCATGAAGCCGGTCGATGCGATGAAGCGTGGACTCAATTAGCCGATAGTTCCTACTCTATTTGGATATTACAGCGTGGAGGTGCCAAAGATGGCAGAGATATATAAGCGCGTGCTTCTCAAGGTCTCCGGTGAGGCTCTGAGGGGAGCTGATGAATACGAGATCTTCTCTCCGGAGCTGCTGGATGAGCTGGCTGAGGCGGTAAAGGCGCTGCGGTCAGCAGGTACCCAGGTCGGTATCGTCGTGGGGGCCGGCAACATCTGGCGCGGCAATCGCGCGGCGTTCCTCGGGATGGATGGCGCTGACGCCGATGACATGGGGATGCTGGGAACGATCATCAACAGCTTGGCGATCCGGGCGGTGCTCAACAAGCACGGGGTTAAGGCGCATGCCTTCTCCTCGGTCCCCTGCCCTAAGTTTATCGATTACTACACCAAGCGGGATGCTATTCGCTCCCTGGAGGAGGGATTCGTCAACATCTATGGCGGCGGAACCTCCAATCCGTTCTTCACCACGGATTCCGCGGCGGCACTGCGGGCGCTGGAGACGGGTTGCGATGCGATCCTGATGGCCAAGTCGGGCGTGGATGGCGTCTTCACCGCCGATCCCAAGAAGGATCCTGCGGCGACGCTGATCAAGAAGGCGACCTACCGCGACCTGCTGGCGCGTAACATCAGGGTGATGGATGCGACGGCCGAAGGTCTACTGATGGATTCCAATATCACTACGCGGGTCTTCAGGATGATCCCCAAGAATTTTGTCGAGGTGGCCAACGGCTCCGATATCGGTACTTCTATAAAGAAGGGTTGGTAAGGTTATATAATCACAGCGAAGAGAAAAGCGAGGCAAATATGGAAGAGAAGGATATCATCGACGAAGTTAATAAGAAGATGGATGAGAGTGTCCAGAAGCTCAAGGAGGCGCTGGCGACCGTCAGAGCGGGAGCGGTCAATCCTAACGTGCTGGATAAGATCAAGATCGAGTACTATGGAGAGATGACCCCCATCAAAGCGGTGGCTTCGGTCAATGCGGTGAGCGGAACGCAGCTGGTCGTCAAGGCCTTCGATCCCACCGCGATCAAGGCGATCATCGCCGCGATCGGAACTTCTGATCTGGGCGTGAATCCCGTTCTGGACAAGAACGTGATCCGTATAAATTTCCCTCCTCTCTCCGGCGATCGCCGCAAGGAGTTCGTCAAGCAGGCGAAGGGATACTGCGAGGATGGCAAGGTCGCCATCAGGAATATCCGCAAGGATCTGATCAATAAGACCAAGAAGTCCGACGAGTTCAGCGAGGATATGGAGAAGAGGATCGAGACCTCCATCCAGAAGGCTCACGATGAACACATCAAGGCGATCGACAGCCTCTTCAAGACCAAGGAGAAAGAGCTGCTTTCTATCTAGTCGCCACGGTTGTAACCGGGGGATGCACATGGGCATCTCCTTTCTTTTTTAGGAGGATGATGAATGGCCAATAAACTCTCTCGATCCACGGAGCACTCGATGCTGGTGCGGGTGCTCACGAGCCTCGCCTTCGCGCTGCTGACGGTTCCCTGTGCCATTCTCGGCGGATGGTTCATGGTCGGGCTGTCCCTGGTGCTGGTGGGCTTTGGCTCCTACGAGCTCCTGACGATGCCGCGGCGGAAGTTCCCGGTGGCAGTCTGGATCGCCACTTTTGTCTTCGTGTACGCCATCGTCTATAGCCAGTTCTTCTTGGATGCTGATCTGATTAGACAGTTCTTCAGCTCCAACTTGATATATTTAAATGGGTTGCACTATTCTGTTCCCCTCTTGCTCCTCTTCGCCTACCTGATCGTGCTGTTCTTAGTCGAGTTCTTCTGCCGTGATTTCTCCCTGTCCGATCTCCTGTACCTGTTCGTTGCGGTATTTCTCGTCTCATTCGGATTTCAGTCGATCATCTATCTTCGTTTCGTCCCCGATGGCATGGCTCAGATCGCTGGAGGGGCCCAGACCATCTGGGGTGGCTTCGCCTACAATCTGACCTCGTGCCTGTTCATGTGGTGGGTGCTCTTCGGGGTGTGGCTCAGCGATATCGGTGCGTATTTCGTCGGGGTCTTCTTCGGTAAGCACCCGATGAATGTGAGGATCTCTCCGCACAAGACCTGGGAGGGATTCGCTGGCGGTGTCCTGTTCTCCTTCGCCTTCGCCTTCATCTATGTCGCCATCGTGAATTCCTGGCTGCGCGTGCCTCTTATCCCGGGGGTCATCGATGTCTATAAGGATCCCAGCGACTGGGGCTGGGTGGCTCTGTTCGCTCTGATGTTCGTCTCGCTGGACAATATCGGAGGCTTCCTCTTCTCCGCGCTGAAGCGGAAGTACGACGCCAAGGATTGGGGGTTCATCCTCCCGGGTCACGGCGGTATCATCGACCGGTTCGATGGTGTCATGGTCACTTCGATCGCAGCCTCGATCGTGGTCACGCTGCTCGGCAATCCGACTAGCTTTTTGGCTTGATCCGCTCTTTTCCGTTAGATTTCGCTTCTATTGAGTCTTTGGCTGTTATTACGATTGGAACCGCAGGGATGAAACCTGCGGTTCATTTTTTCTTATCGGTCGGTCCGTTCCTAGACCGTGAGATCGGTCCTGCAGACTCGAGTCTATCTTGTATAATCTATATGTTTTGGTACATCCTTAATTTTTAATAGTATCGATAGATTAAGGTGCAAAAATAAGGAGTGATTATTTTGGATACTGTAATTCTCGGTGTCGATGAGCCTCTGGGACAGAGGTCTCTTCGTGAGGTCCTCAGCGCAGGACAGGATAGGGTCGTAGGCGTGGGTGTCTCTTCTCCGTCCTCTCTGACGGCTGAGCTTTTCAAGTCGCTGCCCGATCTCAGGATCGTGTCCCTCAGAGATGGGACGTTCGATCAGGCGCCTACCGGTGTCTCGGTGTACATCGGAAGTGGATCCGAAGCGAGGATGGTCGAATCTCTGAAGCCCCAGAAGGTTCTTCTCTGCACCTATGGAATCGACTCGTACAAGGTCTATGCTTCCCTGGTCAAGACGCAGAGTACGATTCTTCTAGGCGATGTCGATTCGACTCTCGTCGGCAATGTCAATCCGGGCGAGCTGGCTGGTATCGAGTATCTGTCGCCGGCTATCAGGCAGGGCTTGGAGCTGGTGAAGAAGGCGGCTGCGACCGATCGGATCATCCTGGTCTACCGCGCTGATGAGAATGTCGAAAAGACTCCTGCGGAGAAGCTCTTCGCGCTGACGGGCAAGACTCTCAGTCAGGCGGGTGAGGACACGCGGGGAGCGATCGAATCCGCGCTCATGATCCGCGCTTTCTTCGATCTCGCCATCCTCGCGCGCGTGACCGGTAAGGCGATCGACACTTTTGGCGCCATGATCGGCGATCCGGAGAAGACTCCCGCTGTCATCTCTCGGGATGGTGCGTTCATCGATGCGGAGGGGAATCCGGTCACCGGTCTGACCGCGCTCTCCTACGAGCTGTATCCCATGTTCTACTTCCTGACGAAGATATCCAGCAAGTTCAAGGTCAGGGGCGATATCGCCATCTGCGGCGCTTCCGAAGTGGCGATCAAGGCTTGTGCTGAGGATAAGATCGACCTCTCCAGCACGGAGACGGTGATCCGGCAGGTCGCTTCGGCTGTCGCCCATAATCTCAAGACTCCTACCGATGAGATCCAGGCGCAGATCGTCTTCGACACGGCGGTCAAGGCGGCTAAATCTCTGGTGGATCGGGTGGTCAATGCTCGCGAGCACGGTACTACCCTAGTTCAGGTGCGGAAGTCCAAGAAGCTCAACGCTGAGAGGGAGGAGAAGGTCGTCGAGACTAAAGAGGAGCACAAGGAGCACAAGAAGGCGACGCGCTGGAAGAACGATCCGGACAAGAAGGAGCTCTGGGCTGAGCACGTTCGGGTGAGACAGGCGCGCCAGAAGCGAGAGGCGGAGAACGAGAAGCGTTCCAAGGTGCGGATGCAGCAGGTGGAGAAGGCGAAGGCCGACCGCGGCGATTTCCCAGTCGAGATAGTCGCGGATGAGAAGAAGGATCGCGATCAGCACAATCGCGAACGGACCCGCTACGGATCTCACTCCAGCTATCGCGGACATTCATCTTTCGGCGACCATCGTTCCTTCGGTGGCCACAGGAGCTTCCATCGGGATGGTGAGAGCGGCGAGAGAAGGTCCTTCAGATCCGCGGGGGAGAGGAAGTTCGGCGCCCACAAGTCCTTCGGTGATCATCGCTCTTTCGGCGATCACAAGAGCTTCCACCGGGACGGTGAGAGCGGTGAGAGAAAGTCCTTCAGACCCGCAGGCGAGAGGAAGTTCGGCGCCCACAAGTCCTTTGGCGATCATCGTTCCTTCGGTGATCATAAGAGCTTCCACCGGGATGGTGAGAGTGGCGAGAGAAAGTCCTTCAGGCCTGCGGGCGAGAGGAGGTTCGGTGCCCGCAAATCCTTCGGCAATCATCGTTCCTTCGGCGGACACAAGTCCTTTGGTGGTCATCGTGGTTCCTACGATGGTGGCAAGAGGAGCTTTGGAGGTAGGAGAAGCAGTTATTCTAGAGGGTCTAGCCGGAGTTCTTTCCGGAAGCCGTCCACTAAGAGCGAAGAGTAGTTTCTACTTTGGATAGGAGGCCTCTCGGATGAGAATCTTTATCGGAATAATCGTATTCATATTTGGATTGGGTATAGTCATCTGTCTCCACGAGGCTGGGCACTTCTCGATGGCTAAGCTCTTCAAGGTCTACTGCGAAGAGTTCTCGATCGGGTTCGGACCACGGATCATCTCCATCAATCCTAAGGATAAGAAGACTGGTCAGAAGAAGTGGGAAACCACTTTGAACATCCGTCTGCTGCCTTTGGGCGGGTATGTCTCCATGGTTGGAGAAGAGGAAGATTCTCAGATGACGGAGGCGGGTCAGACTCCTGTTCCCAAGGAGCGAACCTTCGGCGGGGTGAATCACGGCAAGCAGGCGATCATCATGATCGCCGGTATCGTGATGAACGTCATCCTGTCCTATTTCCTGTTCCTCTTCGGCAATGCCTTCGGTCGGCAGCAGGATCCCTATGTCGATAGGATCGCGCTCGTCGATAATTCTCCCTTAGCGGAGAGGGGGCTATCCTCGGGTGACATCATCGATGGTCTGGTTCTCGAGCTCGGCACCCTGGATATCGACAGTGATGGAAATAGGTCGGCCAGCAGCACCTTGATGATCGTCGATGGGGATGGTAATGAGTTGACCCCTCAGCAGTACGTCTCTTTTAAGGATAAATATTCTGGTATTAAATACAATCAGCTCATCCGGAAGATCGGTAGCTATCCCGAGGTGGAAACCGAGTTTAAGTTCGATACCTACAATTTCTATCGCCTGCAATCTATCACGGATATCGCCGTCTTCGATGATCATGGCGCCAATCTGGTAGTCCAGGCGGATTCGGTTGTGGCCTCATCCGATTCGACCGATGCTGATAAGCTGCTTCGTTACGCGCCGGTCGGGAAGGATGGCGGATTGAAACTGACGGTCGACTACACGAGAAGGAGCGATGGTCAGAAGGGTGAGACGATTCAGGCTCAGATACCGAATAAGGAGGCGGAGAGGCTGCTGGATGATCATCAGACTCTGCAGAAGTACTATTCCTTCGGTAGTCTCGGCGTCGGTGTCTATATGACCTATATGCCCGACCTGGCTGCGCAGAAGGCTGGATCCGACCGGATTACTGGAGATACCTTCGGCCGCGCGATCGTCCGGTCCTTCGTCAATCAGGGCGAGGGTATAAGGGATGTCTATGTCGCTCTCGGATCGCTCTTTACTCCTAAGGGCTGGAACAATGTCGGCGGTATCGTCTCGATCTTCATGACCAATCAGCAGGCGGTCGATCTGGGCTTCTACTATGTCATGTGGGTCTGGGGAATCATCTCCATCAATCTCGCGGTCTTGAACCTGCTTCCTATCCCCGGTCTGGATGGTTGGCAGCTGCTGCTCTGCATCATCGAGTCGATTACGCGCAAGAAGATATCGCAGAAGTTCAAGGGATACGCTTCGATCATCGGTCTATCCTGCCTGATCATCCTCTCGGTCGTGCTGATCATCCTCGATCTGATCAGGTATCTCGGTTAGTTAAGGTGATCTGGTAAGGGAGGGATTATCCATGGCTGCTCAGATACAGATGGATGATGTTCTTCAAAGATTTCTCAACAGGATCGGGGTTCGCGATCAGGAACCGTTCCGCGAGTGCTGCTTTTCCGACATGTCCTTCGACGATGGGGTCAATCGGGTTTATCTGGTGCTGCGCTGCCCCCGCATCCTTCCTCTGTCCGCCTATCGCGAACTGTTCTCCTGTATCGATAAGCTGGCGCGTGCGGCGCCGGAGGAGAGATTCGATACCACTTTGAACTTCGAGTATGTGAAGCGGCGCGAGGGTCTCGATCAGCTGCTCGATGCCTTCACCGCGGAGAATTCTTTCTACGGGCTCGGCGATGCGACGCTGCCGGCGGATGAGAACAACCCGATCATCTTCAATGTGCCGGAGTCCAGCGATGAGACGCTCGACAGTCTGAAGGACGAAGCGGATCAGTTTGAGAAGTTCCTCAAGCAGATCGGACTCAAGTATAAGGTGGCGCTGGTCGAGAGGAAGCCAGATGCGGATACCAGCACCTCTGAGCCGGCGTCCGAGAATGATAGTGAAGATGGCATTCCGCCCATCGACGATAGCTATGCCCCTTCGCGGACCGACTACGACATCCCCGATGATTCGGAAGAGGAGGGAGATGGCGATCTCGAGGATATCCAGAAGTTCAGAAACGAGCAGGCGCAGCGGGCGCAGGAGATGGTGAAGCGCGCCATGGAGCGCGAGAACCGTCTCAAGACCGAGTATGAGCAACGCCGGAAGGATATGCTGACCTACTATCCGGCCAAGATCAAGGATATCGACAACCTGAAGCGCGTCCTCGTCGAAGGGACGATCTTCAAGGTCAGCGATATGCGGCAGACCAAGAAGGGTAAGCACTTCTTGACCATCGAGTATTCGGATGGGTCTTCCTCTATCGCTTCGACTCTCTTCGAGAATAAGAAGATCACTCTCGAGATCCTCAACAGCCTCAAGCCCGGGGTGAAGATACGCGTCAAGGGCGAGGTCCAGGATGATAAGTATCTCCATCAGCTCGCGATCGATGTTCACAATATGGAGTTTCTCCCGCCCGATCCTCTGCGGGAGGACAAGAGCGAGGAGAAGCGCGTCGAGCTCCATCTGCACACCAATATGTCCGCGATGGACGGTATCGCCTCGATCACCAAGTACGCCAGCCTTGCCCACCACTTCGGGATGAAGGCTATCGGAATCACCGATCACGGTGTCGTGCAGGCGTTCCCGGAAGCGCAGAAGATCGGGAAGAAGCTCGAGATGAAGATGCTCTACGGCTGCGAGCTATACATGGTGGATGAGCATCTGGATATCTGTCTCAACACGAGGGACGAGCCGCTGGATCAGGCTGACTACGTCATCTTCGATCTCGAGACGACGGGTCTCTCCGCTCACTACGATAGGATCATCGAATTCGGAGCGACTAGGTATTCGCACGGACAGCACAAGGACGATATCGACTTCTTTATCAATCCCGATCGCCAGCTTAGGGATTTCATCAAGAAGAAGACTAACATCACCCAGGAGATGGTCGACGCCGGTCGTCCGATCAAAGAGGCCTTGAAGGCCATCCTCGAGTTCTTTGGCGACTCGGTCATCATCGACCATAACGCCGCCTTCGATATCGGCTTCCTCAACGAGGCGCTCAAGAATAACGGGCTTCCGCAGATCAAGAATCCAGTGATCGATACGCTGCCCCTCTCGCGCTACATGTATCCGCATCAGCGCTCCCACACCCTCGAGGATGTGGCGAGAACTCTAGGTATCTCGTACGATGATACGAAGGTCCATCGCGCCATCTACGATGCTCAGGTGCTCGAGAGCGTCTATCTGGGTCTGCTCTCGGTCCTGGAGCAGACCACGCCCAAGCTCAATATGAAGGACTTGGAGAACCTCACTTCGAAGGACGTCATCCTGACGGCGCGCCCCAAGCACGTCATCGCCTACGCTAAGAATGAGCAGGGACTCAAGGATCTGTATAAGATCATCTCCCTGTCCTCGACCGAGTATCTAGCTAATGTTCCTAAGACGCCTCGCAGCCTGATTGAGAAGTATCGTGAGAATCTCATCATCGGTTCAGCCTGCTTCAACGGCGAGGTCTTCGACTCCGCCCTGACGAAATCCACCGATGTCCTGAAAGGGGTGATGAAGTTCTACGACTATATCGAGGTCCAGCCCCCTGCCTGCTACTCCTGGCTCATCAACAACGGTCAGATCTCCGACGACGATAGTCTCAAGATGATCCTCAAGGATCTGATCGATGCGGCGGAAGATATCGGCAAGATGGTGGTCGCCACCGGAGATTGCCACTACCTGAATCCTGAGGATAAGATCTTCAGAGATGTCTACATCTTCTCGAAAGGACTAAAAGGTGCTAGACATCCTCTCAATCCTTTCGGACGCGATAAACAGAAGCCGTATCCCAATCCCGATCAGCATTTTCTCTCCACTGATGAGATGCTCGAGGCCTTCAGTTTTCTAGGCGACCAGGAGCGCATCAAGCGGATCGTCATCACCAATTCGAACAAGATCGCCGACGCGCTCGGCGAGATCTATCCCTCCAAGGACAGGCTCTACCCTCCCTATATCAAGGACTGCGACACCAACCTGATCAACCTCGTCTATAAGACCGCTAAGGAGATCTACGGAGATCCTATTCCGGAGCCTATCAAGAAGCGTCTCGACACCGAGCTGCACGGTATCGGTACCAACGGATACTATGTCATCTACTGGATCGCTTCCGTCCTGGTGCGAAAGGTCAATCAGACGGGGCATCTGGTCGGCTCGCGCGGTTCGGTCGGCTCCTCGCTGGTGGCGACGATGTCCGGCATCACCGAGGTCAATCCTCTCCCGCCTCACTGGATCTGTCCGAAGTGCAAGCACCTCATCTGGGCCGATGCGGTAAAGTGCCCCGATGGGTTCGATCTGCCCGATCGCGCGTGCCCTCAGTGCGGAACCAAGATGAGAAAGGATGGTCACGATATCCCCTTCGAGACGTTCTTGGGCTTCCACGCTGATAAGGTCCCCGATATCGATCTCAATTTCCCTTCCGATTATCAGGCCCAGGCGCACGAGATGACCCGGGAGCTGATGGGGGCGGATAACGTCTTCAAGGCAGGTACCATTCAGACGACCGAGGAGAAGAACGGTATCGGTTATGCCAAGGGCTATTTCGAGAATCGCGGGATCGATCCTAAGACGATCCGTCCCGCCGAGATCGATCGGCTCGCGATGGGCTGCGTCGGTGTCAAGCGCACGACGGGTCAGCACCCGGGCGGCATCATCGTCATCCCTTCCAACATGTCGGTATTCGACTTCACCCCGTACCAGTATCCCGCCAACTCCGAGGATGCCTCCTGGAAGACGACCCACTACGATTTCCACGCTATTCACGATAACGTTCTGAAGTTTGATGAGCTGGCCCACCTGGATCCGTGGGCGGTCAAGATGATGTCGGATATGGTGGGGGTCGACTGGAAGAAGATCCCCTTCGACGATCCGGAGGTCATGTCCATCTACACCTCGACTAAGGCTCTCCATCTGAAGAAGAATATCCTCAAGCAGAAGACGGGCGCTCTGGGACTGCCCGAGTTCGGAACGAACCTGGGTCGGCAGATCCTCGAGGAGACCAAGCCGAAGGGCTTTGGTGACCTCGTCAGGATCTCGGGTCTATCCCACGGAACCAATGTCTACGCTGGCAACGCTCAGGATCTGATCCTATCCGGCAAAGCGACGCTGCGCGATGTTATAGGTTGTCGTGACGATATCATGATCGGTCTCCACAACAACTACGGCGTACCTTCCGATAAGGCCTTTACCATCATGGAATTCGTGCGTCACGGCATGTACGCCAAGCCCGGTAACGAGGAGAAGGGCCAGCAGTATATCGACCTGATGAAATCCTACAACGTGCCGGATGACTACATCGAATCGTGCAAGAAGATCGCCTACCTGTTCCCCAAGGGACACGCGTGCGCCTACGTCATGATGGCCGTGCGCGTCGCCTGGTTCAAGGTCCACTATCCCGAAGTCTACTATGCGGTCTACTTCTCTCTCCGGTGCGATGCCTACGATCTGAAGATCATGCAGTCCGGCCAGAGCGCTGCTCTCAACTGGATGAAGAACTACGAGAATAGGCGCCTGAATCGGCTGCCGATCGAGAACAAGGACAAGGCGCTCTACAATACGCTCACCAATTATGTCGAGATGACCGACCGGGGCATAAGGTTCGGTCACCTCTCGATCGACAAGAGCCAGGGAACCTTCTTCTCGGTCGATCTGGAGACCAAGGAGATCATCCCTCCCTTCTCCGCCGTCGATTCTCTGGGTGAAGTTCTAGCCAACAAGATCGTCGAGGAGCGGAAGAAGGCTCCGTTTACGACCATCGAGGACTTCGAGCGCCGGTGCCGCATCTCCAAGGCTATCTCGCAGAAGCTCCGGGAGCTGGGCGCTTATAAGGGAATCCCCGAGGCTGAGCAGATGAGTCTAGACGAGATGCTAGGCTGATAGTCTCGCAGTGAGATCTTCCGTTCTGTTCGGGTGAAGCGTGCTCGGCTGGAGCATGCCTCACCCATCTTTTTTGAGGCGGGGGTAATATATAGAAAGAAGGAGAGATATATGAAGAAGATAGCAATTGTTACCGGCGCTTCCTCGGGATTGGGCCGGGCTTACGCTGAGACGATCCTCAGCACCCGCAAGGATCTTGATGAGGTCTGGATCATCGCCAGGCGCACGGAGCGGCTCCTCGCGATCAAGGAGAAGTTCGCTAGGGCGCGTCCGCTCACGATGGATCTCACAAATCTGGATAGCTTTGCCGAACTGAAGAGCCTTCTGGAGACGGAGAAACCCGAGGTGCGGATCCTAGTCAACTGCGCGGGTTCAGCGGCCAATGGGTCCTTTGCCAACACTTCGGAGAAACAGATCCTGTCCATCATAGATGTCAATATCATCGGGGTGACTATGATGCTGAAGACCGTGGTTCCCTTCATGAGCCGGGGCAGCTTCGCTATCGATGTCTCCTCGATCACCGGACTGATCCCCACGGCTAATCTGACCGTCTATTCCGCCTCCAAGTCCTACGTTCAGTTCATCACGCGCGGCCTGCGTGAGGAGTACAGGAAGAAGGGTATAAACTTCCTCTCTGTTCACCCGGGAAATATGGATACCGAAATGAATAGAAAGGACAATCCAAATCATTCTAAGATTGTAAAGATGCTTCCTTATACCCCCGTGTCTAAAGTCGTTAAGGTCTCGCTGAGAAGGGCGGCGCACGGCAAGGCGATGTACACGCCGGGCGCTTTCTACAAGTACTTCAGGTTCCTCACCAAGGTTCTTCCCTGGTCGCTTCTGATTCCAGTCTTCAAGGTGAATGGCTGAGAGGCCTACAATCTGCCTTGAATAAGGGTGGCGTTCATGCTACCCTTTTTCGGTTTAAAAAAGAAAAGAGATAATGATCATGTTAAAGAAAAAGTACCTTTCGCTCCTTTTAGCTGGACTACTTATGTCGTGCCAGGGAACGGTGACTGATTCCAGCACCTCCACCGGCTCCTCGGTGGGCAGCAGTGATTCTGCTACCTCCTCCTCGGTGGCTTCCTCTTCCTCGGTTACTTCGTCTGCGAGCAGCTCCTCCGCGGAGACGGTCGATTTTGAGAGTATGTTCGCGGCTCTGACCGCAGCGGATTCCCTGACCCTCACCGGCACTTCGACGCGGATCTACTCCTCAGCTGATTCCTCCTCTGAGGCGGTGCCTGACGAGGTCAGTTCTACGGTCATAAAATTCTCGCCCGATAGCTACAGCTACACGGCGACCGGGGCGCATCCTACCCAGCTGGGGGTCTGGAATGAGGATGGCAAACCCGTTCAGTACTATGTCGATTCTCAGAACCAGATCTCCAGCAAGGAGATCTCTCTGAATGGCTCCACTTTAAACGACTTCGATTTTTTTGCTAACCCGTTCAAGAAGTTTGAGGGTGGCTTCCTCAAGGAGACCGATCAGGAGGGCGTCTACGATATCGACCTGACCTCTGACGCTGCCAAGGCGGTTCTTACGGCGGCGGCGCCGGTTCTCACCCTCTATACCCTGACCGAATTCAGCCAGTTCCGTCTCTCCTATGTTGATGGGGTCTTCTCCCTGGATTTCTCGACTCCCTCCTTCAGTGCCGACTACGAGCAGTTCGCCCTTCGATCTCACTTCACCATCGATCTCAGCGCGGAGACCGATCACACCACTCCCAAACCCGAGCCTCTGCCTCACTACGATTACCAGGATCGGGTGAAAGCGGCTTTTGATCAGCTAAGCACCTCCCCCTATAAGCTCAGCTACGTGTATAAGATCACGGATAACAGCTACGATTTTATCGGCGACTACTATAAGACTGAGAAGGTGAACCTCGTCGTCACCTCCACTACTGAGGCGGATGCTACGAAGAGCGTCAGCGGCTACTACGAGGTCGAGGACAAGTGGCACGAGATCAAGAAGCTGCCGAAGCGGGAGGCTTATTGCTATTCCAGCGAGGAGGCTAGCTATCCTCTCCCCAAAGATGTCCATCTGGCGATCGCTCCTGAATTCTTTATTCAGGATGGTGAGTCCTATACCGTGAGCGATCTGAATGCCAACGCCGATTTCGCTGAGGGTATCTCCCCCTTCCTCATCGCTTACGCCCAGGTGACGAAGACCGTCATCACGCTGGACGCGGAGAATCGGGTCTCGACGATGAGGATGACGGGCACCACGATCGATATCAGCTTTACCTTCAGTTACGATGCTGCGAGCTATGGTGTCTTTGACAGCCTCAAGATGATGGATCCGCTGAGCTTCTACGATGGTAAATACACTTTCTCCACTACGCCGGAGCAGACCTTTACGATCGTGGTCGCTGGCAGCTCCGTTACTCTCAACGGCAAATCTGGAACGGATGTGAAGATAAACAATTTTAAAAACTATTCATTCATGATCGGAAATGACACGTACGAGATCAACTATTCTTCCTATTCGGATTCTTTCACTATCTTCTTCAATGATGGCACTCTTTCTAATAACGTTACTTTCACCCCTAACGACTAGTACTGGTGTGATCTAGCATTGAAAAGAGGTGGGGCTATGGACCCGCCTCTTTATCTTTAGGCGTTGAATTTCCACTCGAGCGGGTAGGAAGCCAGGATCCCTCTTGGGTGTTAAGCGAGGGGGACGGTGAGGAGATGCATGGATCAGTTCGGATTCATCTGACATCAGCTCGCCTCCTGGCGCATCCGGTGGGCGATCTGCGTCTGCGGGATTCGGTCTTTGGAGACAGCGCTGCCTCCGGTCGCTTAAACGGGTGGGAAAATGCTAAAAGCTAGTTTATTTAAGCGGTTTGTATAATCAATTCCCCGGGTTTTTGCTATCATTAACGACGGAGGAAATTTCCAAGTTAATATGAAACTCATTCATCCTATCGATCCCGCTAAGCTCGAGCAGGCGGGTCACGGCAATGGATTCATCGCCGCTCTTGATCAGTCCGGTGGATCTACTCCTAAGGCTCTGAAGGGCTATGGTGTCGACGAGTCCATGTACACCGTTAACGGTGTCAGGGACGATGCGAAGATGTTCGACCTGGTTCACGAGATGAGGACCCGTGTCATCAAGTCTCCCGAGTTCAATGGCTCCAAGATCATGGGCGCCATCCTGTTCGAGCAGACTATGGACAGGACCATCGACGGCAAGGGCACTGCTGAGTTCCTTTGGGAGAACAAGCACGTCGTTCCCTTCCTGAAGTGCGATAAGGGTCTCGCTGAGGAGGAGCACGGCGTCAAGCTGATGAAGCCCATTCCCCACCTCGATGAGACTCTGGAGAAGGCCGTCTCTCACGGTGTCTTCGGAACCAAGATGAGATCCGTTATCGACAGCTTCGACGAGATCGGTATCCGTGCCATCGTCGACCAGCAGTTTGCGGTCGGTATGCAGATCTGCGAGCATGGACTCGTTCCTATCCTCGAGCCCGAGACCACCATCACTTCTCCCGACAGGGAGAAGTCCGAGGCTCTGCTCCACGATCTGTTCGTCCAGAAGATCAAGGAGCTGCCCGCCGAGGCCAAGATCATGATCAAGATCTCCATCCCTGTTAATCCCCACCTTTGGGATGATCTGATCGGCAATGAGCACGTGGTCAGAATCGTTGCTCTGTCCGGTGGATTCAGCCGCGATGTCGCCAATGAGAAGCTCAAGCACTGCAAGGGAGTCATCGCTTCCTTCTCGCGTGCTCTGCTTGAGGAGCTCCGCTATCAGCAGACTGAGGCTGAGTTCGACGCGGCCATCAAGACTGCCATCGATTCCATCTACGACGCTTCCGTCAACAAGATCGCTGACTAGTTCTATCCAGTCGGCTATCGCTTGTCAGGACTCCGGGAAACCGGAGTCTTTCTTATGCTCTTCTTGAGCATGAGGTGGGCAGATGTGGGCCTGTCCGTGTTAATATTCCTTCGGTATATAAGGAGAGTAATATGGAACTGAATAATAAGACCCCTACACCCCACAACGGGGCGCGATTCGGCGATTTCGCCGCTACGGTGCTGATGCCTGGCGATCCGCTGCGTGCGAAGTTCATCGCGGAGAACTTCCTGGAGAATCCTCGGCTCGTCACCTCGGTCCGGAACATGTTCGGATACACGGGAACCTACCAGGGCAAGAAGGTCTCGGTGATGGGATCCGGTATGGGTATGCCTTCTCTGGGTATCTATGCGACTGAGCTCTTCTCCTTCTACGGCGTCAAGAGGATCATCAGGGTCGGTACCTGCGGTTCCTTCCGCCCCGATATCAAGGTGTTCGACACCCTGTTAGCCGGTTCGGCTTCGACCAATTCCGCCTGGGCTGATCAGTACCACCTGGAGGGTACCTTCTCCGCGGCGCCGGATTTCTCCACCCTTCTCGAGGCCTATCAGGCGAGCCAGAAGCTCGGCATCCACGCCAAAGTCGTCGATATCCTGTCCGAGGATAACTTCTACGATGAGAACCCTGATTTCTTCAAGAACTGGGCTAGGATGGGAATCGCGGCGGCCGAGATGGAGTCGTACGCCCTCTACAGCATCGCTAAGCGGCTCGGTAAGCAGGCTCTGACGATCCTCTCTGTCTCCGACAGTCTGGTCAGTCACGAGGCGACGACGGCTGAGCAGCGCGTGAACGCCTTCACCGATATGATGAAGGTGGCGCTCTCCTGCATCGCCGAGTAGGCGAGCATGAACATCGTCTTCGCTGTCGTGATCATCCTGGTGGGTCTCGCTGCCCTAGTCGGCTTGGGATATAGCCTCTGGATGATTTTCGACCGGAGATCGCCGGCTCGGAGTCCACGCTCTTTCAGCCGGAGGGTCGGCCGGGTGTTGAAGGATCTCTGCCGCGAGCATCAAGGGTGGGTCTGCGAGTCGGATATCCCACTCTACTTTCCTGGTTCCGATAAAGTTGTCAATATAAATTATGTCTTAATCGCCGATAAGTTCTGCTACTGCATAGTCTGCCAGACGCTGACTGGTGCTCTCGCGGGTCAGGTCGATGATGGCTTCTGGACCCTCTACGATCTCAAAGGGCAGTCCATCAACCTGAAGAATCCTATGTCTCTGAATGCCGAGAATGCCAAGGATCTGGAATACGTGCTCATCGACGGTCGCCCTATCGAGGGCGATCAGATCGTTCTGCCGGTGATGGTGGTCTCTCGACAGCTGAGGGTGGATCCGCGGATCGTCACCCGCGAGAAGGGAAACTACCTCTTCAGTCTGCGGTACCTGGCGCGCGGTATCTCCCATATCGAGGCTTCTGCCGTCGATACCAGCGTGCTGTGCGATCGTCCGCGCTTGATCGAGACGCTGCAGCGCGCGAAAGGAAAAGCCCATGACGCTAGCTGATTTTCAGGTTCAGGGGATGACCTGTGCCAACTGTACGAAGACCGTGAGTCAGGCCATCGCGAAGGTCGATGGTGTCAAGTCGTGTCGGGTGGATCTCTCGAAGGAGAGGGTCCACCTCTTTTACGATGAGTCCAAGGTCTCTCCGGAATACCTGCAGAAGGCGGTGCGGAGTGTCGGTTACGATCTGGTCATCGATACGGCGAAGAGCCGTCGGCAAGCGCGGATCCGGAACATCGTCACTCTCGTCTTCGCTTCGATCTTCCTGGTCTTAGGCATCCTGCTCTCCCTCGCGCACATTCCGGGGATCGAACATTCTAGCTACGGGCACTTCTTCCATAACGATATCCTGGGAATCGTGCTGGGGACGCTCGCTCTGGTCATACTCGGCTTCCCCATCATCCGGCGCGCCTTCTTCACCCTGCTCTCCAAGAGGGCGGGTATGGACGCGCTGATCTCCCTCTCCGCGCTCTCCTCCTATGCTGTCTCTCTCTATATTTCAATTGCTAACCTAGTCTATGGCCGGATGGAGATGTCGTATTTCGATGCGCTGCTCATGGTTCTCTCCGTCGTCTCAATCGGTTCCTTTCTCGAAGCGAAAGTCAAAGCTCTCTCCGGCAGTCAGACCCGAAGCAAGGGTCTGAGCAGCGGAGGGATGGCGCGGATCAAGGCGGGGAGCCGCTTCGCTGATGTCCCCTTCGAGCAGGTCTTAAAGGGCGATGTCTGCTTGGTCTCCCCGGGTGCCGCTATCCCGGCGGACGGGACGGTGATCGAGGGTGAAGCGCTGATCGACAGCTCGTCTTTCACCGGCGAGTCGACCCCGAAGAAGGTCGCGATCGGTGATCGTGTCTTCGCTTCTACGCTCTGCGTCGACGGCCATCTCTCCATCCGGGCGGATGTCGGAGCGATGGATTCTACCGCTATCAGGATCGAGCGCGATTCCTATGCTCTCAACTACAGCAAGGGAAAGCTGGGCAAGCTCTCCGATCGGATCGCCGCCTGGTTTGTCCCGGTGGCGATCATCCTCGCGATAGCGGGCTTCTTTATCAGCTTCTTCGCTATCTACGCGCCGGACGCGAGCCTCACCCGGGCGCAGGTCTGGGAGAAGTCGATCGTCAATGCTGCCTCGGTACTGGTCGTCTCCTGCCCCTGCGCTTTCGGTCTGGCGGTGCCACTGACCAGCCTGAACGGGTACTATCTCGCCCTGAAGAAGGGGATCATCTTCCGGGATGGTGCCACCTTCGAGCGAGTCAAGGGGATCGACGCTTTCATCTTCGACAAGACGGGAACCCTCACCGATGGGAAGATGAAGGTGGTGAGTTTCACCGGCGACGATCGGGCTCTGTCCCTCGCTAAGGGGTTGGAGGCCTACTCGTTCCACCCGATCGCCAAGGGGATACTCGCCTATCGCACGGAGGTTAAGCCTCTCGCTCTCCAGGATGTCCGGGAGGTGGCGGGGCAGGGCGTATTCTCCGCTGCCGGCTCCCTGGTTGCTCTCAGGGGCGGGAGCGAGGATGGATACACCCGGGTCGCCCTCGCGGACGGCGAGGGGAAGCCGCTGGGGGTCTTCGCGCTCGAGGATTCCCTCGCCCGCGGAGCTAAAGAGGCACTGGCGCAGATTCGGCAGAGTGGAATTCGGACCTACATCCTCACCGGAGATGGGAAGGATTCGGCGCTGAGACTGGGGAGCAAGCTCGGGTTTGATCCCGCATCGATCAGGTATGCCCTCAGCCCTGCGGACAAGGAGAAGCTGGTCGGGGAGATCGCTAGCCAGGGAGTCGCGGCCTATGTGGGCGATGGCATCAACGACCTCGGGGCGATGGCGGCGTCTTCCCTGTCCATCGCGACCGCTTCCGCGGTGCCTCTCGCCCGGGAGAGAGCCGACTGCTCGTTGGTGGGGGATGGTCTGGCCCCTCTGCTCTCGGCGGTGAAGATATCGCAGCGCTGCTATCGCATCATCGTCGAGAATTTCATCTGGGCCTTCCTCTACAACTTGGTGCTCATCCCGCTCGCGATGGTCGGTCTGCTGTTCATGTGGCTCTGCTCGCTGGCGATGATCCTCAGCAATATCACGCTGATGCTCAATAGCCTCCGTGCTTCAAGGCTGCCGCAAGGAAAATAGATATACCGCTTAGCATATAATATTATTTTGCAGATTGTAGGAGGTAATGTGATGGTCGAAATCAGTGTTCCTGATATCAGATGCCAGGGCTGCTGCAATAAGATTCTTTCCGCTCTCGCTCAGCAGGGTATACACGCGACGGCGGATGCCCGCTTCAAGATCGTTACCGTCGAGGCGAAGGATGAGAAGGCGGCGCGCGAGGTGATCATCGATGCAGGCTACAAGCCGGAGTAGCGGCTGGGGACCTCTCCGGGAAGGCTGGGCGGATTTCCGGAAGAACTGGTGGCGGGGTATTTCCATCTTTGCCCTCCCCATCATCGGCCTCTCTCTGATCCTGTTCCTCGGGATGTCGACCAGCTACCTCTCCCTGATCATGGTCCCCGTCATGCTTCCCTTCCTCTACTGCGCGTATCGGTTCTTCTGGACCAGCCGCGACAGCAAGCGCACCTTCGGGATCAACTACACCGATTATGGTGTCCGGGGTAACGGGTGTTTCGGCTTCCTCAATTCATCCCTGATCGGTGCGCTGGTCACCGTCTTCATCTACTACATCCTCGCGGTCACCATCACGCCGGCCCTCATGAAGCTCTTCGGGGGTGGCGCCTACGTGCAGCAGATCGAGGATCTGATCAAATCGAGCAATATTCAGGATCTGTTCAGCCTGCTGAATGACTCTTCCTTCCAGGTGGCTCTCTCCAAGCCGCTGACGATCATCAACGGCATCTCCCTGTATGTCGGTGGCTCGATAATGCTAATCCTGTTGGATATGAGGAGGGCCGAGTATGTAGCGGGCTTCCGGATTCTGCCCGATGCCGATGTCAACATCCCCGGCTCGATGATCCGGAGTATCGGCAAGTCGTTTACCCGGGGACTATACTGGGAGAGGATCAAGCTCAAAGCGCCGGTGGCGATTCCTGCATTCCTTCTGCTCAGCGTCCTCTATGCCGGTTTCGTGGCGGCCTTCTGCTTTGTCGACATCCCTCTGGCGACGATCGCGGGCTCGCTTCCCGTCCTCTGTCTAGCTCCCTTCCTCATCGTCTCCTACGCGGTCGATGCCTCGTTCGATGTCCCGGTGATCGACAGCCTGATGAAGGCCTACTACAGTGCAGCTACGCAGGAGATGAAGGATGGGATCGTGAAGACCTTCTACAACACCCAGTACCGTCACACGTCCGAGCGGTTCGGTCAGGTGCCCTTTCAGGGAGTGATTCTTTCCTTCGATCAGAGCCAGTCTGATAACAGCAACATCTTCACGGTCGACGCGGAAGATATCAAGACGGAGACCAAGCCTACCAATCCGGTCGATCACGGCGCTTCCGCTTCCACCACCCCTGAGGATACTCAGGGTAGTTCGAAGGAAAAAGAGGCCGCTAGACCAGCGGAGCCGGCGAGCAGAAACTACGGAGTTCTCGATTTCTCGGCGCTCGATGATCAGAATCATAAGACCGGTTCGGGTGATGGAAACGATGGAGGAGGGAACGCTCATGGATCGCAGGAGTAAATCGAATAATCCTCTCGGCTATTTCCGAGAGATCCTGAAGAATCCTCGGGACCTCTGGACGATCCCCAATCTGCTCGTCTACCTGAGGATCCTGATGTCCATCGCCTTTCTCGTCATCTACATAGGTGGGGTCAACGTGCTCTATGCGGACCACTCCTGGCACTGGGGAATCCTGCCTCCCGATTCGGCTGATCGGGGCTTCCAGATCGAGGGATACCTCGCCTGTGCGCTGATTTTGACCTGTGGCTTCACCGACTTCCTCGATGGTTACATCGCCCGGAAGTTCGATCAGCAGACCGAGCTGGGTGTGCTGCTCGACCCCGTCGGCGATAAGCTCCTTCAGCTCTTCATCATCCTGGCGGTGGCGGTGCGCTGGTCCGACGTCACCTGGCTGGTCTGGGTTCTGCTGGGGGTCCTGCTCGGCAAGGAGTCCACGATGGTGTTCGCCAACCTGCTCATCTATGCGCGGCGCGGTATAAGGTTTCACCGCGCTTACTGGTACGGAAAGATGTCGACCCTGATCCTCTATCTGACGATGGGGATCATGCTGTTCTTCGTCAATTACCTCGGTTCGAGTCTTGAATTGTTCATCGAGGTCCTCTGCGCTATCTGCAGTTTGACCCTCGTCTTCGCCTGGATCATGTACTGCATCAAGTATGTCGATATGTTCCGTCATCCCGATCGATATCGGAACTGACGAAAGGAGGTGTCCCGTGGTCAAGATATTCGTATCGCCCTACTGCCAGTCCTGCCGGAAGGCGCAGAGATTCTTGGATCACATGATGGTTCCTCATCAGGTGATAAATATTTTCTCTAAGGATCTGAAGAAGGAGGATCTGTTAGAGATCCTCAAGCTGAGCGAGAATGGGACCGACGACATCATCTCGCCTCGCTCCAAGGTCTATAAGAGCGGGGGTGTGGATCTGGAGAGTATGACGCTGAATCAGCTCCTGGATTTCGTCCTGGCGAACCCCACGATCATGAAGCGTCCCATCATCATCGACGATCGCAAGATGGAGGTCGGATACGATCCTGATGAGATAACTGCCTTCCTGCCTAAGGCGACTAAGAAGCTGCTCGAGATGTGCGCTGATTGCCCCATGACGGCGGACTGCAATCTGGGCAAGGCGCTCATCGAGGCTCGCAACGCGATCGAGGCTGACCGTGGCAAGGGAGCGAGCGTATGTGTGGGCAAGGATGTCGCGTGCAATAAAAAGAGGGGCGCTTAGCCTCTCTTTTTTTATCTGCTTTAATCGCTGCTCAGGGATGATTTTTGATGATCTATCGCTTACTTCTTCAGAGCGTTCAGGCAGCGGGTCTGCTTGGAGTCCTTGTTGAAGGTGAACTTATATCCCTTGAGGATCTCCTTGGCGACCTGTTCGGCCTTGTCCATGGAGTCGGCGTCGATCTCCAGCTCGTAGTCGGTGTGACCCAGGTAGGTATTCTTATCGAGGGCGATACGGGCGACATTCTCCTCGTGGAAGCCGCGGCGCCTCTCGGTTTCGAGCTTGGCGAGGGTCTTGAGCGTGGAGCTATCGAAGTCGAGCAGATCGAGGAAATCCTTTATTCCGCCCTCGGGGAACTTGTTATCGGCGATCATGCTCTCCGCCTCGGAGGGGGACAGCAGCTGTTCCTTCTCGAACAGTCCGACGGCCAGAGGGCTCTTGAGGGTGAGCAGGTACTCGCCGTTGACGTGCCTGATCCGCAGTCCCATTCCCTGCTTAGCCAGGTTTCTATCCGCCGAATCGATGTACCAGTTGGTCTGCAGGAAGGGCTCATTGAGTTTGAGTTTCTTGTTGAGCTTATCGTATTCCTTCTTATCGATCAGTATCTTCGCTTCGATCTCAACCGTGTTAGCCATTTTCCACCTCCAAATCGTGGTCTGTTTCTATGATACAATAACTAGCTGAAAACAGGTTTCCCGCATGCATACTTTCGCTTTAGACGGGAGGTTTTCCGATATCTCCCGCTTCTCCATCGCCAGGACGATCAAGGACGCGCTGATCAAGGGAGGGATGGTCTATGAGGAGGACCATCCTGACCTCGTCGTCTGTCTGGGTGGTGATGGTTCACTCCTCCGCTCATGTAACTCGCGCGGTTATGTGGGCGATTTCATGCTGATCAATGGCGGTACGCTCGGCTTCCTCTCCGACTTTAAGATCTCCGAGTGGGATAAGGCGGTCTACGCGATCCTGCACAGCGAACCCATCTACGATGTCCACCGCCCTCTGGTGATCGAGGACCGTCTCGGTCACCACGCCTTTGCAGCCAACGATATCTCGCTGGTGGCCCCGGTGCGGACTCTCAACTACGAGATCAATGTCGACGGGGTGAAGCTCGTGAACGCGCAGGGTTCGGGCCTCGTCGTCTCGACCGCGCTCGGCTCCACCGCTTTCTCGCACTCCATGGATGGACCGATCCTCTTCACCGCTGACGATGTTTTCGCGCTCAATCTGCTCGCTCCGGTGAACAATCGGATCAATCGGGCTCCGTTCAGGCACGCTGTCTTTCGATCCAACACGATCTTAAAGATCAAAATCGAACAGAATTTTAAGATATACCGGGTCGGTATCGATGGTATCGATACCCCGCAGCTGGCCAGCCACGAGCTGAGCATCTACATGTCGAAGTTCAAGGAGTTCCGGATCCTTCACTTCCGCGATTGGAATAAGTATAAAGTAGTCGCCGATGCCTTCGGGCAGCTTTAAGGGAGGTTTACCTATGGAGATCTGGCAGATCGCAATCGAAGTTATCGTGGATGTCGCTCTCATCATCGGGGCTGGTTTGACTATCTGTCTACCTCTCATCCACCCGAATCGTGACGAGGAGGCGGAAGAGAAGAAGGGTGAGGCGGCGGAACAGCCGAAATCCCCGGAGGCGGTAGAAGCTCCTGTCCCCCCGGTCTCTCACACCTTCAAGGAGAAGGAGAGGATCGAGGCGAAGAAGACCGCTGCCCAGAAGGAGGAGGAGACGGAGAACGCGATCGCCGTCCTCTTCGGTGGCAAGTCCAATATCGTCGCGGTTACCGCGCGGGGTTCCCGGGTTACTGTGGCTGTCAAGGATACCTCCCTGCTGCGGAGCCAGGACTTCGACCGGGCCGGCCTCAAGGGTGCCATGATCATGTCCGATCGGATCGTGTTCCTCGTCGGTAGCAATGCGGAGGAGTTCGCAAGCAATCTGAAGCGGAAGGTCGGCATCTAGACTCCGATCGAAAGAGGACCTCGAGTCTTCTTTTTTATTTGGAGTTCACCTGTGCGGAGCGAGCTTGAATTCCGCCAATCGGTCGATACGATATCTATCGAGGAGTATTGGGTATGAGCACATTTATCAGTTTTCTGCTGGTCTTTGTCGGTGGTGGCTTGGGTGCGTCCCTGAGGTACGCGATCACCCTGATCCCGGTACCGGAGGGTACTCTCGGTGGTTTTCCTATCCTCACCATGGTGATAAATTTCCTGGGGAGCTTCGTCATTGGAGTCGTCGCTGCGCTCGCTTCACACCACCTGGTGGATAAGAACCTTGTGACTCTGATCAAGGTCGGGTTTCTAGGTGGATTCACCACCTTCTCGTCCTTCGCGCTCGATAGCATCACGCTGTTCCGGGAGCAGAAGTACCTCGTCGGTGGCCTCTATGTTCTGCTCTCGGTCGGCTGCTGTCTGCTCGGCTGCTTCTGCGGTGAGCTGCTAGTTGAAGGAATCACGCGTAAGGAATAAGGAATATTAGCTTTATATCTTCCTTGAGAACAAAGCTTATTCACGAGAAACCATCTTTATTTTTTCAAGGATGAACGAGTTCTATTTGTATCGGTAGTCAAACAAAAAAAGGAGGTTGAACCTCCTTTTTTATATACATCAGGGATCGAGGTTATCTGAACGATATCAATCCTCTATCTGACTTATCGGCTAGCGACTAATTTTAATAATGATCTCTGACAGTAGGAGTTATTCTGCGACCTATATTCCCTCTTTGCCAGGGGCGATCGGATCCTTGGGCTGAGTGGGGGAGAACTTGGGGAAGGAGGTATATCCGATGGTCTTCACATTGGCTCTGGGGGCTTCGGCGCTGCCGATGGAGGCGATGACGGAGACGATCATGGGGTTGCGGTGGATCTCCCGATAGATGAAGTGGCTCGCCGTGTTGCGGATGGTCTCCTTGACCAGGCTGTAGGTCACCTTCTGTCCCGAGGAGAAGACCCGATCGAGCTCCATGGAGACTGCTTCTTCGGTCTTGCGCTCGAGGGAGGACTTGTTGGATATCAGGATACCTCTCGACTCGACGGTGGGCCGGAACAGGAGCTTGTTAGCCTTGGGATCGATGCTGACGAACACGCCGACGATACCCTCATTGATCAGGATATTGCGATCCCTGATGACCGAGGAGAGGACTCCCATGGGCGATTTGCCATCGATGTAGAGAGCTTCGCAGGTGAACGGTTTACCGCGCGTGATCTCGTGCTTGTACATGACCAGAGTCTCGCCGTTCCGCATCACGAACGTGTGCGAGGGATCGAGACCGCACTCCTGGGCGATCTGGCAGTGGATGACCAGCATGCGGTACTCGCCGTGGATGGGCATGAAGTACTTGGGACGAGCCAGCTTCTGAAGGAGCCGGAGCTCGACCTTGGAGGCGTGACCGGAGGAGTGCAGGGCCAGCGCGGGCGTGTCGGTGATGACATTGGCGCCGGCGCGGATCAGATCATCGACCACCTTGTTGACCGAGGCGGTATTGCCGGGAATGGGGTGGGAGGAGAAGACGATGGTATCGCCCGGCAGAATCCTGATGTAGCGGTGCGTGCCGGTGGCGATCCGTGAGAGGGCGGCGAGGGGTTCACCCTGGCTGCCGGTGCAGAGGATGCAGACCTGCGAAGCGGGCAGGTGCTGGACTCGATCGGGGTCGACGAGCGAGGAATCCGAGATCTTGATGATGCCCAGATCACGGGCGATCTTGAGGTTTCCCTCCATGGAGCGACCCATGACACACACCTTGCGACCATGCTTGATGGCGCACTGGGTGATCTGGGTGATACGCGACAGGTTCGAGGCGAAGGTGGAGATGATCAGTCGGCCCATAGCGCGGCTGAAAACCTCGTCGATACCTTTCTTTACGTTCTTCTCGCTGGGGGTATAGCCCTCCTTCTCCGCATTGGTCGAATCGGCCATCAGCAGGTCGATTCCCTGATCGCCGAAGCGGGTGAGGCGCGACATATCGAAGTCGTGATCCACCGGGGTTAGGTCGATCTTGAAGTCTCCGGTGGTCGCGACGGTACCCTGCGGGGTGGTCACATAGATGCCGAAAGCATCGGGGATGGAGTGGGTGACGTGGAAGAACTGTACCTTGAACGATCCGCACACGAGGTTGGAGTTCTCATCCACCTCGACGACCTGAGTCTTGGAGCCCAGGTTGTATTCGGCCAATTTATTTTTTATTAGGGCGCAGGCTAGTCTAGGCGCGTAGATGACAGGAACCCTGACGGTCTGGAGCAGGAAGGGGATGGATCCGATGTGGTCCTCGTGTCCGTGGGTGATGCAGAGGGCCCGGATTTTGCGCTCGTTCTGCGCTAGATGGGTGAAATCGGGAATGATGTAGCTGACTCCCGGGTCGTTGTACTCGGGGAATTTGACGCCGGAATCCAGGATGACGATGTCGTTGTCATTCTCGATGCAGTAGCAGTTCTTACCGATCTCACCGAGTCCGCCGAGGGCGTAGATGAGGACGGGAGAGTCTCCGGGATCGGCGACGGTCTGGACCTCGCTCTGAAGCTTGGTATCGCTCATTATTAATCTCCTTGAAAATGCACTAAAAAAGTGCGGTTTTTAAATTCGTTGATATTATAAAACAATACAGTTTGCCTATAAAGTATATCTTCTCGAAATACTGGAAACGAGAAGCAGACCGCGACTCTAGATCTTGAGAACGGTCGGGTCTTCCTTCCAGGGGTTGATGGCATCGATCCTATCGTAGTAGAGGTGACCATCGAGATGGTCGAGCTCGTGCTGGAAGATGATGGCGGGGTAACCCTTCTGGGTCACCTCGACATCCTGCCCGGTCAGAGCGTCGTAGCCCTTGACGGTGATACGGAAGGAGCGGGGAACGTAGCCGTCCCTATCCACGGCGACCGACAGGCAGCCCTCGCCGTTCTTCAGCGCGCAGAGCTTCGCGGATTGACGGACGACGACGGGGTTGATCAGACCGTAGGCGATCTCCTTTCCCTCCACGATGACGTAGACGGCGAAGAAGCGCTCGGGGATGCCGATCTGCGGGGCGGCTAGACCGACGCCCGCTCGGACATGGTGGCGCTTGGCCCACCGGTCGTCCTGGCTATCCTTGAGGTATTGAACCATATCCTTGAGAAGCTGAGCCATCTCCGGGGAGCGAGGATCTTTCACCGGGGTGCAGACTGTGCGGATGACTCCCTCGTCATCGAAGTGCATCTTGAATACCTTATTTGCCATCTTTGATTCCTCTTTTCACTCCGTATATCTTACTACCCTCACCTGTCCCCACGGTGCATTCGCATTTCCTTTCATATCCGCTTTCGTCTAGAATCTCCGTGTATGAAAAGCAGTGATATCAGTGTTCAGGAAGCTCTGCTGGAGCTCGAGGATGCGATCCGGGACAGCTATGAGTTTCAGCGGCTCCGCTTCCTCATCCTGCGCGAGCGGAAGGATCCGGAGATAGGTGCTCTCAAGGCGAGGCAGCACGCGCTGGAGGAGCGCCTGGCCCAAGCGGGACGCCAGTCGCTTCCCCCGGAGGTCCTAGTCGCGCTCTCGCAGGTTCAGCAGGAGCTGGCCGATAATCCGGTGCGGGCGGAGATGCGCACGATGGAGAAGAGGCTGGAGCGGTATCTGTCGCCCCTGGCCTATGCGCTGCACGAGCTGCCGGGCCAGGAGTATGAGGACGTGATGGGCAACGATCCGAGAGGAGGTGGAATATGCTGAGGATCATCGGTGGAGAGTATAGACATAGACATCTGGAGGTGCCTGAGAGCGAGGAGTGCCGCCCGACGATGGATAAGGTGAGGGAGGCGGTCTTCTCCTCTCTGGGCGAGAAGATCATCAATGCCCGCTTCCTCGATCTGTTCGCTGGCAGCGGAGCGGTGGGACTCGAAGCTTATTCCCGCGGGGCGAAGAGCGTCGTCTTCAACGAGAAGGACACCATGGTCATGCGGACTCTGGTCAAGAATATCGCTTCGCTCGATCCCGAGAGGCGCGTCTGCCTCACCCTGAAGAAGAACTGGACCGATGCGATGGTTCAGCTCTCCGCTCGCGGGATGTCCTTCGACGTGGTCTACCTCGATCCTCCCTATGCTCTCGATATCAATGCGGAAGCGATTCAGCGGATGCGCGAGCTGGGTCTCATCGGTCCGGGGAGCGTGGTGGTCGCGGAGCAGACGACTCCGCTCAAGGAGCTCGAGGGCTTCACGCTGAAGGCGAAGAAGTATGGGAAGAAGCACGTGGGAATCTATGTCCTCGGGGGAGCCGCAGAATGAGCGTGGGACTGTTTCCCGGGAGCTTTGACCCGCTGACTCTCGGCCACGTGGATATCGTGAAGAAGGCGCTGACCGTCTTCGATCGCGTCATCGTGCTCGTGGCGGACGACCCGTTCAAGAAGTACACCTTCTCCGGCGAGGAGCGGATGCGGATCTGCCGTGAGGATCTGGAGCCGCTGGGGAGCGTGGAGGTGGTGAGAGGTGCCGGTCTCACCGCGCAGTTCGCGGAGCAGCATGGCTGCTGCGCTCTGATCAGGGGGATGAGAGCGGAATCCGACTTCTCCTCCGAGTACCGTATGGCCCAGCTCAATCAGCAGATCGGTCACGGTCTTCAGACTGTCTTCTTTCTGACCTCCCCGCAGTTCAGCTATCTCTCCTCCGCGGTCGTCAAGAATCTCTATATATCCGGTGCCGATGTTTCGGACATGGTGCCCGAGAATGCTTATAGAGCTATGCAGAGCAAGCTAAAAAAGACTTCTTTATAGCCGTTTTTAATCTATTAGCAACTTATTTTTACCGCTAGATGCAATATAAAAAAGCCCCGCAGATCTGCGAGGCTTTTTCGGTATTGGTGTTCCTATCGGAGCGAGTATTTCTCGATGAAGTCTTCCATCGGTTTGAAGGCGGTGGTTCCGAAGCTGGTGAAGGTGAAGACATAGGGGGAGAGAGGGGCATGTGTCTCCGCGTTGAAGACGTTGGCGGTGAAGGTCACCTTAACTTCACTCGAATCGATATCGCCCTCTATCTTCATATCGATGGTGGACCAACCCATCGTCAGATCGTCGGATGAGGTGATTCCGAAATTCTTGAAGAAGTCGACGCCGATATCGTAGTCGTCGGTGCTGTATACCCCGTCCGCGTAGGTGAGGTACTGCATCCGCTTGAAGAGGAGCAGGTTCTTCGGATAGTTCATCACCGCTGAGACATCGTCCTGCTTCGTGGTGAAAGCGCCGCGCGCGTATCCGGGCTTCTCGGAGTTCTCCTGGGTGATGAGCTTGATCTTCTGCTGCGAGTCGGTATAGGTCAGGAAGACATCATCGTAGATCAGCGGACCGGAGGTTCCTTCGATGTTGATAGCTTCGGGCTTGGAGATGTGGATATATCCTCGGTTAGCGTACTGCACGAGTTCCGGGTAGGTGGAAATGTATTTGCTCGAAGCGTAGTTGAAATAGTACTGATCGGTGAAGTACTCGAGCACGCCGGTGCTGCCGTCGCTGAGCGGCTCTTCGCGCAGATAGTTATCGGCGGCGAAAAGATCGCGAACCTTGGTCTCCTCCGCGGTGGGAGTGAAGGGGGTACCACCCTCTGCGACGAAGCTATCGAGCAGGTCGACTCGGGCGGTGTAGAAATCGGTTAGAACCAGCTGATAGGCCGCATTGGTATCGCTCAGGGTAAAGCTGATCGTCAGAGTCTGCGTAGCCGTATCCAGCTTGAAATCCATCACATCCTTGAGGAATAGATAGGAGGAGTCGGATAGGTCGATGAGGTTCATCACCTTGGTGCAGACATTGCGCTTGGAGGTGGAGACTTCGGTTCCGTCCTTCAGAGATGAGAAATCTACATCGAACAGGGAGACGACGGTGGAGTTGTCATAGAGGGAGGTGATCGGATCAGCACCCGACTTCAAAACTTCGCCAGCGAGCACATAATCCTTCTTATTTTCATCGGACTCGATGCTGTAGGAGGCGACACCAGCAGCGGTTTTGACATACCCGCTCTGGTAGTCATCGTCGTCCTGCATCCAGGTGTAATCGGCGGTGAAGATCAGATTTGGACGAGCTGCTCTCTTGTTGATGTAGGTCTTGAGCGAGTAGCGGGCTTCCTCTCGGTTCAAGTAGTTCAAAGCCTCTTTGACCGTATGGAAGGATGATTGCTCCGCCGATGATGAACTCGCATCGGTGGTCGTTCCGCTCGTGGAGACCAGAGAGGAAGCTGGGGTGGAGTCAGGAGTACGGCTGCAGGAAGTCATGAGTGTGAGTGCGAGCAGCGGAAGGATGAGAATCTTGTTCTTAGTCATATCTCTTAAGCTTTGGTGAAGTAGTCGTAGGTGTATTCGTTGAAATCATCATCGCCGCTCTCATCGCCCAAAATGTAGGTGGTGGAGCCGGAATCCTGGCCTTCCCAGGTAGAGGTGGAGAGGCAGAATCCTAATCCTTCGGCCTGGCTGTAGGTCATCCTCAGCGAGTAGGTGCTGAGGGTCTTGTTATCAGCATCGATGATGCGAGAATAGGAGAACTTGCCGCTTCCCGCATCGACGAGGAAGGCGAAGTTGAAGGTCTGACCAGCGACGACCAGAGTGCCGTGGTTCGCCGAGGTCTGACCATCGACCTCGATATTGTCTTCCGCGATGACGGCGGTAGCGCTCTTCTCGGTGTTCTTCCAAGTGCCCTTTAAAGCGGAGATTGTGGCGCCCTGGCTGGGCTTGACGGTGATGGAGAAATCGGTGCTGCCGAAATTGTTGCGCTTGTGCTCTGTGGAGATGGTCAGGTTGACGGTGACCGGGGAGGTGATCTCCATCTTCGAGGTGTCGAAGGTCAGTTTGCTGTTGACCGCATCGACATAGGAGAGGAGGCCGTGAGAATCGTTGGTGTAGGTGACCTTGGTGTCGGGAGGAAGGGCGACATCGCCAGTGGGCTCATCGCCAGATGCGCTCAGCATGAAGCGGTACTGACCGCCGGCATAGATGGTAGCGGAAGTGGAAGTGTCGACATCGTAGTCGGTCTCGCTGTATGAGAAACGCTGGATGTAGAAGTTCCTGACGAGGATGTTGTAGACGACCGTCAGGTCTACAGTAGCAGTTACCGTCTTATCAGAGAGGTTGGAAATCGTCACTTTCGCCTTTCCTTCGCTCGCCGCTTCGAAGCGATTGTAGTCATCGTTCCATCTCACCACGGACTTGTTGTCGCTCTCGGTGACGACATACTGCCAGGAATCGAGAGCGGTGGTGGGAGCATAGTCGAACTTCAGCAGGTCGGAATCGGAGGAGAGCTTATCGCCGCTGTTGATGGTATTTCCCTGTCCCGCCTGAGGATTGTTGATGGTGACGTTGGAGAGGCTGGTGATGAAGTAGGGGGTCGCATCGAACTCCACATCGTTCTTCTGGTTGTATTCACAGTTGATGGCGATCTTCTTCAGGATGGTTCCAGTATTGGCAAAATTTTCATCCGGAGTGCCGTTGATGAAGGAATCGGAGCTGAAATCGTAGGTGTTGGTGTCGTATATCTTGCTGGTGTAGTCGACGGACTTGAGCGCACCGTTAGCCAGGAATTCGAAGCTGACCCGGTACTCGGTGTGTTCCTTCTTCTTGACGATGCTCGAATCGGTAGCTCCCGAGGAGTCGTAGGTCTTGGACGAGACGAGCTTGGTGGTGAACCCGCTATCGGTCTTCTCGGAGGTTATCTCGACCTTGGCGGATTTGACATAGTCCTCGACCACCATGCCCACTCGGTATGAATCCATGAACTTGAATTCGATGTTGTACATATCGAATCCGGAGTCCTGGACTTCGAACTTGGAGAGCAGCGGGCTGATGAACTGGCTGTCGTCGTTCCAGTCGACGTTGTCGATCTCGCTGCCGGTCTGCGTATTGACATTGCTGACCTTATACTTTCCCGCCTTGCCCGCTCTTCCTTCGAAGCTCGCGGTGGTGTCGATAAACTTGAAGATGCTATTGTTCGCATCGAGCGAGCGATAGACGATACCGGTATCCTTATTGAAATTGTCAGTGTATTTAGTCAGGGAGGTTAGACCGTCGGCGGAGAGGGTGTAATCAGCCTTGGTGCCCTCCTCGGTGTTGGAATAGGTCAGCTTCGTGAGTCCGGGGGCGAAGTTCGCCGGGCTGGACTGGACGCGACCGTAGAAGAGGTTGTACAGGGTAGAAGCGGAGTTGGGGAGAACATTCACCGCCGTCCTCTGGAAGTAGAGCGGCTTAGCGGAGGAAGGATCGTAGAAGAAATCGTAGGTGCCTCCGTCCTCCAACCTTCCCGTGCTGGTTCCGACATCGAAGTTGCCGAAGCACTTGGTGCGGTCGATATCGGCGGGGCTGAGCTCTGTCTGACCGCCCTCCTTGTTCTTGATCACGAGGGAGAAGTTTCCATCGCCGAGGACTTTGACGCCCTTGGCGGTGTAGATCCCATCTTCCCCTTTGGTCAGGGCAGCCGTGAAGTCGCCCTGGATGGTGACATCGCCGCTGACGGATAGGCGAGCGGTCACCAGTACGGAGGTGGCAGGCATCACGAAGGTGTAGGTCGTGTCGTTGACCTTGGTCAGAGCTACCTCGTTGGCCCGGATCTCGACGAGGGTGAATCCCTTCTCGACTCCGACGGTGACGGTGACGGTCTCTCCCGCCTTGGCTTTGGTCTTATCGGCGGTCATGGTGATGCCGGTGGCTTTAGAGATGCGGATCACGAATTCCTCTTGGACGGAGGTGCTGGAACTGGGAGTGGAGGAATCGCCGGTTCCCGAGCTGACCGGAGTCGAGACGCCGGTGTCGGAAGGAGTGGAGACGGAGCTGTCGGGAGTGGAGACAGAAGAGGAGGGAGTGGAAGAAGTGGCGGGATTATTGCATCCGGCCAATGTAAAAGTCAACAATCCAGCGAGCGCGAGCAGGGATTTTCTAGTTTTCATTTATGGTTTTCCTTTTAGCTTAGTCTTTTTCGAATATGGGCTTAAAGAAGTTGATCAGGCCGTTGTTGTCGAGGAGGTGGACTATATCTAGGGTGACGGATATGTTGACCTCGGTCACATTGACGGGTGCGGCCGTGCCATCCTCGAGCTTAGCGACGACGGTGAAAAGGTATTCATCGTAGTCGGAGGTGCTCGATTCGGTGCTGTAGGTGAGAGTCAGGTAGATAGGGTTGTATCTAGTTCCGGAGACGAGGGCCTGCAGCACACCGGTCAGATCCGAGTTGAAGTAGACGATGTAGTCCTCGGATCCGGTGACGCTGTACTGAGCTTTCCAGTAGTCTGGCAAGGAAAGGTAAGCGGTGGCCTCTTCCAGCGTCGCTTTGTTCCTCGCGTTGACCGCATCTTTGAAGAAGATGAAGTCCCCCTCGTCCTTGGCGGTCACGATCGATCCACCGGCCTTCTTAGCTTTGATCGTGTACGTCTCACCCGAGACGTGAGAGATTTCCAGGATGCTCTCGTCGTACTCGAATTTGAGGACAGTTCCCTGAGGATCGTACTGGGCGGAGGGAGTCATAGTGAAGGTGTAGGTCTTGCCTACGACCAAGTGCGATCCGACTGCGGTATCGAGGAAGACACCGCTCATCGACACCCGGTTCACCTTCTCTTTATCATCGATAGTGACATCGGCTGGGAAATCGAAGTTGTAATCCGCGGATGAACTAGAGGAATCACTAGTGCTGGAGCTGGGGGTGTCAGAGGAGACGACCGATGAATTCGGAGTGGAGGAGTCCGGTGTGGTGCTAGAGGAGGAGCTGGGGGTAGCGGGGGTGCAACTGGCGAGTGAGAGGGCAGCAAGGACAGCGCCGAAGAGACGTATTTTTTTCATAGCTTTTCTATTTCCTATCGTAAAACCAAGCTATTATACTTTTTTTATTTCCCTTCGGTGACAGCGGTGAAGGTGGTTCCAGATTTGATAATCGTGTAGTCTTCATAAGATTCATAGTCAAAGTACTGCACATCAGAGTTGACCTTTAGATTGGGGAATCCAGCTTCCTGCTCTGCGCTATTGAGTCCCAGCTTGAAATCGAATTCACCATCCGAGGTTCCGCTGTAGCCAGCGTCTATTTCGCAGTGGATAGTAAAGGTTATGGTGCTCTTGGAGACCTTGTAGTCTACAATCAGAGTCTTAGGCTCGTGTCCGGTTATAGCCTTGAATTTGCCCTTAGGATCAGCTAAGGTTACCTTTCCGTTATTGAAAGTGAGTTCTAGTCCCGTGGTGCTCTCAGCATACTTATGATCCTTGCCATCGGTGAAGGGATCGGAATCTATATATACGACCGTTGTGGCTGTCTTGGCGGTAAAGTCGATTGCATACTCGGTTTCGGTACCATCCTGCCAAGTTACAGTATAATTCTTGGTCTTATAATCCTGTTCGTAGGTTCCGTGTTTGTCGCCGAGTGTAGCGAGCTCATATCCGTCGAATACGAGCTTGTTTCCCTTGGTGTTTCCATCGACCACGAATTCACCGGCGGTCTTATCAGGCAATTCTAATCTGCCGTTGCTATTGTATTGTCTGCCGATCAAGAGCCTTCCTTTGTCTTTTCCATTACTAGTGATCTTATCTCCCTCGGCGAGGGTGAAGTAGTAGTAAGTGGTGTTGTTATCGTACTTGAAATCGGTGTAGGTGACCCCTTTGTGAATTATTCCATTGTAGGTGAGGAGGGTTCCCTTCTCTTCTTTAGCCGACCAATTCCAGGCGAAAGAATTGTCGGTATCTGATACTAGTCTAGTTATGCCGTCTACCTCTTTTCCAGCTAGATAGAGTCCTTTGATAGTGTGATAACTAGTATCGCCGGTATTGAGCTTTCCGTAGAATTTAACACTGATGTCTCCGCTCTCGTTAAAGAAGATGTATCCGCTTGCAATCTGCTTGTCAGAAGTATAAGGAATCTGTAGAGTGTTGCTATCACTTACTTTGTAATTGAAACTCATGCCCGCGAAGGAGCCGGTCCCATTGGTGTCGAGCTTCAGATCGAAGTTCTTCTGATCCATCGAATCGATCTTCTTATTATTGTTGTCCGCACTGATCGTGAATATGCTGTGAGTACCGATGTAGGAGGGGATAGTAGTGATGAAGGAGGTTAAATCGATCGTCACATCTCCTCCTATATTGTCGATGCAGATGGCGTCTTTAGCTGTGGTCAGGTGACCGGTGATGCCATTACCTAGGTCGATATCATTGTCGCTCAGCTTAGAGGAATCCAGGACGTAGTTACCCGCATCGTCAGGGTCATCGGTCAGTGCGAGGATGATGTTGGCCTTCGCAGGCACTTTAGCTAAGTCTATCGCTTCACCTATCTCGGGATCGTACCAGGTGCCGCCAGTGCGGAGGTGGGCACTCACCTTCATGTGCGGAGCGGTGACTGTGACCTGATACGTTACGACGGGGGCTTTTATGTAGCTCGTGAAATCCAGGGTAGTCGCGCTGTTAGGCATCGTCATCATCGCGATGCCCTCCTTCACATTGACCTGAACGGCGACTGCGCCCAGCATGACCTGGGCGATACCATCGGTCGCGTCGGCGAAATCGAGGGTATACACGCCTTCCTCCTCGGGATCGTCAACCAGCTTGAGAAGCACCGTGGCGTCTTCCTCGATCGCGCTGAGATCCAGCGCGTCTCCGGTAAGAGGCTTCTCGATGGTAGAACCCTCAGCGGGAGCAAAGGCGGTCACCGTGAAGTGCGGAGCGGTGACGGTCAGCGCAAAGGTCTTCTTGGCGACGGAGCTGCTCGTGGAGGACTCGCCGGTGGAGCTGGTGGTGCCAGAGGAGAGGGAGCTCGAATCCGAGGCGGGGGTGGAGACTGGACCTTCCGAAGAGGAAGCCGGGGTAGAAGAAGTGGGCTCGGATGAGGAGTCAGGTGTAGTGGTGGAAGTCTGAGAAGAGTCAGGTGTGCTATCTATCGTCGAAGAGGCGCCGGCGCTGGAAGCCGGGGTGGTGTCTGTCACGGGCGTAGAGACGCTGCTCGCGGGGGTGATGGTAGGCTGACAGGAGGCTAGTCCTAGAGTTAAGCCTAGCAGGCTAAGAATAGAGATTTTCTTTAATTTCATTTTAAAATTCCTTTAATCCTTTGTAGTCTACTACCATTTTGATTAAATTAAATATTTTTTTGATGCTCCGAGAGTGAAAAATCTAACATTTCATCGATCCGTTTCGCCCTTTTTATGGGGAGAATCAGCCTTTTTTATTGCTTTTTATTCGCTTAAAAAAGTTCATTAAAAATAGAGGGGCTGCACGGTGCAACCCCTCTATTCCTTTGAGTTTTTAGGCCAGGACCAGATGGTTGAACAGCAGAGTCCAAACCAGATCGATCCAACCCAGGATACCGAAGGAGAAGATAGCGACGATGAGCATCAGGAGGTTGACGATGCCACCCTCCTTGAAGAACTTCTCGCCGCGGACGAACAGCTCGACTAGCCAGTTGACCACCGGGATCAGCAGAAGGAGGAATTGGACTAGTCTAGATTGTTTATTGAACCAAGCCTGCATTGTTTTTTTTCCTTTCGTCTATATACTAACGCAATTCTATTCTTTTTATTGCAGCTCGGTCGCTCCGGAGTAGAGCTGATAGTAGAGACCCTTCTGGGCGAGAAGCTGCTCGTGGGTACCGCGCTCGATGATGCGACCGTGCTCCATGACGAGGATGACGTTGGAATTCCTGATGGTGGATAGACGGTGCGCGATCGCGAAGGTGGTGCGGCCGTTCATCAGCTTGTCCATACCGTCGGTGACGATGGCCTCGGTGCGGGTATCGATCGAGGAAGTAGCCTCATCGAGGATCAGGACGGGCGGATTGGCCACCGCGACCCTCGCGATGGAGAGCAGCTGGCACTGTCCCTGCGAGAGGGAGCTGCCATCTCCCTCGATAACCGTGTTGTAGCCCTCGGGCAGCATCCGGATGAAGGAGTCGGCGTTGGAGAGCTTGGCCGCTTCGATACACTCCTCATCGGTGGCGTTCAGGCGTCCGAAGCGGATGTTTTCCAAGATGGTACCCGTGAATAGCGAAGTGTCCTGAAGGACCATACCCAGCGACTGCCGGAGGTCCTTCTTTTTTATCTTATTGATGTTTATACCGTCGTATCTGATCTTTCCATCGGCGATATCGTAGAAGCGGTTGAGCAGGTTGGTGATGGTGGTCTTGCCAGCTCCGGTGGCGCCGACGAGGGCCACTTTCTGCCCGGGCTTCGCATAGACGGAGACATCGGTCAGCACCTGTTTACCCGGCTCGTAGGAGAAGTCGACATCCTTCATGACGATGTCGCCTTTCAGGGGCGTATAGGTCACGGTTCCATCGGCCTGGTGAATGTGTTTCCAGGCCCAGCTGTCGGTGGGGAGAGGAGTGGGGTGAACCTCGAAGGAACCCTCGTCTAGCCAGCGTCCCTGCACCAGGGTCACATAGCCCTTATCCTCCTCGGATTCCTTATCCATCATCGAATAGATTCGGCCAGCTCCTGCTGCGGACATGGCGAAGTAGGGGATCTGCTGACCGACCTGGTTGACGTTGCCAGTGGTCTGCTGGGCGAGCGGGACGAAGCCGAGAACGACACCGATCGTCATCGGAGACCACAGATCCAGCAGGCCGAAGTTCATACCGCCGGTGGAGGCGACAGCGGTGCCGACGATCACGATCAGGACGTAGGACAGGATGCCGATGTGGTTGAGGATGGGACCGAGGGCGAAGGCGGACACGGTACCGCTGGTCTCGGCGGCACGGTGGAGCTCGTTGATCGCGTTGAAGTCGGATCGCGCTTTCTCCTCGTGATTGAAGGATTTGACGACCTTCAGTCCACCCATCATCTCCTCTACCACACCCTCCTGCACGCCGATCCAGTGCTGGGTCTCATCGAAGTGCTTGGACGCCTTGCGGCCCATGAACTTGGAGACGAGGATCATGACGACTATCGCGGCGACGGAGATGAGCATGAGGAAGATCGAGTAGGCGAGCATGGCGGCGGTGAGGAAGGCGAGGGTGATGCTGCAGGAGAGGAAGGACTGGAGGCACTGGATGATGAACTGGCGGATCGTCTCGATATCGTTGGTGTAGATCGACATGATATCGCCCTTCTGGTTGCGGTCGAAGAAGGGAAGGGGCAGAGTCTCCATGTGGACGAACAGCCGGTTCCTCAGCTCGGTCATGAAGTTCTGACCCAGCCAGGCCATACCGATGGAGTAGGTGACCATGGCGATGAGGCCGATCGCATAGGCGACGACCATGAAGATGACTACGGGCACCAGCGTGTTGTCGATGAAGCTCTGGCTCTCTACCGCCCAATCGGCGGTGTTGCGGAACGGTTCGAGCGCCTTGAGACCATCGATGATCTTCACCATGGCCAGCGAGGGCACGATGGTGGCGATTCCGCTGATGGCGATGCAGGCGATGATGAGGGCGGTCAGCCAGGGTTTGAAGCTGAGGTATTCCTTGATCAGTCTTTTCAGCGGGTGCTTGGCTGGGGTCAGAGCGAACTTCTCTCTGAATTTCTCCAGCTCCTTGATATCTTTTTCACTCATCTCAGCTCCTCCTTCTTTACGCCCTGCAGGTCGCACACCTCGCGGAAGATCCGGGATGAGTCGAAGAGGTGCGAGGGGGTATCGAAATCGACGACCCTTCCATCGTCCATGACGATGACGCGATCGGCATCGGCGACCGACGAGATCCGTTGGGCGACGATGATCTTGGTCACGCCGGGGATGGATTCCCGGAGGCTATTCCTGATCTTCTTGTCGGTCTTGGTATCCACCGCGGAGGTGGAGTCGTCGAAGATCAGAACCTTGGGCGACTTGAGGATGGCGCGGGCGATGCAGAGACGCTGCTTCTGTCCGCCCGAGAAGTTCGCACCGCCCTGGTCGACGATGTAGTCCAAACGCCCAGGCAGCTGGTCGACGAACTCGGAGGCGCAGGCGATCGCCAGCGCTCTATCGATCTGAGCGTCGGTCGCCTGGGGATCGCCCCAGCGCATGTTGTCCCGCAGGGTTCCCGAGAAGAGCACGTTCTTCTGTAGGACCATCGAGACGGAGTCGCGGAGCGGGACCAGATCGTACGAGCGGACATCCCTTCCCGCTACCTTTACCGTCCCGATCTGGGGATCGTAGAAGCGAGGAATCATGTTGACCAGGGTGGACTTGGCCGAACCGGTTCCGCCGATGATACCGATCACCTCGCCGGAGGCGATCTTGAGGTTGATACCCTTCAGACACTCCTCGTCGGCGAGCTTATCTCCCCTCTTATCCCGGAATGAGAAGTGGACGTCATCGAATTCGATGGAACCGTTCTCGATGGTCTCGCAGCCATTCTGGGGATTGGTGAGGGTGGGAACCTCGTTCAGAACCTCGCAGACGCGCTTACCGGAGGCGAAAGACATCGCGATATTGACGGCGATGAAGGCGACCATCATCACGGCTGTCAGGGTGTTGATACCGTAGGAGATGAGAGCCTGGAAGTTTCCGATGTCGATGATGCCGTCGATGAAGGCGAGGCTGCCGAGGCTGATGAACAGCGTCAGGGAGATGTTGATGGTGCAGACGAGGACGGGGTTGGTCAGACCACCGTAGATCTCACCCTTGGTCATGAGCTGCTTAATCTCCGCGGCCTTGTCCTTGAACTTCTTATCCTCGAATTCCTCGCGGGTGTAGCTCTTGACGGTGCGGATACCTCTGACATTCTCCTCGACGATCTTGTTTATCTCATCGAACTTCGGGAAAGCTTTGGTATAGATCTTGGTGGCGAGGAAGATGATGGTGCTGAGGGAGGCGACGATCAGGGGAAGGACGATGCAGTATATCCACGATAGCTGCCAGCCGACGACGAAGGTGCAGACCAGGGAGAAGATGATGGTGAAAGGAGCGAGGATGCCGAATCTGATGATCATCAGGAAGGCGTTCTGGATGTTGAAGACATCGGTGGTGGTCCTGGTCACCAGCGAGGCCTTGGAGAAGCGGTCGATGTTCTCGAAGGAGAATTCCGTGGTCCGATAGAACAGGTCCTGCCTTATGTTGGCGGCCAGTCCTACCGCGGCGATGGCGGAGTGCTTAGCCGCGAGATAGGAGGAGATGAAAGAGAAAACAGCCAGCACGAGGAGGATGGCAGCAAAGATACCGACGGTGGGCATTATCTGGGCCGCCGAGGTCATATTCTGTGCATTCAATTCGCTCAGCCTGTTGATGAGGATCATCATCACCAGCGGGATGAGGCACTCGAACAGGGCCTGTGCCGTGGAGAAGCCCAAGCATAGCCAAGCGTTCTTCCTGTAGTTTCTAAGGCTCTTCAGCAGGGTTTTGAACATGGGGAGGAGGCCTAGTTTCCCCCGTTTTTTAGATTTTGCTGGTTCGGCTTTGATCGCCGTCGCAGTTCTCTTCTTCAGCATGATAGATCCACCTCTAATATATATTGGGAAAGTTATCTGTCGACAGGATTAAAATAACAGCAAGTTTTTCTCGAATGTAGTGAAAGCGGTTTATACTGTTATGTTTTTACAGAGATTTTAGAGTTCTTTTCGCTGGCATCTCTGTCTATGAATCAAAAAGGGGAGGGGATTTCCCCTCCTCTCACATTCGATGATTCTCTAGGCTAAAGGCTGGCTAAGAAAGCCGAAAGTTCGCTGTTCAGCTTCTTCGCATCCTCAGTGCTCAGGCTGTAGATGTCGGTCATCCAAGCGGAGTTGGGCAGGACGAATCCCTCACCCTTGACCGGGACCACGGAACCGATGTATCTGAGGTTTCTCTCGACCTCAGCGATCGATCCCCTGCAGGCGTTCTTGCCTCCCACTCCGGTGACTAGAACCTTGCGGCCGTACATGACATTGCTCTTGAAGTCTCCGGGGATCTCGCTTCTAGAGACCCAGTCCAGCAGGTTCTTGAGCACGCCGGTGACGCTGCCGTTGTACTCGGGGCTGAAGATGACGATACCATCGTTCTCTCTGATCTGGTTCTTGACCTTGCCCAGCGTCTCCGCCTCCGATTTCTCCAGGTCCTGGTTGAAGAGGGGAACACGGCTGAAGTCGAGGAATTCGACCGCGGCCTTGTCCTCTAGGAGTTCCTGAGCCTTCTCGGCTAGCTGCCTGTTGAAGCTGTGCTTCCTCAGTGAGCCGACGATGAAGAGTATCTTTTTCACTATGCGTTTTTCCTCCCGCGAGGCCCTATTATTCCTAGCGTCCGGAGAGCCTGCAAGGAATATGCTCAGCCGGTTGTATATTCCAGAAGAGGGATACCAGGCTCGGTCTCGCTTCTACCGCCGGGGGGGGGAAAGCCGTCGTTCACCGCTCAGCTCTAGAAGGAAATCGCGCAGGTTTTTTAATATTAGCTCTCTAGCTCTACTGTCAGGTCGGAGTTCGTGATATTGTCTACACCCAGCGGAAACGCTGCTTATAATTTTTAAGGAGAAGATGATGAGACAGAATCGAGTTCTTTCGATGCAGGATATCTCCTGCACTGGTCGCTGCTCTCTGACGGTCGCGCTGCCTATCTTCAGTGCGGCGGGTCTGGAGTGCGCCATCCTTCCTACGGCGGTGCTCTCGACCCATACCGGTGGTTTCACCGGTTACACCTTCCGTGATTTGACCGCCGATCTCGAGCCGATCATGAATCACTGGAGTAAGCTGAGCCGGGGATTCGACGCTATTTCCACCGGCTATCTTGCTAAGGATCAGGTGCCTCTAGCGGTCGAGCTGATAGAGAGGTTCAAGGGTCCTAGCACCCAGGTGCTTGTCGATCCCGCGATGGCGGACGGGGGAAAGATGTACCCTGGTTTCGACCTAGCTTTTGCCCGGTCGATGGCCCAGCTGGTCTCCAAGGCTGAGATCACTGTTCCCAACTACACCGAAGCCTGCTTCCTCCTCGGGGAGGACTACATTCCGCACCCGGATCGTTCACGGGTCGAGTATCTGTTGAAGAAGCTGGGAGCTCTCGGACCTAGATACGCGCTGATTTCCGGCGTCCACTTTACTCCTGGTAAGGTTGGCGTCCTCTCTTACGATAGTAAGGATGGTTCCTTCGATTTCTTTGAGACCAAGGATATCGAGGGATACTTCCACGGCTCGGGCGATATCTTTGCTGCCGGTCTGCTCTCCGGCCTTCAGTGCGGACTGAGCTTTAAGCTCTCCGTTAGATTGGCGCACGATCTGGTGCACACTTCGATACTCAAGACTCTGGAGGATGGTGAGACCGATCTGAAGTTCGGACTGCACTTCGAGCGGGCTCTGCCTACTTTTATCGCTGAGATCCAGAAGATGAAGGCTGGCGAGCAGGTCGATTCCATGTACGAGTAGTTCCGGGCGATCCGAGAGCAGGAATACTATTTATAGAGTTCCCCAGGGAGCAATCCACACCTTCAGCGATTGCGGTGGGGGAATCCTTGGTTGCCTATGTTTTTCGCCTCATAACATTAAAGGCTGGATAAAACTTTCCCGCCTTTTTTGTGTGTAGAATAAAAGAACACAGGCAGGAGGTAGAAAATGAGGATACTTCTTATCGAGGACTCGGCCCAGCTGGCGGATGCTATCCGCGAATTCTTCAGGATAAAGGGCAGCGAAGTGATAGTGGAGGGTGATGGAAAGAAAGGGTATGAGCAGGCGCAGCGGGAAAAGTATGACGCCATCATCCTCGATCTTATGCTCCCCTCGATGAATGGCATCGATATCCTTCGTAACCTCCGGAACAAGGGAATCGAGACCCCGGTCATCATCCTTACCGCTAAGACGCAGGAGGAGGATATCCTCAAGGGCTTCGACGCCGGAACCGATGACTATCTCGGTAAACCCTTCAAGATGAATGAGCTTTTAGCTCGCGTCAACGCGATCGTGCGCCGCCACGTGGCTCCTGAGGAGAAGGATCTTCTCTCTTTCAACGATCTGTCGTTGGACAAGTCTACCCATGAACTGGTCGGTGCGGATCAGCGCATCACCCTCTCCTCTCACGAGTATGAGATCATGAAGAATCTAATCGAGAAACAGGGAGGGTTGGTCGATAAGGAGCTGCTCGACGAACGGGTCTGGGGCTATTCAGGACCTAATATGTATAACGGGGTTGAGGTTTATATATCGTTTCTGCGAAAGAAATTGAAGGCCTTGAATTCGATTACGGAGATCAAGGTTTTGAGGGGAGCTGGGTATCGTCTCAGCGCAGCGGCGGATGAAGCCAAGAAAGACTAATCAGTACTGGAGGGAAGAGGCCTCCCTCTCTCAGGGGGATCAGGAGTCGCTGAAGAAGTCCAAGAACAGCCTGCGGTACATAATCTTCTTCGGCGTGTTCCTCCTGACTCTCATCATCGGTATCGCTGTCCCTGTTGTTCAGGATGGTATCCATCAGGATTCTGTTCAGAACGGCTTAAAAATGACTTTGGATAATGCTGGTGATATGGATTGGAACAGCTCGAAAACCAATCTGGTGACTGAGCATATAGATACCGTTATCGCCCGCTTTGATCGCACCGCTCTCGACGATGGGAAACTCGAGCCATCGGAGTATGCGGTGATAGGGAACGGTAATCTTCTCAAGGCGCTCTCCGACGGTGACCTCAATAGTCTCAAAGCTCTCTTCGACTCGAGCCGATACGATGATGGCTATCTGACATTCAGCTGTCGTGAGGTGGGGGACTATATATATCTAGCCGGTCAAGATTCTACCGAGTTCTACCGCTCTTTTGTGCCGGGGACCATCACGCTCGAGATCCTGCTTTCGCTCTCCTATCTCGTGATCTGCTTGGTCTCCAATCATCTCATCGATAAGGCGTTTCGGCCCGTCATCGATTCTATGATCACGCAACACAAGTTCGTGGGAGATGTCTCTCATGAGCTCAAGACCCCTCTCGCGGTCATCTCGGCTTCTACCGATCTTCTGATGAATTCGGCTAAAGATGGCTCGGATCAGAAGAAGTGGTTGAATTCCATCCAGGACCAGACGGATAGGATGTCTCACACGATCAAGGATCTGGTCACCATTTCGTCTCTCGAGTCCTCGTTCCGACTGCAGAAGGTGGAGGATATGTCGACGATCGTGCGGGATGTGTCCCTCTCGTTCGATGCGGTTTGCTTCGAGCGGGGAATCTACTATACATTCGAACGGATAGATTCCGGCTGCATGGTGAATTGCAACAGCGATGATGCGAGAAAGCTGTTTGAAGAATTGCTGGGTAATGCGGTCAAGTATGCTGAAGGCAATCCGCCTTCGATCACCGCTTCTTTTGTCCGAAATAAAAATAAGGCGATCCTGACCATAACGAATACGGGGTGCACCATCAAGGAAGAGGAGAAGAATCGCGTCTTCGATCGCTTCTATCGTACCTCGCTCATGCGGGCTGAAGGACGCAATGGTTCGGGTCTCGGACTGTCGATCTGTCAGTCGATCTGCGAGAAGAATGGTTTCCGTATATCCTGCCTTCCCGAGTATGGTAAGCAGACCACCTTCGAGGTGGAGATGAACCTGGCGTGATGCGATCATGATTCTCACTAGAACATATCGAACTCTTCTAGATATCCTGGAGTCGGTAGCGGAGAGGACTGGCGATCATCAGCTCGATGATTACCTATCTGAGATAGATATCCGACCCAACGGGCTGAAGTATGGGATTCTCGAGAGTGAGAATCCTGATTTTACCCTGCAGTGGAAGAGGTGTACGGAAGGAAAGAGACGGGATCGATTGGATTCCGGTTTTAGTTTTGCAAAGGATTTCTTGAAGCGCACCCTCGATCCTGAACGATCAGCTGAGATCGCCGATCATCTTTCTGAGGATATTTTTACTGCCCAGTATCGGAAGAAGCTGGCGATCGACCTCGCTAGAGAGGGACTATACCTTCTGGGACTCTTAGATATTCCAGCGGCGAAAGAGGAAGTGAATCTGCTGCGGCACACTATCGACAATCCTGCGGGTCTAGTCCGGTTTATCCATGATAGAAGTGGGGACTATCCCTCCGATTTCGACTTGCTGAGCGGATATCTGAAGTCTCTCGTTCCCGGAGAGATCTGCCTCTCTAGAGCCGGCAAGGTGCTGTTCGGTCTACTAGCTGATCACTGGTTTATCTATCAGCCGGAGGTATCGAAGGACAATCCTGTCTTCTGGGAGCTCCGAGATCTCGATCGGGTTCCGGATTATCCCTCTCCCCTCTGGATAGCATCTCGCCTCTTTCAAGGATATGGACTGGAATTTACCGTGGCGGATAGAAGGTATTTTGCCCTTTATCCACTAGATTCATCCATCGCCTTGTTATATGAAGATGGTAAATTGATCGCCCGCCGATCCATCGATGGTTTTATGACTGCCGCCCGCTATCGGATGGACCCCGGTTCATCCAAGCGGCTGGATCTTTTCAAAGCCTTTAAAGCCAGTAAGCAAAGAAGGATCATCGCACCTAGAGAAGCGCTAGCTCGGATCAGCAGCTAGATCTTAAGATCGTAGGTGAGGATGCTGGTGATCGGCTTCCCCTGGGGCGCTTTCATATCGGCTGCCACCTTTTTAGAGTCGTTACCGTAGGTCTGTTCCAGCCGGATGAAAGTGTTCTCGAGGTCGAGCCGGAGGAAGAGGTATAGACCGAAGAGATTGATATTTATCTTGTCGCTGGGGAATCTCGCCTTCAGGTATGATGCGACAAACATGGTGCAGATGGCGGTTCGCTGTTCATCCTGCTGTGGGAGGGGAACGCCGGAGGCGGTATAGCTAGTGAGGGCCTGGACACGGAAATTCAGGATATCGCTGTTGGTAAAGGTTCCGTGGAACAGATTCTTGAGCCTGGGTTTGAGGATCGACCAGTTCTTTTCTGCTTCGGCCTCGTAGGGCAGGAGGGCGAGCGAGAAATTCTTAGCTAGTTCGGTCAAGGTGTTTCCGGGGATCTCTCGGAGCCGCTTCCAGTTTGTCTGGTGCGGCTTCTCATCCTCTCCATTTTTAAATTCTCTCTCCCGTGCCTCCTCGACGTATCCGAGGGTTCGGTCGACCTGTTTAGCCTCATCTTCATCTACAGGCTGAGCGGCGAACTTCGGACAGGCGATGATTACGCCCTGAGGGGAGATGCGCTGAAAGACCAGGTTGGGAATGAACTCTTTTAGATCGGCGAGGATGGGGTAATTATCCTGGCTCAGATCCTTCTTGTGGTCCGCTTGGAACTTTGTTAGATCTTCGGTGGTGTCGAAGCAGGCATCGTAGATGAGGATCAATCCGCCATCTGCGAGGACTTCGAAATTCAGGTAATTGATGAAGGCAGGCTGCAGCGCTCTGGGGAGCCGATGCAGGAATAGGGAGGAGGTTATCACCTTGAACTTCTTCCCCTTGAGCGAAGCCGGCAGGAATCCTGAGGACAGGTCGTGCTGGATGAAGATAGCCCCAGCTGCCTTCTCTCGAGCGATAGCGAGCATGGCGGACGAGAAGTCGATTCCGGTCACCTGGTGTCCTCTCTGGAGGAGAATCTGCTCTAGGTCGCCAGTTCCGCATCCGAGGTCGAGCACCTCCGCGTCCTTCGCGAAGCCGTCGATCGTCTTCGCTAGAGTCTCGAGGGCGATACTCCATCCCTGAAAGGGAAACTCCCCCTTCTTTTCGCTATCGGCCGCGAAGCTGTCGTAATCTCTAGCCCAAGCATCGTATTGAGCGCTGTCCTTATAAGCCATAGTGGAGACCTCCCATAACTATGAATATTCTATTATCTATCGGATACTTTTATCCTTCGGCAAGCGCTTTGGCTGAAAAGATAGCTGATCCTCTGCCGCCTTGGAAGTCGTTTGAACAGATGAGGAGAGTGTCGGTGCCCGGGATGATTTTGGGATGGGTGGAGCGGAGGAAGGCTCCGTTCCAACTGTCGGGCAGAAGGATCTGCTTAACCGGTATACCAGCCGGCGAGAAACATAGCACTCTTCCCTGTTGATAGATTGCTACATACAGATTTCCATCCTTATCCAGCGTGCAGGAATCGGGTCCGTTTAAACCAGTGAAGGTATATGGGGTTAAATCCCCGTAATCGGATATGGTCAGACCATCTTGTTCCAGCTCGAGGAAGTGCAGAGTGTTGGTCCCCATCTCGGTGACCCAGAGGCTTCTCTCGTCGCTCGTGAGAGATAGTCCGTTGGGCACACCTAAAAAGCCACAGACCCGCCGTATATCCTTTCCGTCCAGCGAGGAGAGGAAGATTCCACCGCTTCTATCGGTGGCCCCGCCGATGAAGTTGGAGAAGTAGAAGCGACCATCATGTCTGAAAGCGAGGTCGTCGATCACGTAACCGGAAGCGCTGGAGATGATGGTTTGCCGAGTGAGCGATATGGGATCGATCCTCTCGAGCGAACCGGTCGAGTGAAAATCTCCTAGGCAGGCGACGTATAGCTGGTGGTCGGGACCGCTTTTGATAGCCGCGGGGTTTCTGCCCTTAAGCGAGAGGATCCTCTTTGCTACTCTAGTGCCCCGTTCCACCCTCCAGATTCCGCCCTGAAAGACATCGCAGAAATAGAGATTCGCTTCTTCGTCAAAACATAGTCCCTCCAGCTGGAGGAAGTCCGGTGAGACGGATAGATATTCCTCCGCTATCTCGACGGGAATCTGACGCTCGGAGTATGGGATTCGATCAAGAAAGTTCGCCATATAAAAGCCCCTGCCAAATGATAAGGGAGAGGCGGGTCAAAATGAAACATGATTTGTAGCGAAGTATGTTATGTAGAGCTATTTATAGGTTTTCTCTAGTTTATTTATGTGTTCCTTGATCCGATCTATCAACTCGGGGCAGCCGATGACTTTCATGTGGTCATCGGAGTACTGAATGGCCCAGATGGTTGCGCTGTTGATATCCGACTTAGTGTGGCAGATCCAGTGATTATCCTTCTTCTCGATGAAGGTATTGCTGCTGCCGAAAGAATTGCTGATGCGGATTGCTTTGGACGGATCGTCGTACCAGATTTCCATATCGATCGTATTTCCGACAAAGGAATAGGGGTGAGACTTGATATAGTCGTGCAGCTTTATCCCTTTGATCTCCGGGATATCGTCGAGTGAGACCTGCTGTTTATCCGGTAGTATTTTGAGATTTCTAATCTTCTCTAAGTTGAAGGAATATAGTCTCTTGCCTCGGGAATAGGTGGCGAATAGGTGCTGGTTTCCGTGCTGATTGGCGATGAAGTGAGGATTGACTTGGAATGATCGTCCCGTGGGGACAAGATTGAGATCGGCGTCGTAATCGTAGTAATCGAATGTGATCATCGCATTCGTATCTATGGCGCTGAGGACCTGCTCTATCGTATAGAAGAACTCTTGGTTATTGGTTTTCCCGCAAGACAGATCAGTGTAGAAATCCAAGGTGTTTTTGTGATTGACTCGAAAGTACTTGCTGGTGAAGGAGAGAAGCTTATTTATCAGTTCGTCGGTCTGTTTGGTAGTGATGTATTGGGCGGAGACGATCATATCGATCAAGAAGAGAATCTCTGAATCGTCGAAGGTTCGCTCGATAAAGGCGAAGCCTTTTCCGTTGTTGCCTACATCGATTCCATAGTTCATTTCGTTTGAAAGAAGATACAGGGTATTTCCGATGGTCTTTCGATCCAGCTTGCAGTTATATTCGGTCTCCAAGTACGATTTGATCTGCGGTTGACTCAAGTAGTGATCGGCATCGCTGTATTTGTTTAGTATCTTCAGTATGTATAGCGGCGAAAGCTTTTTGTTAGACATAATTTTTTCAATCCTTGAATTCCTGTTTGCACAAATATTTATAGTCTATCTATAGAGTAAAAAAACGGACACACACTTTTAATCTGCCATAGCTATTCTATGTTTTGGATACTGCTAACATTTCTTTTTGCACATACTATCAATGTATAACGTTATTAAACCTTTTTATAACCCTTTGCTGAACAGAGAATATTATAGAGCAGCTATCCTTCATTTAAAAAATTAAGTTTGTTTTATACCTTTAAATATAGTCTTCCTAGATTAATTCATTCTTATGTCTTAATTTAATTGAGGTGGATTTATTAATCTTTCATGTCGATTGAAAGCGTCATTGAATAATCTTTAGATTTATTAAATTCTACTGTTAGGAAAAGTTGAGAAGCGTGAATTCTAAATGGCTACAGTCAGTATATGCAAACGATGTGAAAAGTATTCTCAGTATGGATTTGAGCGGATAGATGATGATAGTAATAACTGATATAGGAATAGGTTATATCGATTTAAAGTTTAATTATCGGTAGTGATATGTATGTTGCGCAGACAAAAAAAGACAAGTCCGCTGACGATTCATATGTAGGAACTTGTCTATGAGTTCTACTTTTCTTGGAGGTATTTCTTATTCTTTTCCTTCAATTGTTCTTTTACGTATGCAGGATCGAGGAACTGGTAGGTGATGGTATCGCACTCGGGTAGGATCCTGTCGAAGACATCCTTATTCTCGATTGTCCACGCATTGACGAAGTGATTTCGGTAGTAGGACTTCACCCGTGGATTATCTAGCAGGGTATTCTCGATATCGATTGCTTCGAAGAAATACCGCAACTTAAAGACCCAGAAATGTCCCTGACATACGAGGAGCTGTCTTAGAATGCCAAGCTTTTTTAAGGGGAACAGGGCTCGTGGATCGAAGGAGATGATATTGTAGTTTTCCTTGTTCTTTACTCCCTTCATGGCTTGGAGGAATCGCTTGGTTAAAGGCCGGTAGTTCTTCCTATAGACCTTGAGTTCGATGACCATCGGAAAGTCATCGTGTCCCAGGGCGAGTACCTCTTCAAAGGAAGGAATCTTCGCTCCGTTCAGCAGGGTGTAGTTCTCCTTAAGCTCCTTCAGGGTTAGATCTTCTACTATTCCGTCCTTGCCGGTGAGTCGCTTGAGGTCCGAGTCGTGGATGACTGCCAGCTGGTTATCCTTGGTGAGATGGATATCGAATTCGAAGGCGACCTGGTGGGCAATCGCATTCTTGAAGGCCTCGATGGAATTCTCAGTTATGCCCTTTTCGTTGTTATACAGCCCGCGGTGTGCGACACCGAGAGAGAATAGAGGATTGCATGATTGAATGTACTTCTCTTTATCGATCTTTGACATTTTTAAAATCTCCTTACCAGGATGTTTTACTCTTATTTACCTTCGACAATCTTAGAACTTTTTCTGTGGACGTTTTTCACGAACATGAAGACGATCAGCGACAGGCAGAGGCAGGCGAGCGCATAGATAGGAAGGAAGGAGAAACCGAAGCCGGGTATTAGTATAAGAAGTCCGACGAGGATCGGTGTGATAGTTTGGGCAGCCATGCTGGAGGCGTAGTAGTATCCCGTGAATTTGCCTATCTTCTTAGAGGAGCAGAGCTCTACCACCATCGGGAAGGAGTTCACGTGGACCAAGCTCATGCCGAGTCCCTTGAAGAACCACACTATATATAGGTAGATGGGGAAGGGGTTGACCGCGCTTCCAGTGACCTGTTTCACGGGGATCGTGTACGAGCAGATGACCCAGACCAGAGAAGCGGCCAAGGCCAAGCTGAGTCCCGACACTATGGTGTATTTTTTTCCTATCTTGCCAGCGATAATACCGCCGATGGCGAAACCTAAAACCGAACCGACACCACCGACGATGGTGTTTATCATTGCACCCTGGGTACCAGAGTGAAGGTGGTAGTTGGAGTAATTGACCATGAAGGTGGATACGCCGCTATCAGCCATAAACCAGAGGAATTCAGCCCCCAGGATCAGGAGAAGCATGATCCTATTGGCCTTGGTGAGGGGTTTGTCATCGTTGGCTCGGTCGGCCGATTCGCTCATCTCCTCACCGAGTTTCATCTGCGGCTCCATCTCCTTCTCGATCTTGTTCTCGTTGATGGAGAAGACCAGTACTAGAGCTGATATGACCATCAGGGCTGAGGCGATAAGGAAGGGAGCTTCGATGATCCAGATGTTTGAAGTGTGGTCGGCCCAGCTCTTTCCATCCGATGATTTCAGATATTTGGAGAGGACGAAGATTATTCCTACGGCAGTCGCGAAGGCTCCGCCGATGTATCCCATGATGTTGATGATTCCGTTGGCTTTGGACCTGAGCGGCTTAGGCGTGATATCGGGCATCAAGGCGACCGCAGGATTCCTGTACATCATGGCGAAGATGATAACGATGAACATGAATATGAGGGTTCCGGCAAGGCTGTGGAGGTGGAAGAAGACGGGGATGAAGGGGAAGGCGATAGCGCAGACCAGGGTGCCCACTATGATGTACGGCATTCTCTTTCCAATCTTTGTATGCGTCTTATCCGAGAGGTGACCGAAGATCGGAAGAAGGATCAGAGCGGCGAGATTATCTAGCGCCATCATGACACCGACGAGATACTGCACTTGGGTAGCATCGTTTGCTCCGAGCGCTTCCTTGAAGAGCTCAGTGAGGAAGGTGGGGGTCCAAGAATCGTAGACCTGCCAGAGGAGCAGGATACTGAAGAAGGCAAAACCGATGATGATCGTTCGCTTGTAATTGAGTTTTAACATAGCTATTCCTCTTTAAACAATTTTTCGATATACGAAGGAAGTTCTTTTAAATTGTTCAATTCAGTCACCTTTCTGTCTATCTTTCCGAAACCGTAATTAGCGTGGATGAATTTCACTCTGGCTTTTAGTGCGGCATCAAAATCCTTCTGGGTATCTCCAACATAGATGACCTCATCGACACCAGCTTTTTCCATCATGACCCTGATGTTGGTACCTTTATCTTTTCCGGTATCGCCAGCGCAGAGATGACCTTTGAAAAGATGCTGGAGCTTATACGCTTCCAGATAATCTTCGATATAGCCTTTATCCGCATTCGACACTATGTAGAGCGGGTATTCGGTGACTAATCGGTTCAAAACATCTATTTCATCTGGATACAGCTTTCCAGGATGGCTTTTGAGGTAGACCAGTTGATCCTTGAGGCAGAGCAGGAAGAGTTTTCTAGCCTCTTCCTGCTTCAGACCGGGGAACGCGATGGGAAGGGTCTCATCTGGGGTTAATCCCATCATTGAAGTGATAGTCTTGAGGCTGAATCTATACTTGAATTCGTGCTTCTCCATCGTATTGTTCCAGGAATCTTTAATCGGTTCCAACGCATCCCATAAAGTCCCGTCTAGATCGAAGAAAATAGCTCGTTTCATACTTGATCCTCTTAGAGATTAAAAAGCACTAAAATTTTAAAACATCTAGTTTCTTGGGAATTTTAAGAAACTGAAAAACTATCTCTCTAAGATATGCATTGTTTTTGATCTATCAGCAAACTTTTATTTTGAGTTGGCAGTGTATTGACTTTACACAGTATTAAAGTCGATCTGGTAATTCAGTTATATATAGGATTGTGTTAAGAGAATTTTTAAAGATATTGATACCGGCGTTAATTTAGAGATCACTAAATTAGTTACACTTTAAAAGAAAGAGTTGTTGTAATTTTTGTCAATAATTTTAGACGTTGGCTTCTGTATTTTTTATTCTTGGAACATAGATGAAGGTAATGGTGAGTATATAGAGGGTGAGATAGATTAAAAGAAGTGCACTGGCTATACAGGTCAGGGTTATGCTTTGAGTCATATTGCTAGAATCAGCCCCTATGTCCATAGCGAAGGCTTTTATGAAATACGCGGCGGTTCCAATACTCAAAAGGCTGGTCAAAGACATGTTGGCAATCATGAGACTGCTCAAGGTCTTGCCGGAGGGCTTTTTCCTAAAACCGCAGATCAAGTTGATGACATCGAGTATGATTATTAATGCCAGCAAGATGTCTATTAAGTAACCGACACTAATAAATTTTTCCATCGCATCGCTTCCGGCTTCAGATCCTCCGATGCTGCTTATCGATCCGACAAAAATACCACCGATGGTAAAGAAGAGGAAGATAAGAATTATTATGGCTAGGATGCCAACAATTCCTATGATGTGTCCGATCAGTAGTGGGGTGCGAGCCTTTTTATTCATTATAATTTCCTCCTTATAAATTAATTTATCATAGATTTTTGCGTATTTGCATTTAGTACAAATATAAAGATGGATAAAGAGATTAATTAAATATTGGCAAAACATATATCTATGAAATAAATGTAACAATCTGTATGGGTGAAAATTTAAAGAAGGAAGCTAATCTGTTTTTTATGAGTTGGGAATAAATTTAACTAAAAGATTTATAGTTTGCAAAACTATATAAATCATATTAGGAGGAAAAGGATTTCCTCAGTAGACGGGACGGAAGCCTAGATGCAAAGGACTACCAAGAAAGAAAGAAAGAAAGAAGGCTTTCGTCACCATAGTGCTCGAGTCAAACAGGAATTTTGATCTCAAGACCGCCTATGACTGCTATGCGTTTAGGTGGCAGATAGAACTCATATTTTGTTACTACAAGAACTTGCAGCGCCTGGACCAGACAATGGAGCATGGCAATGCGTTTGCCGCGGGGAGAGTTCGAAATTTCATATCCATGCTCGTTATGTCAAGGTTCCTTAAGAGACTTTCCGAGACAGGCGTTATGTATGTGGAGTCGTACAGCGATATCATGGACAAACTTAATCTCTCAATGAAGGGAAAGAAAAAATAAGTGGGAGACAGCAAAGACGACAAAGCACGTATCCGATATCCTCGATGCCATTCAAATGGAATGCAAGCATGTGGTAGTCAAAAGAAAAAAGGATGCCCTCCAAGGGCTTCCTTAGCAATGCATAGCTCTATTTATGACAAAACTTTTAATTAACTTTATTTATATTTCTTGCCTAATTCTTTTTCGATTTCGTTAATAGAAGGAAGTTTATCCTTAATATCTTTGGGTATCATGTTTCTAAAATGATATTCAGAGATCTCAATAGTAGTAGTGACAGCGTCAGCAGAATATTTAGTTAGCATATTGTCTTTGCTCTTGTAGATAAGGAGATCAATAGTTTTATTATCACTATCTTTCTTTAGCATTCCGTTTACAGCTGAAACATAGCTTGAAAGTTGTACCATATCTTCTGGTATGAATTCTCTAGTCTTTATTTCTATAACCCTAGATCTATGAAGAGAGAAATTATGGAAAATAATATCAATAAATTGTTCTGTTTTACCAACGAGAAGATGATATTCTCTTCTGGCGAATGAAAAAACCGTTTCGAGTTCGAGAAGGAATTTTTGGAGGTTATCCATTAAGGCGTCTTTCAGTTGCTTTTCGCTGGAAGTCTCGGAAAGCAATAGGAAGTCGAATTGGTAGGGATCCTTGGTGACTTCCTGGGCTAGGTCGTTTTCGGGCTTGGGCAAGGTCAATGAGAAATTGGATATCGCTTTGCCCTCCTCTTTGTAGAGGTCGGTATCGAGGAAATTCAAAAGGATCGCCCTCGACTAGCTCTTGGCGATGGTCTTTCTCATGAAGAAGACCATCTTTTCGCGATTCTCTTCGCAGGCGTCTATTATGGTTTTCAGATGCCCTAGGGGAGGCTGAAAGCGATTTTTGCCACAGCTTGTGGCAGGTTTTCCAAATCTTTCTCGAAGCGGTAGAACTACCACATGTAGCGGATGTTCGTCGGACTGAAAGACTGCGCACTGGGAATTTTCTCCTTCAGGTCGTTGCTTATCTTCTCGTAGGCGTGGGTCCTGAACCTCATCTTTGGGAGAAGCCCATCGAGTTTCTTATCGATCCTGAAGTAGAATCACAGTATCCCGGAATTCACGCTTATGGCTGCCTGCAACTGGCTCTTCCTGAAGTCCTTCGGCACCCCGTTGATGAAATCGAGGCATTCTTTTTCTGTTAGCTCGTTTATATTAGTTACCTATTATCATTGCTTTTAGGAATTATTCCACGCTACTTGTTGCTGATCTTCTCAGATACTATCTTATCAACTATGTTCTTCAATCTCTCGTATCCAACGGTCCCTTCCTTGAATATGCTGTCGGCGAGGCTCCTTATCTCGGATTCCTTGTCGGAGTTGACGCCACTATAGAGCCTGCCTTCCATGTTGGAGCATCTTCCGAAGAGCCAATCTAGAGAAAAACTGAAATAATCCGCGTATTTGATGAGTATCTTCTTTGGAGGGAAGTTGATGTCCGACTCGTACTTGAACACGGAGTTCTGGGTGCATCCTAGCATCTTGCCTAACTTTGCCTGAGATATACCTGCATTCTCTCTGAGTTCTTTTAGTTTTTGACCAATCGTCTTTTCCATATATGCGTCCCTTCTGCCATTAACTAGGTATAGTATATATTCTTAATAGGATATAAAGCAATATCTTTTAAGATATATTTTGATATAACAAGGTAAAAATAGAGGGACTATAGAATTAGACGTCAGGAGATACGAGACGTTCAGATTTGGTCTGGATTCCTACTTCATAGGATATGGTGTCCTGCTGCTTATACCTGAGATCATAGAACTTTCGATTAACATAATTAGTGATGGTTCGGTATTTGCAAGGATTCCTTTTTGGCTTTTAACCTGCATGGTTGTGGCGATGTTCGTATCCCTCATTATTCGGACAGCTTTCGTGAATCGTAAAAACGGCGGAAGGAAGTTCAAGGCAACTCCGGTTCTCGCCGTTGCTTTCATAGTGGGGATTGTATATGCGATTGTTGGGTCTATTGCTTTTGTCATGTTAGAGATTACTCTTTTACTACTAATTACCTTGATAGTCGGATTTACTGGACTAGTTGTTCTTAGCATTCAGAGAAAAAACTGGGTAAGTTTTTTTCTAACTAGTATCGCAGTGGTTTGGGGCGTGATCAGTGTCTCTCAATTTAAGGAAACAAAGAATAAGTGTCTAATTACATTGAGTCCTATGAATTGAGTGGTTTAAGTAGTAATAATCATTTTTATAATCCCAAAAATCCTTCTAATCATCTTTTAAATCATATAGTAAGGACCTAATTTCAGGTGTTTTTAATTTTCTCAAAGCTTTTGCCTCGATTTGGCGAACTCTTTCTCTAGTAACTTTTAAATCATTTCCGATTTCCTCTAATGTTCTCTCAGCACGTCCAAATAAACCGAATCTTTCGCAAATAACATTAAATTCACGTTCATTTTTCTAAATCATATTTTTTTAAGTTCTCAAAAATTTTGTTCATTCCGACTTTTTTCATTTGTTCCATTGACAAAGAAATTTTATGACCCGCGACAAAAAACTTTTGTGGGCCTATATTCCACATTTGCTCTCCGGCGAATTTCATAGGTTGCCCTAAAATGATTTCAATCAAAAGTCTTTCTTTAGCGAACACAGGGCGAATATCCGAACCAATTCTTTCACATGAACCACCACAAGCTTCGCACTTGTCATAAAAAGAAGGAGCATCGCACTTCTTGCAATAAAAAATATCACTACTTGCAAGAGTTGTTCTTTTGTGGCAAACAGGGCAAATACTAGTTTCGCACGATAAATCATTGCAATTAATGCATTTATAGGTAATCATAGTTTGATTTTATTGGGTCAAAACTAGTTAATTTTCATTTTTTACCCAACGACGAGAATTATATTATGTTAGCTGTAAATTACACAGCTTACTCTTAGTCATAGAATCTCCCGATGAGGTCTTTTTTATTAACATACACTTAAGAACAAATGATTAGCACTTGAGTAAAGATGTCAAATAAGCCTGTGCAAGCGGTTTCAAGCTTAGAAAATCATTTGAAAATTGTCTTATCTCTAAACTTGAATGTCAAATGGTGTTTTGAATTTGTTTATCAATATTTATTTTAGCGTCTTTTGCCTAATGTGTCCAAGAGGACATATATTTTGTTCATAAAACCGATGAGTATTTTTAATGCTGTTTTTTACAACCGCGTATGGAGTTATGCTTCCATCTACATTTAGAATAGTTTTATTAAAATTTCTTTGAAATTCTTTTGCTGTGGTTTCTACCAAGCAAAGGAACTGCTGCAAGCAATATAGAATTCTCAATGTTGTTGGTGGGTTACGTTTTAGCTCCCCCTTTTTAATGCAGGTCAAGGCTTCTTTCTCAATCTATATGATAAATATTTAGGAATTAGTATAAGTTTATCTAGGTTGCGCCTCTTTAGCCAGGTATCTATTGCAATTATTTTATTATTGAGGTTAATGCCATTAATAAATGAATGGTAAATATGGAGATTTTTTCGACTCTACTATTAATGTAGATGCTTTCACAATTCATCTTGGAATTGGATTTCTTTTAGATATATTAAAGATATCAAGCATCATCAATACAATTCATTTTTCAGATCTATGCTTTTGATTCCAACATTTTATTTGGGTTCAACATTTTAAAAGAGAGTACAAAAAATCGGCACTCAATAAGTACCGATCAATTAAGTTCTAATTGGTGACCCGTACCAGGTTCGAACTGGTGAATGAAGCCTTGAAAGGGCTTTGAGTTAACCGCTTCTCCAACGGGCCAGTCAAATGCTTTTGCAAGCTTGATAATTCTAATACAAAAATTCTTTATTTCAACAGAAAACCCCGGGGTTACCGGGGCATTTTTTCTATGGCGCTAACTGTAAGACTCGAACTTACGACCACCCGGTTAACGGCCGGGAGCTCTACCAACTGAGCTAAGTTAGCTTGAAAGCGAATGGGATTATAAACATATCTGTTCCTCGTTGCAAGACCAAGATGAAATATTATCCGCTGGGTGGTTTATACTTCTAGGAGATTAGGAGATGGTTTGTAATGGCTTCAGGTTCCATCGATCCGTACCTGAGGGAGGAGGGCCTTCTATGTTGAGTGGTATCTTGAACCCCGCGAGCCTAGATAAACCATATGTCATTGTTGGAATCTGTCTGGTGGTGTTCTTTTTTATCCTCGGCGCGGTCCTCTTTCCTATCTATCTATATTTCAGGCGCAGAAAAGCGCGGCACGAGAATCTAAAGACTGAGATCTACTTTTGCTCCTATGAGGGAGGAAACGAGAAGATCCATGTGATTCCCCGCCACGAGATCACCTCGAAGGACGACGATTTCATCGGTGGGTTCGATGTCTCGCTCGATCAATTTCTGCGGATCTTCTCCATCGTGGACAGCGATGCTGATATGACGGTCGAGGATTGGCTCAAGGGTCTTCTGAAGCAGAAGAAGCAGCCGCTGGTCGTCTCAGCTCATGTGGCTCTGGATGAGTTCGGATCCGTTTTCCCTCCCAGCCTTCAGAGCTACGCTAGCCGAGCCATCCTCTACGGGGGAGAGGATGATGTGGATCCCATGGATGCTACGGCCGGTTTCCTTATCAGTATGCAGCCTTCTATCTCTAGAGCGGTAGCGCACAAGCGATCGAGATTCTTGTCCTATCGGCAGTATCTGCGGACTTTCAGGTATCTCATGAAGCGCGGAAGGCGAGCTCAGTTCATCTATGTATCTCTGAGTCCCGACGCTAAGGCGAAGAAGTTCCTGTCCGGCACTGAGGAGCAGGAGTACCAGACGGCGAAGCTGGGTGATTACCTCGCCCGCGGGCTGGTCAAGAACACCTATCTGGTCAAGGTCGATGCGCGATCGCTGATGTTGATAGATCTGCGTCCTCAGCCGGATCCCAAGTATGATGCGCGCGTCAATAGAGTCATCGAGGATGTCGAGTTCTTCCTCAAGGTCAATTCGGTCGAGGATCGCTACACTCCGACGATCGGTCAGACCATCTACGCCCCCGGCAAGAGCATCGAGTCTCTCGATATCGCCCCGTTGGCTTACTACGTCAGTGAGGCGCGGAAGGATGCCGAGGACAATCTGGCGAATACGATTTTCTTGAAACCCGACTCCAACACCAGCACCACGAGCGGTCGGGAGGTGCGTCAGAGTTTTATTAGAGCGATCGACGACGGCACCTACCGGCTATACTTCAATCCCTATTTCACTCTTAATAGCGGTGATCCCTACATGTATGTGCTCTCTATCGCTCCGTTCTTCTCTTACGATGCAGGGTATCTGAACATCGATGGGGAGGCCTTCCTGGAGGAGGCGAAGAGGCTGAATAGGCTGTCTTCGCTTCTCGATAGCCTTGCTGTTCGGATTGCGCAGCGGAATGTCAGCGGTGGTCGGCTGCGTCTCGTCGTCCCCTGGAAGCTCGGTTTGATCGACGATATGCTCGATTCCGACTTCGTGCAGAAGATCGGGAATTTCGATCTGTATCTATCCTTCTCTCAAGCTGAGATCGAGCGCTATGGGGGCCGGAGGCTCGAGGATCAGATATCCCGGGTCAATTCCGAGGGGATCAAGACCATTCTGTCCCTCAACAATCGACCTCCGGCGGTCGACGATTCGACGATGAAGCTGTTCTCGATGTTCGAGGTAAGGTATCGCTACAGCGACTCACCGGTCTCGGATATGCGCGGACGCGCCAATACCCTCTCGGCACTCAGCTTTCTCAAGCCTTACAATAAACCGGTCGCGCTGGGCGGGTTGACCCGGGGAGACGAGACCTACTTCGCTCTCATCCACGGTATCTGCTGCGTATCCTCGAATGCGCTCTGCCCTCCATCCAGCATCTTCGAGACGCTGAACTCGGAGGGACGGGACATCATCAGCAGGATAAATTCAGCCAGGTCGATACGTAAGCAGTAGGCTAGATAGGAAGGAAAAGCAAACATATGGAAAACAACAGGAAGAATGACAGTATTACGAGGCAGGAAGACAATTTTGCGCAGTGGTATACCGATATCTGTCTCAAGGCTGAGCTGATGTCCTATGCTCGCACCAAAGGCTTCATCGTCTATCGCCCCTACGGTTACGCCATGTGGGAGATGATCCAGGACTGGTTCAACCGGGAGATCAAGAAGACGGGGCACAGCAACGTGTATCTGCCCTGCCTCATCCCCGAGTCGCTTCTGAACATGGAGAAGGAGCACGTCGAGGGGTTCGCTCCCGAGTGTGCCATCGTCACCATCGGAGGAAATAAGCCTCTGACGGAGCGGCTCTATGTGCGTCCCACCTCGGAGACTCTGTTCTGCGACTACTTCAAGGATATCGTCCACTCCTTCCGCGATCTGCCGGTCAAGTGCAATCAGTGGTGCTCGGTCGTCAGGTGGGAGAAGACTACCCGTCCCTTCCTGAGAGGCGCGGAGTTCCTCTGGCAGGAGGGACACACCCTGCACGCCACCAAGGAGGAGGCCGAGGCAGAGACCCTGGGACAGCTGCACCTCTACGAGAGGTTGGGTAAGGAGCTGCTCGCCATCCCCTTCACCTCGGGTCGGAAGACCGAGTCGGAGAAGTTCGCTGGCGCGATTGCCACCTATACCATCGAGGCGCTGATGAAGGATGGTCAGGCGCTGCAGTCCGGCACCTCCCACTTCTTCGGACAGGGCTTCGCTCAGCATTTCGGAATCCAGTTCCTCGATAGCGACAATGTGACCAAGACCCCCTGGCAGACTTCCTGGGGTGTTTCTACCCGTCTTCTCGGCGCGGTGATCATGACTCACGGCGACGATAACGGACTGGTTCTCCCTCCCTACATCGCTCCCGTCCAGGTTGCGATCATCCCCATCCGCGCGGATAAGGATGCCGCGGTGGCAGCCGCTGGTCAGAAGCTCTACGACGAGCTGACCAAGGCGGGTGTGCGGGTCGTGTACGATACCTCCAAGAAGACGCCGGGATGGAAGTTCTCTCAGTACGAGATGAAGGGTGTGCCCGTGCGCATCGAGGTCGGCCCCAGGGATCTGGCCCAGGGGATCGTCACTCTGACTCGGAGGTACGATGGCAGCAAGTTCACCCTGCCGGTGGATCAGGTCGCGGCGAAGATGGGCGAGATCCTCAAGGATATCCACGAGGGTATGTACCAGAAGGCGCTCGCCTACAAGGAGAGCCACACGGTGACCTGTCACACCTATGCCGAACTCAAGGATGTCGTGACCACCGGCAAGGGCTTCGCTCGCGTCATGTGGTGCGGCGACCACGCCTGCGAGGAGCAGGTGAAGAAGGATTGCGCCGCCACCTCGCGTTGCCTGCCCTTCGATCAGACTCCCTTCGGAGATACCTGCTGCATCTGCGGCAAACCCGCTAAGTACGTCGTGCTGTTCGATCGCGCCTATTGATCCAACGGAGGATAACCAGTATGGGAAATAGTATTTTCGACCGCAATCTTCACCGTCTTCAGGCACAGCTGAAGAAGGATGGCGTCAAGGCTTACGTGGTGCAGGTGACCGATCCGCACCAGACGGAGGAGGCCGCTCCCCGCTACCTGCAGGAGCGGCTGTCCGTCTCCTCATATAAGGGTTCGGATGGCCTGCTTCTCGTCACCCAGGACGACTCGCTGCTCTGGGCGGATGGGCGTTACTGGGTCGAGGCGATAGAGGAGCTGGCCGGCACCGATACCAAGCTGGTCAAGATGGGCGACTTCAATGTGCCCACCATGCAGGAGTACATCCGTCAGCACGATCTCTATCCGTTGGCGATGGATTTCTCGACCATGTCCGTCATCGATTTCAACCGCTTCTCCAAGGGTGCGGGTCAGGTCATCGACCGCTCCTACCGCGATGTGACCTGCGGTCCGATGGAGCTGCCTTTCTCCCACATCTGGAAGGTGGATCAGAGGCTGCTCTCGGACACCTACCGCGAACGGCTGGCGAGGATCGTGGATCAGCTGAAGGAGGATGGTTGCCAGGCGACCATCATCTCCACCCTCGACGATATCGCCTACATCCTGGGTTGGCGAGGTGATGATCTGGAGTGCTCGCCCCTCTTCCTCTCTTACCTGTATATCGCGGTGGATGGCACCGCTCATCTCTTCGTCAGGTCGAAGGCGGTCCCCGAGGAGCTGCCCGGGCTGATGGTTCACGACTACGATGAGGTCTGGGGCTTCCTGCGTGCGGTCAATCAGCACCCCGTTCCCACCCTCGTCGATCAGCTCCGCACCAACGAGAAGGTGCGCGCGCTGATCAAGCTGCCGGTCTTCCTGCCCAATCCCTCGCAGTTCATGAAGTCGGTCAAGGGTCAGGTGGAGATCGAGCAGACCAAGAGGATCCATGCGCTCGATGCTCTAGCGGTCCTGCGCCTCTGGAAGTGGCTGGACGACAACATCGTCAAGGGAGGTCGGTCCTACACGGAGGCCGAGGTGGCCGATGTGGTCGATGGCTATCGTCGCGAGCAGCCCGACTGCTACGCGCTCTCCTTCCCGACCATCGCCGCCTTCCGTCCTCACGGAGCCATGATGCACTACCTGCCGGACCGCAATAATTGCTCCGTCGTCGATGGCAAGGGGATCAATCCTATTCTGCTGGTCGATAGCGGAGGTCAGTACTATGGTGGAACCACCGATATTACGCGAACTTTCTGCCTCGGTGAATCGTCGGCCGAGTATCGACACGATTACACTCTGACCGTGAAGTCGGTCTTCGATCTGGCTACTACCGTCTTCCTGCAGGGCTGCTCGGGCGTCGCGCTCGATATCAAGGCGCGCGAGAATATGTGGCGCGAGGGGATGGACTATAAGTGCGGCACCGGTCACGGGGTCGGTTACATGCTCAACGTGCACGAGTCGCCTAACGGATTCCGTTACCGCATCGTTCCGGAGCGGGACGATTCTCACGAGCTCGTCCCCGGACAGATCCAGTCGGATGAGCCCGGCGTCTACAAGGCGGGCAAGTACGGCATCAGGATCGAGAACGAGATTCTGACCGTCCGTCTCAGACACACGGAGGACGGATATTTCAACGGTTTCGAAAACATCACCTTCTGCCCTCTGCAGGTCTCGCAGATCGATGCCTCTATACTCTCGGAAGCTGAGATTGCCGCGGTGAATGCCTATCAGGACCTCTGCCGCGATACCCTTCTTCCTCTCACTGAGAGATACGCGGGACTCAAGGAATTCCTTCTCAGAGTCGCTAGACACATTGGTGAGTAGTTCTCGATAGATTCGTAGATTCTAGAAAATCCAGCGTTTATCGCTGGATTTTTTGT